>CALMVN010000299.1 GCA_937873225.1 uncultured Acetobacteraceae bacterium
CTCGATCGCCGCCGCCCCGCCGCCGGTCGCCAGCCTGCGCTGCAGCTCCGCCACCTGACGCTCCAGGCCGCGCCGCTCCTCCAGCAGCACGGACAGCCGCTCCGCCGCCTCGGCCGGCGGCACCCGGAGCAGGGCCGCCACCTCCTTCAGCCGGTTCTCCGTCAGCACCGCCGCCTGTTCCGCCGCCCGCCCGGTCACCGCCTCGATCCGCCTGACCCCCGCCGACACCCCGCTCTCGCCAGTGATCCGGAACTGCCCGATCTCGCCGGTGCGCCCCACATGCGTGCCGCCGCACAGCTCGATCGAGTACGCGCCGCGCCCGGGCTCGGAACTGTCGCCCATCGACACCACCCGGACCTCGTCGCCGTACTTCTCGCCGAACAGCGCGCGCGCGCCTTGCGCCACCGCCTGTTCCGGGGTCATCAGCCGGGTGCCGACCACCCCGTTCTCCCGGATCTTCTCGTTCACCTCGGCCTCGATCGCCGCCAGCTCCTCCCCCGTCACCGGCCGCGGCTGGCTGACGTCGAAGCGCAGCCGGTCCGGCGCGTTCAGGCTGCCCTTCTGCGCCACGTGGTCGCCCAGCCGGCGGCGCATCGCCTCGTGCAGCAGGTGGGTGGCGGAATGGTGCGCGCGTATGCCGCCGCGCCGCGCGTGGTCCACCGTCGCGGTGACCGCGGCCCCCACCCGCGCGGTGCCCTCGACCACGTGGCCGAGATGGACCACCAGCTCGCCCAGCTTCTTCTGCGTATCCTCGACCGCGATCCGCAGCCCGGGGCCCCGGATGATCCCGGCATCGCCGACCTGGCCGCCGCTTTCGCCGTAGAACGGGGTCTGGTTCAGCAGCACGCCGACCTCCGTGCCCGCCGACGCTTCCGCGACCGGCGCGCCCGCCGCCACAAGCGCCACGATCTCCGCGTCGGACTGCTCGGTGGCGTAGCCGAGGAACTCGGTCGCGCCGACCTCGTCGCGCAGCTCGAACCAGGCCTGCCCGGTCGCCTCGTCGCCGGAGCCCGACCAGGCGGCGCGGGCCCGGGTGCGCTGCGCCTGCATCGCCTGCTCGAAGCCGGAAACGTCCACGCCGCGACCGCGCTCGCGCAGCGCGTCCTCCGTCAGGTCGAGCGGAAAGCCGAACGTGTCGTAGAGCCTGAACGCCACCTCGCCGGGCAGCGCCTCGCCCTCGCCGAGCCGTCCGGTCTCCTCCGCCAGCAGCCCGAGCCCGCGCTCCAGCAGCGCCTTGAACCGCTCCTCCTCCTGGCGCATCACCTCCCGGATCAGCGCCTCGTTGCCCACCAGCTCCGGGTAGGCCACGCCCATCTGCCGCACCAGCGCCGGCACCAACAGATGGAACACCGGCTCGGTGGTGCCCATCATGTGCAGGTGGCGCATGGCGCGTCGCATGATCCGGCGCAGCACGTAGCCGCGCCCCTCCTTCGACGGCAGCACCCCGTCGGCGAGGAGGAACGAGGCCGAGCGCAGGTGGTCGGCCACCACCCGGTGGCTGGTGCGGAACACGCCGTCCGGATCCTGCCCGGTCGCCTCGGCCGACGCCAGGATCAGCGCGCGCAGCGTGTCGGTGTCGTAGTTGTCGTGCACCCCCTGCAGGATGGCGGCGAACCGCTCCAGCCCCAGCCCGGTGTCGATCGAGGGCCGCGGCAGCGGCGTGCGCGTGCCCGGCGGGTCCTCGAAATACTGCATGAACACGAGGTTCCAGATCTCGATGAACCGGTCCCCGTTCTCGTCCGCCGAGCCCGGCGGGCCGCCCGGGATGCCGTCGCCGTGGTCGAAGAAGATCTCCGAGCACGGGCCGCACGGGCCGGTGTCGCCCATGCGCCAGAAGTTGTCGGCGGTCGGGATGCGTATGATCCGGCTGTCCGGCAGCCCCGCGATCCGCTTCCACAGGGACGCCGCCTCGTCGTCCTCCGAGTACACCGTCGCCAGCAGCCGGTCGGGCGGCAGGCCGAACTCCTTCGTGACCAGGGTCCAGGCCAGCTCGATCGCCAGCGGCTTGAAATAGTCGCCGAACGAGAAGTTGCCGAGCATCTCGAAGAAGGTGTGGTGCCGGGCGGTGTAGCCGACGTTGTCGAGGTCGTTGTGCTTGCCGCCGGCGCGCACCACCTTCTGCGCCGTCGCCGCCCGGCTGTACGGCAGCGTCTCCTGCCCGGTGAACACGTTCTTGAACTGCACCATGCCGGCGTTGGTGAACAGCAGCGTGGGATCGTTGCGCGGCACCAGCGGGCTGCTCGGCACGATCCGATGACCGTGTCGGGCGAAGAAGTCGAGGAAGGCGGCGCGGATGTCGTTGCTGGAGGTCATGGCGAAGAGGAAAAGTCCCGAACGTGACATCGTCACCTAGCGCAGCAACCGTCCCGGCGAAAGGCTGCGACGGGAAGGGCCCGGCAGCGGCAGGAACCGCGGCCGGTGGCGTGCTTTCTGCGTCCACCGTTCCGGAGCCGCTTCATGCATTTCGCCACCTGGATGATTCTGGTCGCGATCCTTCTGCCCTACGTGATGGCGGCCCTGGCGAAGGGCGGCGGCGGCATCGACAACAGGCAGCCGCGCGCCGGGCTGGACGGGCTGCAGGGGTGGCGGCAGCGGGCCGACTGGGCGCAGCGCAACCACTTCGAGGCGCTGCCGGCGTTCGCCGCCGGGGTGCTGGTGGCGGAGCTGGCGCATGCGCCGCAGTCCCGGATCGACGCCCTGGCGGTGCTGTTCGTGGTGCTGCGCTGTGCCTACAGCGCCGCCTACCTCGCGGATCGGGCGCCGCTTCGCACGGCGTCCTGGGCAGGCGGCCTGATCTGCATCGTCGCCCTGTTCTGCATCGGGATCTGACGCGCGGTTCGGGGAGGATGTGATGGCGGAACCGGGAGAAGCGCTGGCGGCGATCGGGATGCTGCCGGACGGGGAGATCGATCCGGCTCCTGCGGCCCTGCAGCTGGCCCGGCTCGACGCCGTCGGCACCGACTGGGAGGCGGCCTCGTCGCACCTGTCGGTGCTGGCGCGCGACGCGGCCGCGGTCGGCGCGGTCATGGCCGGCCGCCCGGCGGAAGCGCGGATCGGCGCCCTGGCGGGCCTGATCCACGCCCATCACGGCTATCGCGGCGACTCCGACACCTATGACGACCTCGACAACGCCAACCTGATCCGGGTGATCGAGCGCCGGCGCGGCCTGCCTGTGGCGCTCGGCGTGCTGTGGCTGCACTGCATACGCGCCGCCGGCTGGGACGGGCACGGGATCGACTTTCCCGGCCACTTCCTGGTGTCGCTGGTGTCTCCCGCCGCGTCGCCTGGCGGAGCCGGCCGGCCGGACGGCACCGGCCAGAACGCGCGGTCGCGTCAGCCGCGCCGGCTGCTGGTCGACCCGTTCAACAACGGCGCCGTGGTCGGCAGCGTCGACCTGCTGCCGATGCTGCAGCGCCTGGGGGCGGCCGATGCCGGGCTTCACCCCGGCATGACCCGGCCCATGGCGGTACGCGACGTGCTGCTGCGCCTGCAGCGCAACCTCGTGCAGCGCCGGCTCGCGGCGCGCGAGTTCGCGGCGGCGCTGCGCTCGCTCGAGGGCATGCTGCTGATCGCGCCCGAGGTGATGACGAACTGGCTCCAGGCGGCGGAGCTCAGCCACCAGCTGGGACACGCCGTGCAGGCGGTGCGCTGCCTGGAGCGCGTGCTCGCGTCGGCCCCCGGCAGCGACGCGGCGCGGCGGGCTCAGGCCCGGCTTGACGCCTGGGGAAAGGACGGCTGACCCAAGCGGCGCCCGATGCGGGACCCGGACCGGTGCGCTATCGGAACACCAGCCGGCGCGACAGGTTGAAGTTCGCGCACATCCCGGCGAGCGAACCGGCCGCCAGCGCCGTCACCAGGTGCATGCGGCAGAACGGCACGAACGAGATCAGCACGAAGAACGTGCTCCGGTTGAGGACGAAGCCGAACCCGTTGGCGCCGAGGAAGCCCAGCCACTGCCGGACCAGCGGCGTGTCGGAACCGCGCCCGCGGAAGGTCCAGAGCCGGTTCAGCATCCAGTTCATCGTCGCCGCGACGAAGAACGCGACCAGTGCCGCTCCCTTGATGCCAACCAGCGGCTGCAGGGCATAAACGGTCGACACGTCCCACAGCAGGCCGAGGCCGCCCACCGTGCCGAACTTCAGCAGCTGTGCCGCGGACGACAGCAGCTGCGACTGGCCGGCGCTTGCGGCGACGATGACCGGATCGGCGGCCGACGCTCCGGCCGGCGGCAACGGCAGCTCGCCGACGCACAGCGTTCCCGCGGCCTCGGCGTGCTCCGGCACGCTGGACAGGATCGCATCGGCAAGACGGGGCAGGGCGGTCTGGCTCACGTCCTACTCGGTAGCCCCGATGGGCGCTGGAAGACAAGAAACGTCCTGCCTCGGCAGGTCGGCGGGGGAGTGCGCACGAAAAAGGGGCGCCTTGCGGCGCCCCTTCCGTCGTGGATGTCGACGCGACGAGGATCAGTGCAGGATGATCTCGACGCGGCGGTTCTGCGGCTCGCGTGTGTTCGGCCC
>CALMVN010000300.1:0-14523 GCA_937873225.1 uncultured Acetobacteraceae bacterium
GGGTCGACGGAAGCCGGGGGTCGGGGAAGCGCGGGTCGGGCGGAGCCGGTCTTATGAGGAGCACGAAGCGCCACGGTCAATCGGCGCGGCGGCCATGCCATCGGCGGAGGCTCCGGCGCAGGCGGCGCGCGGCGCGGCGCCACAACGGCGCAGGCACGGCTGCCGCCCGCGACAGCTGCGCCTCGATCCGTCCGAGCGTTTCCTCCACCCGGACCAGCCGCTGCTGCAGGTCCTCGTGGCGGGCGTGGCCCCACAGCCCGTTGCGGTCGAGGTTGGCCAGGATGCGTGCGTGCTGCAGCTCGGCCTGCTCGTGGTACAGCTCCGACTGCAGTCCCAGCACGTGGACCAGCGACAGCGCCGCCGGATCGGCGGCACCCAGGGCGCGCAGCCGGCTGTTGCGGTAGAGCCCGGTGCCGACCGCGTGCCGGTCCGCCCCGGTGTTGGCGTAGCGCGTCGGCCCGTCGGACGCCGGGCGCTGGTGGTAGAACGCGAGCCGCTCCGGCACCACGCCGATGTCGCCCAGAAGCAGGACGCGAAGGTTGTAGTCCCAGTCGCCCAGGACCGGCATCGCCGCGTTGAACGGCCCCGCCGCGTCCACGGTCGCGCGCCGCAGCAGCAGGCTGATCGGCGGGTAACGGTTGCGCGCCAGCACGGCGCCGAGCTCGACCACGAGGGCGTCGAACGGCCCGGGATCGCGCCCGTCCTCGATCACCCCGTCGGCGTGGAGGCGCTCGCGCACCACCGTCCAGTGCGTCAGCACCGCCGCCTTGTCGGCGTTGCCGGCCGAGGCGAGAAAGCCGGTGGTGCGGCGCAGGAACTCCGGGTGCCAGGTGTCGTCGTCGTCGTGCACCGCGACGTGCGCGAACGCGCCGTGCCGGTCCGCTTCCGCCAGCGCCGCGTTGGAGGCCGCCTCCATGCCCAGGCTTCCGGGATGGTGCAGCACGCTGATCCGGCCGTCGAAGCCGGTGTCGTGTCGCCCGACAAGCCCGTCCACGGCGGCGCGGTCGCCGCCGTCGTTCACCACCACCAGGTGCCAGTCGCCGTGCGTCTGCGCCAGCACGCTCGCCAGCGCGCGCGCCAGCAGCACCGGACGGTCCCGCGTGCGCATCAGCACCGCCACACGCGCCCCGCCGGGACCGGGGGCGACGCCCTGCATGCTGTTGGGATGGGCCGGATAGGTCATCCCGCCTGCATAGGCGGTCGGGCTCCGGGTGCCTATCGCCGGCGTCCCGTCACTCGAACTGGCGCAACGCGCGGGGCCCCAGCGCCGACAGCTGCTCCTGCACGGAAGCGGCCAGGGCCTGGCGACGATCCGGGGCCGCCTGCGCGAGCCAGCGATGCGCGGTGCCGACGGGCCAGCCGCAATCGCGCAGCGCCACCCGCAGCGCCTCGGGATCGTCCGGCGCCGGCCCGTCCGGCACCAGCGGCTGCGCCGAGGCGTGGTCGAAGGTGGCGCAATGGCCGAGGCCGCCCAGCGCCGCCCGCTCATGCGGGTCCGGCGACGAGCACACGGCGCCAAGTGCCGCGCGCACCGCGTCGGGCGTGACGTCGTGCAGGCGCAGCGTGCCGGCCCGTCCGGTTCCGAACAGCGCCGACACAGTCTGGAGCGCCCCCTGCTGGAACGGGCGCGCGGTGCGCTCGTGCTGCGCGCGCTCGGACGGGTTGTCGGCGAACACGGGCGTCCAGCGCCCCGCCTCCTCGCGGTAGCCGAGCACGGTGCCGTGCGGCGCGCCGTGCAGCTCCTCCAGGATGGCGACCGCGCCGCGCAGCGCGGCGCCGTCCTCCACGGGCTGGAAGTCCGACGCGAACGCCGCGTCCATCGGGCCGGCGCCGTACCGGTTGCCGAGCGTCGCCGGCCACAGCCCGTAATAGAAGCCGTGCAGCCGGACCGGCCCGATGTCGGCCTCGACCACGGTGCGCAGCGCGCGCTGCAGGTTGCCGTGCCAGCCGAGGTCGACCAGCCCGATCCGGCCGGCGCCGAGCGCCTGTTGCCGCAGGTAGCCGGTCAGCGCCGCGTGCTCGGGACGGAGCGCGGCATGCACGGCGGCCGGATGACGGGCGAGCCCCTGCTCGAAGCGGCCGGTCCCGTCCGGCCAGACCAGCCTGGCGTCCAGGCCGCCGAACCGGTCCCGCATCTCCGACACCAGCGACGCGTCGCCGTCGAGCCCGGCGCGTGCCAGGGCCGCAGCCACGGTGGTGGTGCCGTCGCTGCCGGCGAGAAAGCCGAGCAGGGCCTGGTCCAGCCGCTCCGGAGTGCTGGCGAGGTAGCCGCGGGCGAGGTTGAGCGGGCGGCGGGACACCGCGAGGTAGTCGTCGGGGATGCCGGTGCGTGCGGGGCCGCCGGCGGCGTGCCAGGCCTGGCGGATCAGCCAGCCGTCGCGGGCGCAGAAGCACACGCGCGCGATGCGGTGCCGGCGCAGCTCCGCCTCCAGCCAGCGCACGAAGCCGGCCAGCACGATCCCGCCCAGCACGCGCCCGAGCCCGAACCAGAAGGCGTCCGGGCCGGCGGCGGCGCCCGGCACGGCGCGGGCGCGGAGCGCCGCGTCGCGCTGGGCGAACGAGAACGGCAGCAGCGCCGGCCGCAGCGCCGCGCCCACCCGCCTGGCGGAGCGGGCGCGGTCGTAGAGCAGCGTGTCGACGCCGTGGCGACGGGGGATCTCGCCATCCGCCTGGGGATCGTCGCCGATGTGCAGGATGCGCGGCCGGTCGGGATGCCGGGCGCGCACCGCCGCCCATTGCCGGCCGGACGCCTTGGTGGCGCCGGTCTCGGTCGACACGTGAAGCGCGTCCCAGCCGGCATAGCCGCCGGCGCGAAGGCGCTCGGCGATGAAGAACGGCGGCAGGTACATGTCGGACACGAACGCGAACGGTCGCCCCGCCTGCAGCAGGCGACGGGTCAGCGCCAGGATGTCCGGCACCGGCACCAGCAGCCTCGCCTCGGTGTCCAGCTCGACCTCGCGGAGCAGCGCCCGGTGCGGGGCGAGCGTCGGCAGCAGGGCGCAGAGCGCGTCGAGAACGGCGTCGAGGCCGATCTCCTCCGCCCCATCCCTCTCGTGCGCCAGCAGCCGCGCCCGGCGCTCGGCATCCTCGCGCGCCTGGGCGAAGCCGGACGACGCCGCGCCGATCCGGGTCCCGAGCACCCGCTCGACCTCCGCGAACAGGTCGGCCGGGCTGTCCACCAGGCGGGTCAGGGCGGTGTCGAACACGTCCAGCGAGACGAGGTCGGCGTCGGCGGCCCGCCGGGTGGCCCGGGCGAGAAAGGCCTCGTCGGGTGCCCAGCCGGCAAGCGCCCCGGCCCCCGGGTCCGACAACGCGGCCGCAGGCAGGGCCTGGAGCATCATCCGGTCGAACCGGACCGGTCGATCGGACGATGCCCGCCCGACCAGCGGACCGGGGCATGATCCGCGAGCTCGTGCGACCGGATCATGCCCCAGAGCATCATCCGACCGAACCGGCTCGGTCGGTCGGATGATGCTCGACAGAACAACGAGCTGGAGCATGATCCGTGAGCCGATGCGACCGGATCATGTCCTAGCGCTCCAGCCGCCCGTGCAGGTAGTCCCTGGCCCAGGCGGCGTCGTCGGCGATCTGCGCCTTCAGCGCGTCGAGCCCGTCGAACCTGCGTTCCGAGCGAAGCAGGGTGTGCAGCGCCACCGACAGCTCCAGGCCGTACAGGTCGCCCTCGAAGTCGAACAGGTGCGCTTCCAGCCGGCTTTCGGGCGTGTCGTTCACCGTCGGGCGGCGGCCGATGTTGGCGACGCCCGGACGGGTGCTGCCGTCGGGCAGGCGCACGGTGACCGCATACACCCCCCGCGCCGGCTCCAGGTGGCGGCCGAGCGGGATGTTGGCGGTGGGATACCCCAGCAGCCGGCCGCGCTTGTCGCCGTGGGCGACGATCCCGCGCAGCGCCCAGGGGCGGCCGAGCTCGGCGGTCGCCCGCTCCGGATAGCCGTCCAGCAGGGCGCGCCGGATGCGTGTCGACGAGAACGGGCCGCCGGCGTCGGACAGCGCCGGCACCACCGTCAGGCCGATGCCGAGCCCTTCCGCCTGCACCGCCAGGGTGTGGACGTCGCCGCCGCGGCGGTGGCCATAGGCGAAGTCGGCGCCGCAGGCGAGGTGCCTGGCGCCCAGCCCCTCGTGCAGCACCTCGCGCACGAAGCGCTCGGCGGTGAAGGTGGAAAAGGCGCGGTCGAACGGGATCTCGACCACGTGGACGACGCCCAGCGCCGCCAGCGCGTCGCGCCGTTCCGCCGACAGGCTGAGCCGGAACGGCGGGTCGTCCGGCCGGAACAGCTCGCGCGGATGCGGCTCGAAGGTCAGCACGCCGAGCGGCGCGTCCGGCCGCGCGCCGTGCAGCGCGCGCAGCAGGTGGGCGTGGCCCAGGTGCACCCCGTCGAAGTTGCCCAGCGCCAGGGACGCGCCGCGGGCCGCCGCCGGGACGTGGCGCCAGTCGGAATGAAGGATGGTCATGCCCGGGGATTAGCAGCTGCGCCCGGGTTGTCGAGCGGCGGCGGCAGCGGGTCGGGCAGGCCGAACAGCGCCGCCACCGCCGGGAAGTCCTCCGCCACCGGGTGGCGGCCCGGCCGGGTGCCGTCGGCGGCCCGGACCAGCTGGCAGGCGAGCAGGCCGGACTGGGCGGCGGCGTCGAGCTCCGCCTCGCTGTCGGACAGGAACAGCGCTTGTTCCGGCGCGACCCCCTGTTGTCGCACCAGTCCGGCATAGGAGGCCGGCTCGCGCTTGGCGCCGATCCGGGTGTCGAGAAAGGCTTCGAACAGCGGGCAAAGGTTTCCGGCGACGCTGTGGCCGAAGATCAGCCGCTGCGCGTCCTCAGAGCCGGAGGAATAGGCCGCGAGCCGCAGGCCGGCGCGGTGCCAGGCCCGGAGCGCCGGCGCCACGTCGGGATACAGCGCGCCGACCAGCCGCCCGCTCTCGTAGCCGTCGCGCCAGGCGATGCCCTGCAGCGTCTTGAGCGGCGTGACCTTGGCGTCGGCGTCCATCCAGGCCAGCAGCTGGGCCAGCGGGTCCCGGCCGGGCGACAAGCGTTCCACCGCGTCCAGCGCGTCCGCCACCGCCGGATCGGCGTCGCGACGGGCCAGCAGCGCCGGCAGCGCGTCGCGGGCAAAGGGGAACAGCACCCGGTGCACGAAGGAGATCGGCGTGGTGGTGCCCTCGATGTCGGTCACCACCAGGATCGGGGGCTGCACGCGGCGGATCGCCTCAGCGCGCCGGGAAGCGGTCGGCGATGCGGTCGCCGGTGTAGTGCGCGACCCAGCCGGTGGTGTCGGTGAACACGCGCAGCGCGGTCACGAACGGCTCGGGGCCGGCATCGAACCAGTGCGGGATGCCGGTCGGCACCGAGATCAGGTCGCCGGCGGTGCAGTGGGCGTCGTACACCTTGCCGTCCACGTGCAGCACGAAGGAGCCCTCGCCGTGCACGAAGAACCGCACCTCGTCCTCGGTGTGGGTGTGCTCGGAGAGGAACTTGGCCCGAAGCGCAGGCTTGTTCGGGGTGTCGGCGTTGATCTTGATCACGTCGGCGGTGCCGGCGCCGGTGTCGCCCATCAGCCGGTCGAGATACGGGCGGTAGGCGGCCAGGATGGTGTCGGCGTCGTCCGACGGCGACAGCGACACCGGGCTGTCCCAACGCTCGAAGCGGACCCCGATCGCCGACAGGGCGTCCGCCATCCGCTCCGGCTGCTCGGTGCGCAGGATCGGCTGCTCCGGCGTGGTCTCGTGGTAGACGGTCAGTCGGCTCATCGTTTCGGCTCCAGCCTGGATCGTTCGAGGGCGCAGGCCAGCAGGAACTCCAGCCCTTCCAGCCGCGCCAGCGCCTGCTGCATGTCCCCGCCCCACACGTAGACGCCGTGGCCGCGCAGGAGGTAGCCCATCGGGCAGTCGGGCAGGTGCGGGGCCACCGTGCGGCTCAGGCGCGCGATGTCCTGGTCGTTGTCGAACACCGGCAGGCGCAGGACGGCGTCGTGGGTGTCCTGGCCCTCGAACACCTTGAGCAGCTCGTAGCCGGAGAACAGCAGCTCCGGACCGGACGCCTCCAGCGACAGCACGGTGGCGGCCACCGAGTGGCCGTGCAGCACCGCACCCTCGGACAGGCCGCGGTAGATCTGGCAGTGCAGCAGGGTTTCGGCGCTGGGACGGTGAACCGTGTTCACGGCCTGGCCGTCCAGGTCGACCTCGATCACGTCGTCCGCGGCGAGGTATCCCTTGTGCACGCCGCTCCGGGTGATCGCGATCCGGCCGTCCGGCAGGCGGCGGCTCAGGTTGCCGGCGGTGGCAGGAACCCAGCCGTGGCGGTCGAGCCGTCGGCCTGCCGAGACGATCTCCGCAGCGGCCTGGTTCCACACGGCATCGGCCGAAGACACGCCAACCGGCCCGGCCGGCTGGTCCATGCCGGTCCGGCCCGTTCAGCCCGGATGGCGAACGGATCCGGGAGAGGACGCCTGCGCCGACGGGTACGGCACCTGCGCCGCGTGCGGCTGATAGGCCGGAGCCGGCTGCTGCGCCACCACCTGCGGCGGGATCGGTGCTGGCGCGTTGAGGCCGGGGGTGTGGCCGTGCTCCATCGACTCGTCCTCGCCCATGTTCTTCTTGAACGACTTGATGCCCTTGGCGAAGTCGCCCATCAGGGTGCTGATCTTGCTGCTGCCGCCGAACAGAAGCAGGACGACCGCCAGCACGATCAGCCAGTGCCAGATGCTCAAGCTACCCATGACAACCTCTTTCCCCGCGCGAACGTCGCAGCGACAACCGTCCGACCGACATGGCGCCGCGCGGGCATCCATGCAAGCGCTGATTGGGCAGCTCAGCCGCGACGCAGCGCCGTCACCCGTTGTTCCGCTTCCTCGCGGTCCAGGCCCAGCGCCCGCTCCGCCACGTCCCGGCTGAAGCCGGCGCGGGCCAGCATCGCCAGCGCCTTGTTGCGTTCCGCGGGATCGTCGGGGCCGTCCTCGTCGGGCGGCGCGAACGGGCCGATGCGGCGTCGGCGCGCCTGCATCAGGGCGGCGCCCAGCTCGGCCTCGCTGCCCTCGGGCAGGGCCGCCTGCACCAGCTCCGGCGCCACACCGTGCTGCAGCAGGTGCGCCTCGATCGCGCGTCGGGAGCGGCCGCCGCGCCCGAGCGAGCGCGCCCGCGATTCCGCATAGGCCGCGTCGTCCAGCACGCCTGCGCCCACCAGGGCGCCGGCGACCGTGCGTGCCGCCTTTCTGCCCGCCGCGGCGAGCGCCTCCACCTGGTCGGGAGGAAGGCCGGACCCGGCCGCCCGCCTGCTCCAGCGCAGCACGCGCCGGTCGAGCACGCGCACCAGGCCCGCCTCGGTGGCGGAAAAGCGGGCGAGATGGGCAAGCGCCGCCTCCCGCAGCCCAGAGGCGGTCGGAGCCGGCCCGGGCGGCGCGCCCGGATCAGGGCGGCGGCGCGACCGGGCGGGCGGCGGTGCGTCGGGTTTCCGGTCGTCCTGCATCGCCCGCATTATGCGCCTGCGGCGGTGCCGGCGGAACCACCACCGGGCGCTGCGCCCGTGCCGGGACGGCGCGGTTTGACTTGATCTTGTGCGGGACCGCATTCTCCCGGTCCACCCCCGGCCTTCGGCACGGAACCCGGACGTTCCCGCGCGGCCTGGAGAAAGCCCGACGATGATCCCTTCGCTGATGCCGACCTACAACCGTGCCGACCTCGCCTTCGAGCGGGGCGAGGGCGCCTGGCTGGTCGCGTCGGACGGGCGACGCTACCTCGATTTCGGCGCCGGCATCGCCACCTCCTCGCTCGGCCACGGCCATCCGCACCTGGTGGCGGCGATCGCCGAGCAGGCGGGACGGGTGATGCACGTGTCCAACCTGTACCGGGTGCCGCAGGCGGAGCGCCTGGCGGCGCGGCTGGTGGAGGCGTCGTTCGCCGACAGCGTGTTCTTCTGCAACTCGGGCGCGGAAGCGAACGAGGGCATGGTCAAGATGATGCGCCGCGCCCAGGCCGCCACCGGCCACGCGGAGCGGACGCGCATCATCTGCTTCGACGGCGCCTTCCACGGCCGCACGCTGGCGATGCTGTCCGCCACCGGCAACGCCAAGTACCTGTCCGGCTTCGGCGAGCCGGTCCCCGGCTTCGACCACGTGCCGCTGAACAACATGAACGCCGTTCGCGACGCGATCGGACCGACCACCGCCGGGATCATGATCGAGCCGATCCAGGGGGAAAGCGGGGTGAACGCGGCCAGCGTGCGCTTCCTGCAGGAGCTGCGCACCGCCTGCGACGAGTTCGGGCTGCTGCTCGGCCTGGACGAGGTGCAGTGCGGCATGGGCCGCACCGGGCGGCTGTTCGCGCACGAGTGGGCGGAGATCCGGCCGGACGTGGTGTCCACCGCCAAGGGCATCGGCGGCGGCTTCCCGCTCGGCGCCATCCTGGCCACCGAGGCGGTGGCGCGGCACCTCACCCCGGGCTCGCACGGCACCACCTTCGGCGGCAACCCGCTGGCCTGCGCCGCCGGCAACGCGGTGCTGGACGTGATCCTGGCGCCGGGCTTCCTCGACGGCGTGCAGGCGCGCGGCCGCACCCTGGCGGCGGCGCTCGACCGCCTGGTCGCCGCCCGTCCGGACGTGTTCGAGGCGGTGCGCGGCCACGACACCGCGGCCGGGCTGATGCTCGGGCTGAAGTGCCGGGTGCCGGTGGCCGAGATCCAGGCGGCGGCCCTGTCGGAGCAGCTGCTGACGGTGGGCGCCGGCGACGACGTGCTGCGCGTGGTCCCGCCGCTGGTGGTGGGCGACGCGGAATGCCTCGAGGCGGCCGAGCGCCTGTCCCGTGCGGCGGAGCGGGTGCGCCCGCGTGCGGTCGCGGGTCGGGCGCCGGCGATGGCCGCGTCGTGAGCGCACCGCAGCGCGAGCCGGCCGGGGAGGTGGCCGTCCCGCGCCACTTCCTCGATCTTCGCGACCTGCCGCCGGCCACCCTGCGACGCATCGTCGACACAGCACGGGTGATGAAGGGGGAGCGGCGCAGCCGGCGGCCGTCCGAGGGGCCGCGGCCCCTGTCCGGGCAGACGCTGGGGCTGATGCTGGAGAAGCCGTCCACGCGCACCCGGGTGTCGTTCGAGGTGGCGATGCGACAGCTCGGCGGCGACGTGGTGGTGCTGAGCCCGCGCGACATGCAGCTCGGCCGCGGCGAAAGCATCGCCGACACCGGACGGGTGCTGTCGCGCTTCCTCGACGCCCTGGTGCTGCGCACCGACAGCGCGGCCAAGCTGCGCGAGCTGGCCGCGCATGCCAGCATCCCGGTGATCAACGGGCTTACGGGCGGCTCGCACCCGGTGCAGCTGCTGGCGGACATCCTGACCTTCGAGGAGCATCGCGGCCCGATCGCCGGCCGCACGGTCGCCTGGTGCGGCGCCGGCAACAACGTGGCCGCGAGCTGGATCGAGGCGGCGATGCGCTTCGGCTTCACCCTGCGTCTTGCCACCCCGCCCGACCTGCGGCCGCAGCCGGCGGTGCTGGAATGGGCGGGCAGGCAGGGGGGCGCCGGCCGGATCGAGCTCCTGGACGATCCCCGGATCGCGGTGCGGGACGCCGCCTGCGTGGTCACCGACACCTGGACCAGCATGTCGGACGATCCCGCGGAAGGCAGGCACGCCCGGCTGGAAGCCTTCCGGGTGGACGCTGCGCTGATGGCAGGAGCGGCGCCCGATTCCCTGTTCATGCACTGCCTGCCCGCCCATCGCGGCGAGGAGGTCACGGACGAGGTGATCGAGGGGCGGTGGTCGGTGGTGTTCGACGAGGCCGAGAACCGGCTGCACGCGCAGAAGGCGCTGCTGGCCTGGGCGCTGGGCGGCGCGGACTGGGTCCGGGCTTCCACCGGAACCGCGCCCGGCACCGGCGGCTGACGGGCAAGGAGATCCGCATGGCCGCGATCGGCAACGATCCCGAGATCCCGTCCACCACCGAGGACGTGCCGGCCACGCCCGGCTGGGTCGAGGGCAGCGTGGAGGAGATCCTGTCCGTGCTGCCGCCCGAGCCGGCGCTGGCGGCGTTGCGCAACGCGTACCTGGACTGCCTGGCCGGCGCCCGCGGCCCCGGCGACGTGGACGCGGCACATGACCGGTGCCGGCGCAGCCTGATCGAGGCGCTGCGCCAGCGGCATCTCGGTGAACGGCTTGTGCGCGATCTCGATCAGAAGCTGGAAGCGGTCGAGGCCGAGCTGACCAGCCGCACCTGATCCGGCCGGACGCTACGTGTCACGTACAAGCGACAGCAGCGGCTCGAAGGCATAGAGTGCCGGGCGTCGTCCGGCGGACGGAGCGACCGTGCGCAGCAACCCCGCATCCAGGAGGCTCCGGGTGAACTTGTGCGCGGTCGGACCCGGTATGCCGGACCTGCCGGTGAACAGGTTGTTCCTGAACATCGGCCTGGTGAACATGAAATCGAGCGCGTTGATCGTCCACCGCGACGACAGGATCGCCCCGAACCTTTCCTTCATCTCCTCGTAGAGCGAGCGGATCTGTTCGGCCTTGTCCAGATTCTGCCTCGCCTGCGCCTCCAGTGCGGACAGAAAGAACAGGATCCAGTCCGTCCAGGCATCTTCCGAGGATACTGCCCTCATCCGGTCTATGTATTCGGCCTTGTTCCGCTCGAAGAACTCGCTGATGTAGAAGTAGGGCTCTGATATCGCTCGTGCGTTCCACAGCATCAGGGGAATGATCATCCGGCCGATCCGGCCGTTGCCGTCCTTGAAGGGATGCAGCGCCTCGAACTCGAGATGGGCGATCGCCGTCCGGATCAGGATCTCCCAGCTCTCGTCGTTGATGAACGTGAAGAACCGGTCGAGACCTTCCTGCAGACGGATCGGGTCGATCGGAACGAACAGGATCTTCCTGCGCAACCGGTCGGCCAGATAGTTCTGTTCCGACTTGAACTCGCCCGGCGAAAGGTGGGCGCCGCGACCGAAGCCCAGCAGCATCCTGTGTGACGACCGCAGGAGCCAGCTCGACAAGGGTGCCCCTTCCTTCAGGGCGGCCTGCGCGGTCCGCATCGCGCGGCTATACAAATAGACTTCCACCGCTTCGCCGCGGGCGTTGCGCTGCGCCGAGTCTCCTTCGTCCTCCTGCTCGGCTTCGAGCTGCAGGACCTCGTCCAGCGTGCTGACCGTGCCTTCCATCCGGGAAGAGATGACGGCCTCCTGGCTGCGTAGCGGCGCAAGCAGGATGTCGCTGCTATGCATGCCCTTCAGCATCTGGTCATACCGAGCCAGAGCGGCGGACGCGCTGGAAAGCGGCCTGATCAGGCGGCCGTAATCGTCGATCCGCGGTGGAAACCTGCCATGGTGGTATCCCACCGCATCCGCGGCATCGTAGCCGGGCAAGGACCAGGGCTGCACGAACTTGTCTCTCCAGTTTGCCTTTACAAGAAACTCAACGGAGGTTGACCCTCCTTTAGGGTAGGCATCCCGGCTTGTCTATCTTCATGTCCTCCATTCGATAGACAAGCCGCCGGGCCTGCGGCTGGCAGGGTGCATCTTCCGGCATTATCTTGCTGCAATGGTCGACACGCCCGCCTTTCTCGACACCAGCCGCCCCGACGTTCCGGACATCGTGGTGCCGCGCGGCGTCACCCCGTTCTTCCTGCCCGGCCGGCCGGTGCGCGGCCGGCTGGTGCGACTGGGCCCGCTCGCCGACGCGCTGCTGAGCCGGCACGACAACCCGGCCCCGGTGACCCGGCTGGCCGGCGAGGCGCTGGCGCTGGTGGCCGGCCTCGCCTCGGCGCTGAAGTTCCGCGGCTCGTTCAGCCTGCAGGCCAAGGGCGACGGGCCGGTGTCGATGATGCTGGCCGACTGCACCGAGTCGGGCGCGCTCAGGTTCCACGCCCGGAGCGATCCGGAGCGGCTGGCGGCGCTGCTCGACGCCGACCCGGCGCCGGGCGCCAGGGCGCTGCTCGGCCAGGGCTACATGGCGTTCAGCGTCGACCAGGGGCCGGACACCGAGCGCCACCAGGGCATCGTGGCGATCGAGGGCGACACCCTCGCCGCCATGGCCGGGCACTACTTCGAGACCAGCGAGCAGCACGCCTGCGCCATCCGGCTCGCCTGCCGCAACACCGGGTCCGGCTGGCGCGCCGGCGCGCTGGTGCTGGAGCGGATCGCGGCCGAAGGCGGCATCGCGCCTGGCACCGAGCTCGACAACGACGTGCTGGATCGGGCCATGATCGTGCGGGACGGCACCGACGCGGAAGCCTGGAGCAATGCCCTCGCCCTGGCCGCCACGCTGGGGGAGGACGAGCTGCTCGACGACGCCCTGCCCCCGGAACAGCTGCTCTTCCGCCTGTTCCACGAGCAGGGGGTGGCGGCGGACCTGCCGCGTGCGCTGGCCTATGGCTGCCGCTGCTCGCGCGCCAGGCTGGCCGGCATCCTGGAGGGCTTCCCGTCGGAGGACCTGGACCACATGCAGGTGGGCGGCGACATCGTCATGACCTGCGAGTTCTGCGCCCTGGATTTCCGTTTCCCGCGGGAAACGATTCAGGGCGCCTGAACGCAACCTGCGCTTGCTGGACGGGGCGGAGGTTTGTAGCGTCCGGATGGTTGTTCCGCGGGAGGTTCAGGTGCCGATTTGGCCGGTCTCGTTCATCGACGGCATCTTCCAGGTGGCCGATGCCGATGGCGCGCACTACCCGATCACCATGCAGGGCAACAGCGTGCCGAACTTCAATCCGGGATGGAGCCCGCGTGGGTTGCAGACCGGGCTGGCGCCGTTCCACATCCTCGAGCTCAACCACGACAGCGGCGCCAGCGCCTTCTGGCTGCTGGACAACGGGCTGGACTTCCGCGGCAACGCCATCGCCCACCTGCGCGCCGAGGACCGGGTGCGGTTGTTCGCCCATGTCGAGCCGCTGGTGCGCACGCTGTTCGAGGAGTCGGTGAAGGCGCCGTACTCGGCGATCCCGGCGGCGGCGCACGAGTTCGACGGCTTCCTGCCGGCCTCGGTGCACGAGCTGGTGATCGAGGCCGTCGACCGCACGATCGGCAGGCCGGACACGGTGTTCCTGGACCGGCTGGACGAGCTCGGCGGCTACGGGCGCAACGGCGTCAGCCTGTCGCCGTCCTGGATCGCGTCGGCGCTGAAGCCGGCGCCCTCGTCGCAGGAGCGGCTCGAGCTGCCGGGCTGCGTCGCGCTGCGCCATTTCGACCCGCGGCTCGGGATCGCCTACTACGTGCTGGAAGGGACCGGAGCCCAGGATCGCCAGCTCTACGTGCCGGCGGCGGGCGCGGTGTTCGCCAGGAGCGCCCCGGGGCCGGACACGCTGCTGCTGCTGACGCAGCTGGTGGTCTGGTATGCGACGCACACCGACCGCGCGGTGATGCTGCCGGAAGCGGACGGGCTCGAGCCGGGGCTGGTGCAGGCCGTGCCGCCGCCGCAGCACGGCCTCGACGAGCCGCCGGCCGGGCAGGATCGCGACGATCGTCGCGCGCCTGCGCCGGCGCCGCGTGCGGACGCCGCGCTGCCGTATGGGGACACGGTGGACGCGGTGCTGCCGGCCACGGCCGCGTCGGAGCCCATCCTGCCGACCCACGAGCCGGAGATGACGCCGCCGGTTCCGTCGGAAGCGGCCTACCACGGCTATGCCGAGCCGGCCGCCCGGGCAGCGCGGGACGACGAGGACGAGCCGGAACCGGCCTATGCCGCGTCCTATCGCGAGCCGGTCGGCGTCGACGCGGCACCCTACGCCCACGCTCCGCTGGTGCCGTCGGCGCCGCCGCCCCGGCAGAACTGGTGGCAGCGGCTTCTCGGGCTCGGCCACCGATCACGAGGCTGATCGGGGGCCTCGGCCTGGCGGCCGGGCTGACCGCCACCCTGTTCCTGTCCGGATGCGGCGGCGGCGGCGGCGAGGAGACAAGAGCGTTCAAGCCGCTGTCCTACGGCTACCTGACCCCGCTCCGGCTGAACGTCGGCGAGATCCGGATCGAGGACCACGCGCCGCCGCCGACCGGGCCGAACGACCTGGCGCAGCAATCGCCGGTACCCCCGGAGGAGGCGCTGCGCCGGATGGCGCAGGACCGGCTGGTGGCCGCGGGCAGCTCCGGGACGGCCCTGTTCAGCATCGACCAGGCCGCCATCACCGGCGAAGCGGACGGCCCGCTGGACGGCACGCTGGCGGTGCACCTCGACATCATCGGCAGGAACGGCGGCCATTCCGGCTATGCCGAGGCGCACGTGTCGCGCCAGTTCGTGCCCGGGTCCGGCACGGACAACGACGGCCTGAAGGGGCAGCTCTACAACCTGACCGTGCAGATGATGCAGGACATGAACGTGGAGTTCGAGTTCCAGCTGCGACGCACCCTGTCGGACTGGATGGTGGACGCGTCCGGCGCGCCTGTCGCCGCGACCGTGGAGCAGCAGCCGCTGACGACCCCCGGCGGGAGCGGCCCGGCGGCACCGCCTTCCGTCGGCGCGCCGATGCAGCTGGCGCCGCCGTCGGACGCCGTTCCGGGCGGTGCCGTGGGGAGCCCGGGCGGCGGCGCACCGGCGTCCGGTCCGACCGGACT
>CALMVN010000300.1:14533-15040 GCA_937873225.1 uncultured Acetobacteraceae bacterium
CGACCGCGTCGGCTCCCGACGCCGGGGCGCCGCTGCAGCTTTCGCCGCAGCCTGGCTTCCTGCAGCCGCCGCCGGGAACGGCGCCAGCCGCGCCAGCGACCCCGAACGCCACCGCCTATCCCGCCCAGGGCTATCCCGGCCAAGCGTATCCCGGCCAGCCCTACCCCGGTCAGCCGTATCCTGGCCAAACCTATCCTGGCCAAACCTATCCTGGCCAAACCTATCCTGGCCCGTCCCAGCCCGGCCAGATCGACCCCGGCGCCACGCCTCCGGGCTATTGACGCCGGCTCCGGCACGTCCTTCCGGTCGCATGGCGCGCATTCCGTCCCAGGGCCCTGCCCTGGACCCGCCAAAGAAACGGTCGCCCTTTGGAAACCCGATACCAAGGCTGATGGGGTCTGGAGCCTTCGGCTCCAGCGGATCGAGCTGCGAAGCAGATCGATGGGCCGAGGCCTGCGGCTCGCTCGCCTGCCGGTCAAACACCAACGCCGCTGATATCAGGTACTG
>CALMVN010000301.1:0-1869 GCA_937873225.1 uncultured Acetobacteraceae bacterium
CAGCATGAGGAAGCCGTCCGGCCCGCGCGGCCGGCCCGCCCGCGAGGAGGCGAGCGTGACCACGGCCAGCAGGCACAGCAGGGCCAGCGCCAGCAGGCCCGGCACCGCGCCCCACGGCACGCCGGACCCGGACGGAACCGGGCCGCCGATCCCGAACAGCAGTCCCACCCCCAGCAGCCCCGCGCGCAGATGCGCCGGAACCCCCGACCACGGTCCGCGGTCGAAATGCAGCGCCGTCAGGCTCGGCATCAGCCCGAAGGCGTGGCTGCCGCAAAGCCAGGACGGCAGCGTGGCCAGGGCGATCAGGAGAGCGACGCGACGCATCCGGCCCGCCAGCGCCACGGCGGCGACCAGCGACGCGGCCGAGACCGGCAGCAGGAAGGCGGCGCGGGTCCAGGGGTCGGACACCGTCGCCACCAGCAGCGCCGCCGCCGTCGCCAACAGGAGCAGCGGCGACCGTCCGCGCAGGCACGCCATCGCCGGCAGCAGGGCGAGCAGGCACCAGAAGCTGGACACGTCGTGGCTGGTCGGGTGCGCCAGGAAGCCGAACCCGGTCAGCGCGGCGGGAGACGCGAACAGCAGCGTCGCGCCGAGCAGCAGGCCCGGCACCGCGCCCACCGACGGCCGCGCCAGCAGCCCCACGATCGCGCAGCAGCCGACGAAGAACAGCCACCCGGTGAGCGCCGGCAGCCAGGGACACGGCGCCAGCGCCGCCTGCAGCGGCAGCTCGGGCAGGATCACCGACAGCAGCCAGTTGTCCTGGGTGTAGTGCCACGCCGACAGGACCGACAGGCCGTGCGCGCGCACCGCCTCGTCGATCAGGGGAACCGTCGCCATGTCCGCGTCGGGCTGCCGGCGCAGGCAGATGACCGCGCTGCGCACCAGCCCCAGCCCCAGCAGCGCCGCACAGCCGGCCGGCACCAGCCGGGCCCGCAGCCTCGCCGTCTGCCGATGCGGCCCGAGATCAACAAGCATCGCCATCTCCGGACAACCGCACCATGCGAAGCCGGGCGGGCCGGCAGGCTATCGGACGGCAGCCTTCGTTGCGCAAGCGTCTAAAAACGCCGGCGCGGGCGGACCGCGGCCGCAGGACGCGCCGACGGGCGGGCGGCTGGCGCCATGGGGCCGCGGCCCGAGGCGCTGGCGGCCAGGCCGCCGGAGGAAGCGTCGGTGCCGGAACCGCACGGCATTGGCTGCGCCCCGATCCGCGCAAAGGTTGGCGCGGGCCGGAACGGTCGCGTAGAAGGTCCTGGCCTTTCGGGCACGACCGCAACCGTATCGAGCACCATGAACCAGCTAGCCACCAGCGCCGCCCGACAGGACCGGCCGCTCCGCAGCGGCAGGAGCAGGCCGATCCGCGTGCTCATGGAGCTCCGCCCCTGCTTCGACGGCTATGCCGGCATCCCGCAGGAAACCCGGCTGCTGTTTTCCGCCTTCGCCCGCTCCCCGGACTTCGAGGCGGGCGGCCTGCTCAACGGCGGCGCTTCCCCGCGTTCCGCCACCGCCAGGCGCGGCCGCGTGGTCGAGGGCCAGGGCATCTTCGCCCAGAGCGCGCAGCTGATCGCGCTCGATTCCGGCCAGCAGATGATCCCGCGCGGCCGCCGCATCGCCCGCAAGCTGCTGCCCAAGCAGATCATGCACCGGCTGGAAGCGATCGAGCGCCGCGGCACGGTGGAACGGCTCGACACCCTGCTCGACCCCGACCTGTTCGAGGACTGGCTGTGGATGCGGCTGTTCCGGCTCGGCCTGACGCCGCAGGAGCGCCACCTGCTGCTGCAGGCGCGCTACCCGGTGCCGCAGCTGGCCTGGCACGAGGCGGCGGCACTCGCCAACACCAACCGGCCGCGCCGCCGGGTGCAGCTCGACATG
>CALMVN010000301.1:1879-3853 GCA_937873225.1 uncultured Acetobacteraceae bacterium
GGCGGCTGGGACATCCACCTGGCGCACACCCCGTGCCCGTATCGGCTGAAGGGCGGGAAGCTGGTGGTGCGCTACCACGACGCCATCCCGCTGCTCTGGCCGCACACCATCAGCCACGCGGTGGACCATGCGCGCGGGCATTTCCGCATGCTGCGCGCCAACGTGGCCGACGGCGCCTGGTTCGTGTGCACCTCCGAGCCGGTGCGCGAGGACCTGCTGCGCATCTTCCCCTCGGTCGAGCGCCGCACGGTGATCATCCCGACCATGTCCTCGGCCGTGTTCAGGCCGGACATCCGGCCGCCCGACGAGATCCGCTCCATCGTCGGCCGCGGCCGTGCCGCCGCCGCCGGCAAGCTGCGCGACATCGCCCCCGACGCCGGCCCGGGCGGCGCCGACGCGTCCGGCGGGGCCGGGGATCAGCGGAGGGACCTGCTGGACGAGCCGTTCATCATGGCCGTCTCGACCCTGGAGCCGCGCAAGAACTACGGGCTGCTGCTGCGCGCGGCGGCGACCGCCCGGCGCGGCGGGGCGCGGTTCCGGCTGGCGGTGGTGGCCAACCCCGGCTGGCGCAGCGAGGACGAGGTCCGGCTGCTCAAGCGCCTGATCGCCGAGGACGTGGTGCACCACCTGGTGGACGTGTCGAGCCTGGACCTGCGTGCGCTCTACACCGCGGCGCACGCCGTGGTGTGCCCGAGCCGCGCCGAGGGCTTCGACCTCGCCACGGTCGAGGCGATGGCCTGCGGGGCGCCGGTGCTGGCCTCCGACATCCCGGTGCATCGCTGGGTGTGCGGCGACGCCGCCAAGTACTTCGATCCCTACGACGAGGACGCCTTGTCGCTGCTTCTCGCCCGCGTCGCGGGGCTGCCGCGCGACCAGGGGCTGCTCGGCGACCTGCGCGACCGCGCGCTGCGACGCGCCAGGCTGTACAGCCGCGCCGCGCTGGAGCCGCGCTGGGACGAGGTGCTGCACGACGTGGTGGCCAGCTGAGCGGGAAGCCTGTCATGACCACCCTGCGGGAACCCCCGTCGGCGGCACGACGGTTCGCCCGCCTGCGCGCCGAGGCGGCGCAGCGGGCGCATAGCCGGGGCGGGGAGCTGCCGGGCGTCGTGGAGGCGGCCCTGCTCCTGGCGATGGCGCTGCGACGCACGCTCGGGGCCCCGGCCGCGCGCCTGCTCGACGCAGCGGACCGGCTGGCGCCCTGGCTCGGCCTGGTTCTGCTGGTGCGCGGCTACTTCCGCGCCAACGCCCGTCTGCCGACCCGGCCGCGCGCGCTGGTCGAGGGCGACGGCTGGTGGGGCTGGTACGACCAGGGGAAGACGCTGCAGGCGGTGATGGGCTTCCATCAGCACCACGCCGACGTCGCCAGCCAGTGGTACCAGCCGCTCTACCCGTTCCTGGGCGCGCTCGCCATGCACCTGACGCCAAGGCAGCCGTTCCTGTGGCCGGACCTGCTGGGCTTCGCCGCCTCGTTCCTGTTGTTCGTGCCGCTGGCCCGCGCCATGGGCGCGAGCCGCGTGACCGCGGTGCTGGTGTTCCTGTTCGTCGACCTCGGCCAGTGGACGGTGCTGGACAACTGGGTGATCCCCTGGAACACCACCCTGACCACGCCGCTGCTCCTGCTCGGGCTGCTGTCGGCGGCGAGGATCGTCCGCACCCTCGGCGTGCCCGGCCGCATCCGGCTCGCCTGGCCGCTCTGGCTCGGCGTCGCGATCGGCCTGGTTCCGGCCTTCCGACCGACCGACCTGCTGGCCCTGCTGCCGGCCTGCCTGGTCGTCCTGGCGAGCGTGGCGCCCGCGGGCCTTCATCGGCAGCCGGCCCGGCTGGTCCGGATGGGAACCGCCGCCGCCGCCGGCTTCGCGGCCGGCTTCGGCCTGTTTCTGGCGGTCTACCTGCCGATCTTCGGGCCGCATCCGAGCCCCTACATGGAGATGTCGCAGCAGCCCGGCTTCGAATGGCGGCTGCTGCCGCTGCACT
>CALMVN010000302.1 GCA_937873225.1 uncultured Acetobacteraceae bacterium
CAACCGGCTCGGCAGGCGGCCTCGCCGTGTCCTGCGGCCTTGCCTGGCGTTCGGACGCGGCGAGATCGGTCTTCAGGTCCATGTGCCCACCGTCGACTCCACGGGATGACGCCGCCGCCGCATCAAAATCATCAAAAATACGGTAGATCAACATTAATCGAATGCCGGCTGCTCATGCAAGCCGTCTGTTTCGGTTCCGATCAGAACGGGAAGATCCTGTTGCCGATGTCTCAGGAACCGGGCGGAATGCCGGTCTCAGGACGTATCGGCATGACGTGGTTTCGGGATCAGGGGCGGAGACCGATCAGGAAATCGATTTCTGCACGAAGGTGGAAGCGGCAGGACACAGGCCGCGGGCCCTGAGGGCCATTCCGGATCCGGTCAGGTCGATGAGGAGAACCGGAGCATGCGGCGCCTGTCGCTTGAGCCGGTCGCTTGCGCCCGCCGCGAACCAGCGGACGAGGATCTAGATGACGTCCACCGTCAGTGTTGCGGCGAATTGGCTGAAGAACGGGATGCCGAACCACAGCCCGTCCTCGCTCGCAACCGGATCGTGGCGATAGTAGAACTCCGGCGCCTCGCCTGCGGCAACGTGGCAGGGCAGGACGTAGGAATAGCTCTGGCCTTGCTGGATCACCACGTTCATGGCGATCCGGTCTCGGATGCTGGACGTCACCGACACGCAGCGCAGACGGAACACCCGGCTGTCCGACGGCGCCAGGCACCGCAGGTACAGATAGCCTTCCAATGCCGGCTCGGCCGCCTCGGCATCGTCTGCCTCGGTCGGCAGCGACGTGCTGAGGACGATCGTCGTGCTTCCCGCTTCGGTGATCTCGAGGCTCAACCGCACGGCGTCCCGCGTGTCCTCGGCATACACGTAGAGCAGCTCCGGCTCACGCCCGGCCTCCTGCTCGAACGGCAGCGGGATGATCCCGCGATACATCGTGAGCGTGCGGGTCAGCGCCATCCGACGCCGGGCGGGCTCGGTCGCCTCGGTCCACCAGCCCGCCGTCACGGGCCCGAAACCTTCCCGCTCGGCGAGGACGTGCGCCAGCTGCTCCAGGATCATACGGTGGGCGAACCGGGTGGCCGGCGGCTCGCTCCGGAGGTCCTCCGACACCTGTCCCAGCATGTTGCGGATCCAGCCGGTGGAGACGGCTGCGGTGGCGACGTCGTGCGGGTTGCGCTCGAACCACTTGAGGATGCAGATCTCGTCCGGGAACAGGCTCGGCATGTCCAGGATGTCGGCCAGCACGACCTTGCCCTGGTACGACCTGGTCCAGAAGATGTGGCAGATATAGGCGAAGTGGCCGGAGCCGAACTGCTTGATCAGGGTCGCCGGAAGGATCTCCTCCATCGGGAACTCCTGCTCCGGCTCGATCGTCCCGCCGAGCTCGAGGATCTGGGGCAGGCGCTGGTGCAGCACCGCCCAGTCGTTCCGGGATGCGAACAGGCCCTCGATCTGGTTCTGCGACACGTGGGTCAGGCCCCACACCTCCTTGAGGAAGGCGATGAAGCGCGGGTTGCGCTTGACCTTTACCCACCACCAGACCTCGAGAAGGTTGTCGAGGTCGTTCGACGTCGTCCGGGGCTTGACCTTCAGCTTTTCCAGCGCCGCCTGGAGGTTGAACGGCCGCGCGAACAGGCTGTTGGAGGCGAGCGGACAGAAGAAGTCGAACGCACCCAAGGCTTGCGTCGCGTGCTCGAACGACTCGAGATGGCCGGTGAGCAGGGTGTGGCCGAACTTCCTGCGCTGCACCTCGCCCGAGAACACCAGGACGCGCTCGCTCTCGTCGGCTTCCCGGCACGGGATCTGCCGGCCGGCCGGCAGGTTGATCACCAGGAACGTGCCGTCGCCGGTGTTGTTGAGGAAGTTCCGGACGTAGGCCGCCAGGAAGGCTTCCGACTCGTTGAAGAGCGCGGAGAACACCACCCTCCCGCCGGCACGATCCATCCCGTCCACGTCCCGCTCCTGCCCCGCCACGGCCCCTGCGACCGACAGATAGCAGAGAAAGCGGTTCCCTTAAATCGGCACTTCCGGACGGTCCGCCGTCGGCAGCGGAGCGGCGAGGCCGTCGCCTGGGCGCGACGTGCCCGGGCGGGCGAGGCCACGCACGGTCCGGGACTACAGGAAGCGTGCGGTGAGCCCGTCGAGGATCGCGGTGCTGTGCGAGCCGATCTTGCGCACGAAGCAGTAGTCGCGCGGGATCGCGTCGAGCTCGTCCATCTGCCGGAACACGTAGGGCCTGGGGTCCTTGGACCATTCGACGTAGACGATGCCCTGCCGCACGCCGGACCGGTCGACCAGGTTGCCCACCGCGGTCTGGAACAGGAGCTCGTCGGGGACCGCGGAGTACTTGAACGAGGCGAACAGGTGCTCGTCCTGTTCCAGCGCTTCCAGCACGGTGGTCATGCTGGTGGCGGTCAGCGACCACCATTGCGAGCCGTAGTAGATGTCGATCGGCTTCTTGCCGCGTTCCTTGAGCTGCTGGATCGACGCCATCTCGCCCAGGAACCGGTCGTCCACGGTGGCGCTCTCGATCTGCCGGCCGAGCAGGGAGCTCACCGGGTGGTCGAAATGGTAGAAGTTCGAATAGCGGCTCATGAAGGGATCGTCCGGCTCCAGCTTCCGGATCATGACCCGGTCGAGCTCCTCGCCCAGGACCTGCAGGAGCCGCTCCCTGGACACGACCGGGAAGGTGTCGTCGGACACCAGGGTGAAGCGGTCGTACTGCCCTTCGGCCATGGCCGCGAAGATCAGGGCGAGCTCCGCCTCGATCATCGAGAACCCGGCCCAGAAGATGTCGATCCGCCGGTAGATCAGGCGGCAATGGCGGGCGGCATCACCCAGCCGGGCCAGGTAGGAGGCGGTGTCGGCCTTCTTGTCCAGGTGCACGAAGACGTCGAAGCCGGCGGACTTGTAGAGCGGGATCGCGCGTCGCAGCACCTCGGGCTCGCGGTAGGCCAGAACCAGAAGAGCGCAACGCATCGACCATTTTCCGCAGGCTTTGAACGTCCTAGCTTGCGGTCATCCGGTTGCTTGTCAAGCTGGCCTCATGCCGCCTGGACGAAGTCCAGCACGTCCGGCTGCGTATACTTCCTGATCGAATGCAGGTAGACTGTGCGGTTCTTGCCATAGGAATTGTCGTAGAACGTACAGGGCTTCTCCAGCAGGGACGCCGCGATGCCGACATGCAGCCGGTCGCTGAGGACGTGGCGCGAGCGCCTGATCGCCTCGAAGAAGCACCACACCGCCTTGTGCGAGTTCTCCGGCCAGGTTCCCAGCTCGAAGATTCTCGAGATGTCGAGGTTGCCGTCCGGGACGGTCATGTGTGCCGCCTTCTCGCCGTCGGTGCGGAAGAACGGCCTGACGGTCTCCCGGTCGTCGGGATCGAACTCGCCGCCCGCACGGGTGACCAGCGACTTGAACAGGCCGGGCGCGTCGGTGTAGCGGGCGGTGTCGCGATAGAACTGTTCGACGTCGATATGGACCGCCATGTCGTGGTCGAGATGGACCTCGCGGGTGCCGGCGTGGCGCTGCACGTGGATGTAGCTTTCCGGGTCGCGGCAGAAGATGGTCGCCCGCGCGTCCATCCTGGCCAGCAGGTCCTCGTTGCCGCGTATGGTGTGCGGCAGGATGATCAGGCGGCCGCAGCGGTCGAGGAACTGGCCTTCGAGCGCGTCGCGCAGCTCCCGGTAGAGCGGGGTCAGGTTGGCGCCGCCGCCCAGCATGACCGTGCGCCCGGTCACGTCGGCCTGCAGGTTGATCGGCTTGAAGGTGACGCCGGCCCGGTGGAGGGCCTGGTAGACGCCGACCTGGATCACGCAGTCGCCGCCGTTGCCGGGGGTCGGGTAGTACAGGATCTCCTCGCCGCGCAGCGTCTCCAGGAAGGAGGCCAGGGCGGTGGTCAGGCGGGCCCGGTCGGGCGCGATCGACGACGGCGGCCCCGCCTGAGCAGGACCGTCGCGATGGACCTTGAGGGCCTTGGTCGTAATCGGGAAATGCTGGTCGATGCTCGTCGCGGATTCCGGACCGTAGTCTTCTGCCAGACGGGAAAGGTGCGTGACGGACACGGGCGAACTCCGGAACCGGTCGGTTGAACGTGCTTCGACCGTAATGAGCGCCGGACACCATTTTTGCAAGAATTTAATTTTATATTAACGGCCTGTGATGTGCAACGGATCTCAAAATCCACTCCCATCCCGGAACGGGTCTCACGCGCCGAGGCGCGGATCTAGGCGATCCGCGCCCTCAGGAGGTCGTGCACGTGCACCAGGCCGACCGGCCGGCGTCCCGACACCACGAACATGCAGGTGATGCGCGCGTCGTTCATCTGCGCCAGCACGCGTGCCGCCAGGGCGTCGGCGCCCACCGTCTGCGGGTGGCGCCCCATCACCTCCATGACCGGGCGGTCGCGGAAGCCGCTCTGGAACGCCCGGCGCACGTCGCCGTCGGTCAGCACGCCGACCAGGTCGCCGGCGTCGTCGACCACGCCGGCGATGCCGAAGCGCTTGGAGGTCATCTCCACGATCCCCTCCGACAGCGTGGCGCCGGCCGGCACGATCGGCATCTCCTCGCCCACGTGCATCAGCCGGCCGACCGCCATCAGGCGCGCTCCCAGCTTGCCGCCGGGGTGGTACCGGTTGAAGTCGGTGGCGGTGAAGCCGCGCCGCTCCAGCAGCAGGATCGCCAGCGCGTCGCCCACCGCCAGCTGCATGGTGGTCGAGGTGGTGGGCGCCAACCCGTTCGGGCAGGCTTCCTGCGCGTCGGGCAGGAACAGGCCGACATCGGCGGCCCGTCCCAGCGCGCTGCTTGGGCGCGCGGTGACGGCGACCAGCGGCATGTCGAAGCGGCGGGTGTACTCCACGATGTCGGCGAGCTCGGGCGTCTCGCCGGACCAGGACATCGCCAGCACCACGTCGCCGTCGCGCAGCGCGCCGAGGTCGCCGTGGCTGGCCTCGGCCGGGTGGATGTAGTGGCTGGGGGTGCCGGTGGAGGCCAGCGTCGCGGCCACCTTCTTGCCGACGTGGCCGGACTTGCCCATGCCGGTGACGATCACGCTGCCGCCGGCGCGCTCGATCAGGTCGGCGGCGCGCGCGAACGCGTCCGCAAGGCCGTGCGCCAGGGCGTGCCGGATCGATTGCAGCCCGCCGCGCTCGATCTCGATGGTGCGCGACACGCTGTCCGCGGCGGCGGCGACGGCGTCCGGATCGCCGCCGTGCTGCGGCCGGCCGGCCGGCCGCGGCGCGGGGGCGGACGCCATCATCCGCCTCCCATCAGGCGGCGGGCGCGCAGGAGGTCGTCCGGCGTGTCGACCCCGAGCGGCACGTCGTCGACCAGCACCGCGTCGATCCGCATGCCCGCTTCCAGCGCGCGCAGCTGCTCCAGGCGCTCGCGCCGTTCCAGCGTCGAGGGCGGCAGCGCCACGAAGCGCTCGAACGCCGCCCGCCGCCAGGCGTACAGGCCGATGTGGTGGTAGAGCGGGCCCTCGCCCCAGGGGGCCCGGGCGCGGGTGAAGTACAGGGCGCGGAACCGTCCGCCGCCGAGCGGGCTGCCGACCATCTTGACCACGCTGTCGGTTGCCGCCTCCCCCGGCGTGGCGGGTGCGACCGCGGTTCCCACCGCCACCTCCGCGTCCTCCAGCAGGGCGGCGGCGGCGCGGCTCACGGATGGCGCCACCGTGGGCAGGTCGCCCTGGAGGTTGATCACCACGTCGTGCCGGCGGTCCGGGTCGACCAGCAGCAGCGCCTCGGCGATCCGGTCGGTGCCGGAGGGATGGTCGGTTCGGGTCAGCACCGCCTGGCCGCCGGCTTCCCGCACCGTGTCGGCAATGGACGGGTGGTCGGTCGCCACCAGCACCGGCCCGAGGCCGGTTTCCATGGCGCGGCGCCACACGTGCACCACCATCGGCAGGCCGGCGATCGGGGCCAGCGGCTTGTCCGGCAGCCGGGTGGAGCCGAGCCTGGCCGGCACGACGACGATCGGGTTCATCGCATCGGACCCGCCGCGCCGGCCGCCTCAGCCCGCCGCATCCGGCGATCCCGCCCGGTCCGGCAGTCCCTTGGTCAGGCGGTCGTAGCGCTGCAGGCGGGCGACCAGGGGCTCGAAGTCGCGCAGCGCGATCATGTTCGGGCCGTCGGACGGGGCGTGGTCGGGATCGGGATGGGTCTCGATGAACACCCCCGCCACGCCCACCGCGACCGCGGCGCGGGCCAGCACCGGGACGAACTCGCGCTGGCCGCCGGAGCGGGAGCCCTGGCCACCCGGCTGCTGCACCGAATGGGTGGCGTCGAACACCACCGGGGCGCCGAAGCCCGCCATCACCGGCAGGCCGCGGAAGTCGGACACCAGGGTGTTGTAGCCGAACGAGGTGCCGCGCTCGGTCGCCAGCACGTTGCGGTTGCCTGCGCCGGTCACCTTGTCCAGGACGTTGCCCATGTCCCAGGGCGCCAGGAACTGGCCCTTCTTGACGTTGACCACGCGGCCGGTCTCGGCCGCGGCGACCAGGAGGTCGGTCTGCCGGCACAAAAAGGCGGGGATCTGCAGCACGTCGACCACGGCGGCGACGGCGGCGCAGTGCGCGGGCTCGTGCACGTCGGTCAGCACCGGCACGCCCAGGGCGTCCCGGATCTCGGCGAAGATCTCGATCGCCCGGTCGAGCCCGACGCCGCGCGGGCCGGACCGGCTGGTCCGGTTCGCCTTGTCGTAGGAGCTCTTGAACACCAGGCCGATGCCGAGCCGGCGGGCGATCTCGCGCAACGCCGTGGCACACTCGAAGGCGTGGTCGCGGCTCTCGATCTGGCAGGGGCCGGCGATCAGGGCCAACGGCAGGGCGTTGCCGAACCGCACGTCGCCCACCGCCACCACCGGGTTCGGCGCAAACTCCAACAGGACCGGATCTCCTCGGACAACCCCCGGCGGCGGGTGCGGGAGCGTCCGCCCGCGGCCGGCGTCGCGATCCTACACCCGGATCCGCGCGCCCGATACGTGCCCGACCTCGGACCAGCTGCCGTCGCCGGTCAGGAAGCGGGTGGGCGTCACCCGGCGCGGCGCCAGCACCGCGCGCAATGCCGGCGCTTCCGGCTCCGCCACCACGCGGTGCACCAGGCCGGGGCTGAGGATGGCGATGTCCAGCGCGTCCAGCTCCAGGCTCTCGATCGACAGCCCGGCCTCGGCGGCGTAGCGCGCCAGCTCCGCCGCACCGGCGCCGGTCCAGCGGGAGCGGCCGTCCGGGCCGAACTCCGCCATCTCGTGGCTGTCGCGCACGATGTCGATCCGCACCGGGCCGTCGGGGTTGCCGGCGTAGAGCGCCACGCACTCGCCCGGCGAGGGCAGCTCCTCCATGCTGGAGGCCTGGGCGAAGCCGGTGCCGGACACCATGTCGAGCCGGTAGATCACCGGATGGTCGTCGAACACCGCGCGAAGCAGACGCACCACCGACTCGCGGAACAGCAGGCCGGCGATCCCGGTCAGGGCCGCGCGCAGCCGACCCTCCTCCTCCGGAGGATGGGCGCCGGTGGCGACGTGGAAGTTGGCAAGGTCCCGGCCGCCGACCCCGTTCGGGGCGAGGGCGTTGTGCAGCAGGACGTGGCCGTTGCGGATCAGCTCCTGCAGCGCCGGCTGCAGCTCGGCGGCGGAGGCGCCGACCGCGATCCGGCCGGCGAGCAGCTGCGGCGCGTCCAGCCGGTCGGTCCACAGCCCGCCCAGCACCGAGCGGGAGCGTCCGGTGCCGGAATAGCCGACCAGCACGGCGTTGATGAGGTCGATATAGGCGGCACCGCTCGACGGGATCGGCAGGTGGAGGTCGACGTCGTTCGGCTTCACCGTCACGAACGGCAGGTAGGCCGGATCGATCGAGCGGGCGAAGCGGATCTCGAAGCCGCAGCGGCCGTCGCCGAGCCCGACCTGCTCCAGGTCCGGCCGGTGCGCGTCGGCCACGCCCTCGCCGATCATCTCGTGGTGCAGGAACGCGCGCACGATCGGCGGCGCGGTGTAGTCGCTGCCGTACAGCCAGCCCACCGCGCTGTCGCTGTCCAGCCTGTCGACCGCGCCCTTGATCATCACGCCGTTCATCCCCGTTCCCATCTTCCCGCTGCGCATCGACGCGTTGCACAATTCATGACGGCGAAACTAGGAGTAATGCCGCAGCCGGTTCAAGAAAGAACTCGGTCGTAAAGCTCCAGGTGCTGGTCGAGCACCTCGTCGGCGGTCGGCGGCGGACGGACGCCGGCGGCCAGCGCCGACAGCCTGCCTGGATGGGTCGCGAGCTCGGCCAGCACCTCCGCCAGGCTGGCCGGACGGCTCACCTCGAAATGCATCCCGTTGACGCCGTGCGTGATCTTCTCGGCCATGCCGCCGATGTTGGAACAGATCACCGGCTTGCCGTTGGTGAACGCTTCCTGGATCACCACCGGAGAATTCTCCCACCAGGTGGACGGGATCACCATGGCGTCGATCCCCTGCATCAGCGCGTTGACCTGCGCGTTGTCGTAGGCGCCGTGGAACACGACGTTCTCGCCCGCCTCCTCCAGCGCCTCCTCGACCACCTTCTGGAACTCGATCGGCTGGCTGGAATAGTCGCCGTAGATCTCGATCACCGCGTTGGTGACGCCGAGCGTGTTCAGCCGGCGCGCGGCCTCCATCAGCACGGTGATGCCCTTCAACGGCGACATCTGGCCGAAGAAGCCGAAGCGCACCGTGCGCAGGCCGCCGGTCCGCTGCGCCTCCCTCGGCCGGCGCAGCTGCGCCAGCCTGGCCGAGGCACCGGGCGCGGTCACGCTGCGCGACGGCAGCGAGCCCGGCTCCAGCAGCTCGGGCGCCTCGTTCGGCTGCGTCCACGCTTCCGCGAACGGGCTGCCGTCGCGCTCGGGCGGCATGTTCTCCAGCACCGCCAGCTTCCCGTCCGGCAGGCCCCAGGAGCGGAAGCGCCCGGCCAGGAAGTGGCTCGGCGAGATGAACAGGTCGACGTCGTCGAAGAACATCTGCAGGTAGCGCTTGCGCAGGAAGAAGTCGCGCTCGCCGTATTCCGGAAAGCACGCGGCACACGCCGAGTAGCTTTCCTTCTCGCACAGGCGGAAGGTCCTGGTCTTCATCATCTGGCCGTGGTGGTTGCAGATGGCCAGGTACTCGTGAAGGCTGAGCACGATCTTGGCCTGCGGCCAGCCGCGTCGGATCGCGGAGAACATTTCCACCCCGAACCGGACGAAATGGTGCGTGTGCACGATGTCCGGCTTGAGCTCGGCGACCAGCTCCTCGAGGACCTTGGGGAACTGGGGGTCGGGGTTGGCGAACTTGAAATAATCGAACGGGGCGTTTGGATGGTAGACGTAGTCGTCCGGCCCGTACGGCTGGGTCAGGGTGGCGCCGAGCCGCGCCTCGCTTTTCGGGCTGGAACAGCCGAGCAGCCACGCCGTGGCGCCGCGCGCCTTGAGCTCGCGGAACAGGGTGAAGGCCGAGATCTCGGCGCCGCCGCGCGTCAGCTTCGGATGCGAATGGGTCATCACCAGCACGCTGGGCAGCGCCCGCGGTGGCGCGTCCGCCCTGTTGCCCGGCGGCAGGAACGGCGCCTCGGCCGCAAGGTCGCTCATGCCGGGCTGTCCAAATGCTCTGCCTCGCTCGGAACGGGAACCGGTGCCGCTGCCTTTACCCAGCGGTTCTGGAACCGCCACGCGTTGTAGAGGGTCAGGTTGAGACGCCAGGAGGATTGCTGGCCGCCCTGGGACTGGCGCTCCAGGTGGTAGAGCCGGGCGCGGCGGTCGACCACGCAGATCCGTCCCTCGCCTTGAGCCTTGCGGCACAGGTCGACGTCCTCGAAGTCGCCGATCACGTAGCCCTCGTCGAAGCCGCCGACGGCGCGCGCGAGCGCCATCGGCATCAGCAGGCAGGCGCCCGTGACCGCCTCGACCTCCTGTATGCCGGTGTCGCCGCCGGGGTACCGTCCCTTGCGCGGGTGCAGGCTGAAGCTCCAGCCGGCGAACTCGGGCAGCACCTCGTAGGAGCAGCCCTCGTGCTGGATGGTCTCGTCCTCGAACACCAGCAGCGCGCCCACCACGCCGACCTCCGGACGGCTCGCCGCGGTCTCGACCATGTGGTTGAGCCAATCAGGGGTCTTGGGGAACACGTCCGAATTGAGGAAGCACACGTACTCGCCGCGCGCCAGCTTCAGCCCGACGTTGTTGGCCGGCGCGTAGCCCATGTTGGCCGACAGCGCCACCAGCCGGAACGGCAGCCGGAAGCGCGCCAGGCAGGAGGTGGCCAGCGCCTCGGTCGCGCGCAGCATGGTGGGATCGTCGAGCACGTAGATCAGCTCGTGGTCGCGTCCCAGCGTGCGCGAGAAGAACGCAAGCTGCAGCTCCATGAAGTCGATGCGGCCGTATAGCGGCACGATGATCGAGCAGCGCGGCGCCGCCGGCCCCTCGCCGAAGCGCATCTCCTTGTAGTCGACGCCGTCCAGCATGCGGAAGTCGTTCATCGCCTTGACCGCCGGGCCGAGCACGTGGTCGTAGCCCTGCGCCAGCTCGTCGTAGCGCAGCTCCAGGTGGCTCAGCGTTTCCTTGATGGTGTCGACGCCGGGGCTGCGTATCTGCGGGATGCGCTTGAAGGCGACGTCGCCGGAGCGGCTGCGCACCTCGAAGTAGGCGGTCTCGCCGGTGCTGTACACGTCGCCCACGAAGGCCAGGAAGCCGCACAGGTCGACCAGGCCGCCGAAGTTCCTGGCGAAGCCTTCGCGCACGTCGGGGCGGGCGATCGGGATCCAGCGCCGCGTGTCCAGCAGGCGCGATTCGCTGCCGCACCGGACGCGGATGCTTTCCACGCTCTTGAACGGGTCGATGAACCAGCCGCGCAGCAGCAGACCCGCCGGCGGGCACAGGCACGCGGAGTCGAGCTCGAGGAACACCGGCGGCTGCAGCGCCTCCAGCGTGTCCTGCCCGGCATAGGTCGGGCGGTTGAGCAGCCGGAGCAGGTGCGCGCGCCGGCTCGACCGCACCGCGGTGGTGACCAGGCTCTTGGTGCGCGCGATGGCCTCGGCCTCGGACAGGTCCTCCAGCGGCTCGGACGGCGTGAGCCGGAACTGGCGTCCGTCACGGGTCAGGATCGCGTCCTGGAAGTCGTCGCGGCGGGCGGATTCACCGGGCACGAACAGAAGCAGGCCGGTGCCGATCTTGCGCACGTCGGCGCGGGGGAACGCGCAGGCGATCGCCTGGCCCGAGATGCGCTTCTCGCCGAACTCCAGCAGGCAGTCCGGCGGCGCGTCCTGGTCGTCCCAGCTCAGGTCGATCCAGCCGCCGCCGATCCACCCGTCCAGGCTGGAGGAATAGGACAGGAAGTCGATGCAGCCCTGACTCGAGTCAACACCTGGCTGCATGATCGACATCGCTGCTGTTCGCCCTCACCTGATCCCCGACCATATCAAGCAGATCCCCGGTTTGGAACCGCTGGAGCGCCCTGCCGCCATGCCGGACAGGGGAAGAGCGCCAACCCCTTGCACGACAAGCGTTTCGTTGCGCCGTGACGCGTCCTTCCGACGTCACGGTTCCCGTGACGTTCCTGGTCCCACGTCACGGTTCCCGTGACAGGGCGAACCGCGGTGCCGGACGCGGCGGAGGCGGCGCGCGCAGGTCGCGGTAGAGGCGCAGGTGCGCGCCCAGCGGGTCGGTCGCGGCAAGACCCGCGTCGAGCTCGTCGACAGAGCCTTCCAGGCGTGCACATTCCCGGGCGGCCCCTGCGGCGAGGCGCGCCAGCCGGTCCGGATCGTCCGCCAGCGCCTTGAGCACGCCCGCCAGCGATCGCGGGCTGCCCACGCCGAAATGCAGCCCGGTCTCGTCCGGCACCACCTTTTCCGCCATGCCGCCGATGTTGGAGCACACCACCGGCACGCCGTTGCGAAACGCTTCCTGGATCACCACCGGCGAGTTCTCCCACCAGATCGACGGCACCAGCACCACGTCCACGTCGGTCATCAGCGCGTCGATGTCGGCGTTGGCGTAGGCGCCGTGGAACACGACGTTGCTGCCGGCCTTCTCGACCTGCGACAGGAACGCGGCCTGGAACGCGGCCGGCTGGTTGGTCTGGTCGCCGTGGATCTGGAACGAGATGTCGTGTCGCCGCTCGCCCTCCAGCGCCGCTGCCGCGTCGAGCAGCACCTGCATGCCCTTGAGCAGCGAGATCTGGCCGAAGAAGCCGGCCCTCAGCTCCGACCCGGGCAGGCGCACGCGCCTGGCGGGCGAGGGCCGGACGGTGGCGGCCGGCACGTTCTCGATCACGCTGATCCGCTCCGCCGGCAGGCCCCAGGCGACGTAGCGCTCGGCCAGGAACCGGCTGGGCGAGATGAAATGGTGCACGTGGCGGAGGAAGTGGCCGATATAGGTCTCGCGAAGGAAGAAGTCGGCCGGCTGGAACTCGGGAAAGCAGCGGCTGCACTCGACCTGGCCGGAGCGTCGGCACAGCTGCCCCTGGTGCCGGGTGACCATCTGGCCCTGCTGGTGGCAGATCGCCAGGAACTCGTGCAGCGTCAGGATCAGCTTGGCGTCCGGCAGCACCTCCCGGACATGCGCGAAGGCTTCCATGCCGAAGTTGATGTAGTGGTGGAAGTGCACGACCTGCGGGCGCAGGTTGCGCAGCAGGGCGCGGAAGTCGCGCGCGAAGGCGGTGTCGCGGTTGGCGAACTTGAACCATTCGAAGTCGCCGACGGTGTAGAGGTACTCGTCGCGCTCGAACGGCTGGGTGATGGACTGGCCGGCGCGCGCGAACGAGGCGGTGCGGCTGCAGCCGAGATAGGAGGCGCGCAGGCCGGGCCGTTGGCGCAGCCGGTCGAACAGCGAGTACGACGCGACCTCCGAGCCGCCGTTCTGCACCCGGGGATGGCTGTGCGAGGCGACCAGGACGCGCAGGGCCTCGCCCTCGGTGTCCTCAGCGGGCGACAGCATGGCGCGCCCTCACCGCCGGGTCGCCCACGCCGCGTCGCGCTGGGCCTGTGCCGCGGGCAGCGGCGTGATCGCTTCCGGACCCGGGTTGCGGTCGCGCAGCGGCGCGTCCGCTTCCGCCGCCAGCCGCGCGGCCCATCGCCCCTGGTGCAGCCAGGCGTTGTAGAGCGTCACGTTCATGCGCCAGGTTTCGGCGGCAGACGCCTGCGACTTGCGCTCCAGGTGGTACAGGACGACGCCGTGGTCGACCGCGGACGCGACCCCCGCCTCCCTGGCGCGCAGGCACAGGTCGGAATCCTCGAAGTCGCCGATCACGAAGCTTTCGTCGAAGCCCCCGAGGTCGTGCGCGAGCTGGCGCGGCATCACCATGCAGGCGCCGGTGATCGCCGGATGCAGCGACAGCGCACGGCTCGGCGCCGGACGGCTGCCCTTGCCGGGATGGGCCGGGAACAGCCAGTGGCTGAACTCGGGCAACGCCTCGTAGCGCATGCCCTGGTGCTGGACCGTGCCGTCCTCGAACAGCAGCAGCGGCCCGACGATGCCGACCGAGGGGTGGCGGCTGAAGTCGTCCAGCAGGCGGTCGAGCCAGTCCGGCTCGGTCGCGAACACGTCGGAGTTGAGGAAGCAGACGTGGCCGCCCTGGGCGGCGGCGAGCCCGACGTTGCAGGCCGGCGCGAAGCCCATGTTCTCCTCGAGCAGGAGGAGGCGAAGCGGCAGGCCGAAGCGGCGGAACAGCGAGTCCGCCAGCGCGCAGGCGGCGTCCGCCCCGCCCGGGTCGTCGACCACGTAGATCAGCTCGTGGCGGGCCCGGAACCTGCCCTGGGCCCCGCCCTGGGCCAGAAGTGCGACCTGCACCTCCATGTAGTCGATCCGGCCGTAGAGCGGCACGATCACCGAGCACAGCGGCATCTCCGGTGGCGTGCCGAAGCGGATCTCGCGAGACGGGCGCGGGGCGTCGAGCCGGTCGCGGTTGAGCAGCGTCACGGCCGGGCCGATGGCGTCGAAGGTGCGCTGCACCTCGTCGTAGCGCGGCGACAGGTTGGCCAGGACGTTGCGGATCGCGCCGAGCCCGCGCAGCCGCGACGGCACCAGGCGCAGGAACCCGATCTCGCCGCCCACCGTCTCGACCTCCAGGTACGAGCTGGCGCCCGGCTCCAGGCAGTCCGGCACGTGCAGCACGAAGCCGCAGCCGGCGTTGCGGCTGCGCAGCGCGTCGCCGTACTTCGCCACCACGTCCGGCCGGGCGACGCGCAGGCCGTCGCGCACGTCGATCGGCGTGGACCGGCTGCCGCTGCGCAGCCGCATGCCGCGCAGGCCAGGCGGCGCGGTCATCAGCCAGCCGTTGAGCAGCAGGCCGGAGTTGCCGCAGCTGATCGCCTCGTCGACCCGGAACGCGAACTGGTCCTCGAACCGGTCCAGCGTGTCGCGCCCCTCGAAGGCGGGACGCTGCAGGATGCTGCGGAACAGGCCGGCCTCGGTCCCGGGAGGCGACAGGCGCTGCGCCCTGAGGGTCTCGATCAGGGATGGCCCCTCGGCCTGCACCGTGCCGGAGGTGGCGTGAAGCGTGACCGGACCGGCCTCGCCGTCGATCTCCGCCGACACGAGCTGTCCCAGGGACTGGTCGGAGGACGGGAGGTGGGCCACCACGCCGCGGCCGCGCGTGCCCAGGTCGTCGCGCACCGTGCCGGCGACCAGGCCCTCGCCCTCCAGGACGCCGCGCTCGAAGCGGAAGGTCAGGTGGCGGCGGCCGGGCAGCGCGCCGGAGGAAGCGGGGGCCCAGCCGCACAGCAGCCAGCTGCCGGTGCTGGGCGCATAGCCGTGGACGTCGACGCAGCCGCTCACGATCGGCCGCCGACCATCGTCACCGACCGCAACCCGGCCGTGCATTCGAGCCGGGCACGCTCGGGACGCCGTTCTGTCAACACCAACTCAGGGTAGCAGAAGAGGCCGCGGCGTCAACATCGGGCACCGGCCCGGAACAAACCCTAGGAAGCGTTGCCGTAGCCGTTCGGGTTGCTCCGGCGCCAGGCCAGGGCGGTGGCGACGATGTCGTCCAGGGCGGTGAAGCGCGGGGTCCAGCCGGTCTCGGCACGGATCCGCTCCGAGCTCGCCACCAGCACCGCCGGGTCGCCGGGCCTGCGATCCACGATGCGCCGCGGCACCGCGCGGCCGCTCACCCGCTCGACGCTGCGGATCACCTCCAGCACCGAGTGCCCGGTGCCGCTGCCCAGGTTGTAGGTGACGCTTTCCTCGTCGAGCCGGGCGAGGGCGGCGAGATGCGCCTGCGCCAGGTCGGACACGTGGACGTAGTCGCGTATGCAGGTGCCGTCGGGGGTGGGGTAGTCGTCGCCGAACACCACGATCTCCGGGCGCAGGCCGAGGGCCGCGTCGATCACCAGCGGGATCAGGTGGGATTCCGGCCGGTGGTCCTCGCCCGAGCGGCCGTCCGGGTCAGCGCCGGCGGCGTTGAAGTAGCGCAGGCAGGCGTAGCGCAGGCCGTGGATGCGGTCGGCCCAGTACAGCGCGCGCTCGATCATCAGCTTGCTTTCGCCGTAGGGCGAGCCGGGGTCGATCCGCGCGGTCTCGGTGATCGGCGTGGTCTCGGGGTTGCCGAACAGGGCGGCGGTCGAGGACAGGATGAAGCGGTCGACGCCGTGCCGGACGCAGGCGTCGATCAGCCGGATGCCGAGCCCGGCGTTCTCCGTCATGTAGTGGAACGGCCGCTGCATGCTCTCGCCCACCAGCGACAGGGCGGCGAAGTGCAGCACGCCGTCCCAGGGGCCGTCGGCCAGCACCGCGTCGAGGGCGGCCTCGTCGGCGAGCTCTGCCTCGACCAGGCGCACGGCGCCGGGAAGCGCCTCGCGATGGCCCTGGCGGAGGCTGTCGTACACCACCACCTCGTCGCCCCGGTCGTGCAGCGCCCAGACGATGTGGCTGCCGACATAGCCGGCGCCGCCGGTGACCAGAAGTCTCACGATCCTGTTGTCCTTGCCGAGGGCCTGTCGACGCCGGCCGACTATGGATGAGCGGCGGAGGCAGGTCGAGCCTCCGCCGGTCCGG
>CALMVN010000303.1 GCA_937873225.1 uncultured Acetobacteraceae bacterium
AGCTGGTGCCGCCGCAATCCGCGTTCCGGCTGCTGACCGTCCGGCACCGGCTCGGCAGCCTGTTGGACCGCAGCGTGCGCGGGGTCGAGAACAGCCAGGTCGGGCGCGTGATCGACGTGCTGATCGGCGACGACGGCCGCCCGGCGGCGCTCGAGCTCGACGTCGGCGGCTTCATGGGCGTCGGCAACCGCCGGATCGCGGTGGCCTGGGGATTGTTCGACCTGTCGAAGCCGGAAGGCAGCGATCCGCTCCGGGTGGCGCTGACCGAGGCGCAGGTCAAGTCGGCGCCGGCGGTCGAGGAGTCCGGGCCGGTGACGGTGGTGACGGGCGCCAACGCGGCGACCCCGGCGGCGGCCGTGGGCAGCGGACCGTCCGGCGCCTCGAACCCGGCCGACGGATCGCGCATCACGGGTCCGGCTCCGGACCGGACGCCATCCCCGGCCGCGCAGGACGCTCCTGCCGCGCCTCCGGCTTCCAACCCGGCCGACGGATCGGCGATCACGCCGCCGGCACAGCCTTCGGCGACGGCCGGGCCTCCGGCACCGGTCCCGCAGCCCGCGCTGCCGGCTGCCCCGCAGCCGAGCGGCCCGTCGGTTCCCCGACCAGGACCGGCCGCCCCGCCGGCTCCGAAGCAGCCGTCCTGAACCTGACGTTGCGCCGTCCGACCCCTGCGGCTGCCCCCGCGACCGTGTCGACGCCCGTCGACCGGCGCAGCCAGCGCGGGCTGGACTGGACCAACTTCTTCGTCGCCAACCTCCAGCAGGCGTTCGGGCCGTTCATCGCCGTCTACCTGACCGGCCAGCACTGGACCCAGGGCCAGATCGGCCTGGTGCTGACGGTCGGCACGGTGACGGCGATGGCGAGCCAGGTCCCGGCCGGCCTTGCGGTCGACCTGCTGCGCAACAAGCACCTGGCCGCCGCGGCCTCCATCCTGGCGATCGTGGTGTCCTGCCTGATGCTGGCCGCCCTGCCGGAACAGCTGCCGGTCACCCTGGCGGAGGTGCTGCACGGCTTCGCCAGCTGCATGCTCAACCCGGCGATCGCGGCGATCACCCTGTCGGTGGTCACCGCGCAGGCGATGAACCGGTCGCCGCAGGACCGGTCGCGCGACGCGGCGTCCGCGGCGCTGGGCGAGCGGTTCGGGCGCAACAACAGCTTCGCCCAGATCGGCGCCGCCTTGTCGGCCGGGCTGATGGGCGGTGTCGGCTACCTCGTATCCGCCCGGGCCACCTTCTATCTCGGCGCCCTGATGGCGCTGCCCGGCCTGGTGGCGCTCCGGGCCATCGTCCGGGTGCCGCCGCCGGACGCCGCGTCCGCGCCCCGCGCCGGCGGCGCATCCGCTCCGTCACCGCCGTCGCACGGAGTGCGCACCCTGCTGCGCAACCGCAGGCTCTACGGGTTCGGCGTGTGCGTGGTGTTCTTCCACCTGTCCACCGGCGGCATGCTGCCGCTGGCGGCGGGCGAGGTGACGCGCGAGGCCGGGCGCCTGGCCGAGCTGGTGATCGCCGCCTGCATCCTGCTGCCGCAGGTGATCGGCGCGGTGCTGTCGCCGCGCATCGGCCACTGGGCCGGCGTCTACGGCAGGCGCCCGGTGATGCTGCTGGCGTTCACCGCCCTGCCGCTGCGCGGCCTGCTGCTGTCGGTGGCGAGCGCGCCGTGGATGATCGTGGCTGCACAGCTGCTGGACGCGGTCAGCTCCGCCGCCTTCGGGGTGATGCTGCCGCTGGTCGCTGCCGACCTGAGCCGGGGCACCGGCCGGTTCAACCTGTGCCTGGGGTTGCTGGGGCTGGCGATCGGCATCGGCGCCAGCTTCAGCACCACCCTGGGCGGCTTCCTGGCCGACCGGTCCCTGGCCGCCGGCTTCCTGGCGCTGGCCGCCGCGGGGCTGGCCTGTGTGCTGTCCGTCTGGCTGCTGTTCCCGGAAAGTGCCCCGCCGGCGGAGCGCGACGAGGGCAACGGGATCAGTCGATCCAGGGCGGCACCGGCAGTCCCTTCCCGCGCAGGAACTCCGGATTGAACAGCTTGGACCCGTACCGCGCGCCGCCGTCGCACAGGATCGTCGCTACCGTGTGGCCGGGCCCCAGGCGACGCGCCACGCGTATCGCCGCCGCGACGTTGATCCCGGCCGAGCCGCCCACCGAGATCCCCTCGCCGGTCAGCAGCGCGAACACCTGCTCCAGCGCTTCGGCGTCGGGAACCCGCTCGGCGTCGTCGATATGGATGCCCTGGAGGTTGCCCGGCACCCGCGACTGGCCGATCCCCTCCGTGATCGAGGAGCCCTCCACGCTCAGCGTGCCGGTCTTGACCCAGCCGTAGAGTGCGGAGCCTTCCGGGTCGGCGAGCACGATCTCCGGCACGGGGCGTCCCGCCGTCGTCGCGACGTCGCGCAGGCCGAGCGCCACGCCTGCCAGCGTGCCGCCGGTGCCGCAGGCGCAGGTGAACGCATCGAGCATCCCGCCGGTCTGCTGCCACAGCTCGGCCGCGGTGGTGGCGCGGTGGCCTTCCCGGTTGGCCAGGTTGTCGAACTGGTTGGCCCAGACCGCCCCGGTCTCCTGGGCCAGCCGGCGCGACACGTGCACGTAGTTGCCGGGGTCCTTGAACGGCCTGGCCGGCACCAGGCGCAGGTCGGCGCCGATGGTGCGCAGGAACTCGATCTTCTCCCGGCTCTGCGTGTCCGGCATCACGATCACGCAACGGTAGCCGCGCGCGTTGCCGACCAGGGTGAGGCCGATGCCGGTGTTGCCCGCGGTGCCCTCGACGATCGTGCCGCCCGGCCGGAGCGAGCCGTCCCGCTCGGCCGCGTCGACGATCGCCGCCGCCGCGCGGTCCTTCACCGATCCGCCCGGGTTCATGAACTCCGCCTTGCCGTAGATGGTGCAGCCGGTGAGTGCCGAGGCCTGGCGCAGCCGGAGCAGCGGCGTGCCGCCGATCGCGGCGTCGAGATCCGGCGACGCCGACTGCCAGCCCGGCACCCCGGAGGTCGGCGGAATTGTGCTTCGGGCCATGACGGACCACCTTTGCCGGCAGGTTCGGGAAACGGGAGTGCCTGAGATGGTCGAGGACGTCGGTGCGCAACAGGCCTATGCGGCGCTGGCAGGCGATCCGGACGCGCAGCTGGTCGACGTGCGCACGGACGCGGAATGGTCCTATGTCGGCCTGCCGGACCTGTCCGCGCACGGCAAGCGGGTGCTGCTGGTGCAATGGCAGAGCTTCCCCACCGGCGCGCCGAACCCCGACTTCGTCGAGCAGCTCGGCGCCGCCGGCCTGACCCGGCAGCACGTGATCTACTTCATCTGCCGGAGCGGCGTGCGCAGCCTGGCGGCGGCGGAAGCGGCGGAACGGGCGGGCTACCGCACCACCTTCAACGTGGCGGACGGCTTCGAGGGGCCGCCCGATGCGGACGGGCATCGCGGCACGGTGGCCGGCTGGAAGGCGGACGGGCTGCCCTGGCGGCAAGGCTGAGCGTCGCCGGCCGGCGTCCTGTTCCTGAGATCCGCCAGCGAATTCCAGGGGTGAGCAGGCCACCATCTCGTTGAAAGGACCAGAGCGTCATCCGACCGAACCGACCCGGTCGGATGATGCTCTGGTGTCCCGGTCAGGCCCATGGAGGGCTCCGCCCATCGATCTGCTTCGCAGCTCGATCCGCCGGGGCCGAAGGCCCCAGATCGGGTTTCCAAAGGGCGACCGCCCTTTGGCGGGTCCAGGGCAGAGCCCTGGCCTGTGCAGGTCGA
>CALMVN010000304.1 GCA_937873225.1 uncultured Acetobacteraceae bacterium
CTGTGGGAGATGGGGGCTGCGGAGCGGGTCATCACCGGGGTGCTGGAGGGGGCGCGCGGGCTGATCCAGGGCCTGACCTGCGGCGCCGGCATGCCGTACCGGCTGTCCGACATCGCCGCCCGGTTCGGCATCCACTACTATCCGATCGTGTCCTCCGCCCGGGCGTTCAACGCCCTGTGGCGCCGGGCCTATTCCAAGACCGCCGAGCTGCTGGGCGGGGTGGTGTACGAGGATCCCTGGCTAGCCGGCGGCCATAACGGCCTGTCCAACGGCGAGGCCCCGGACCGCCCCGAGCCGCCGCTGCCGCGCGTGCTGGAGCTGCGCCGCCTGATGCGGACCTTCGGGCTCGGCGACACGCCCATCATCATGGCCGGCGGCGTGTGGTGGCTGGAGGACTGGGAGGACTGGATCGACAACCCCGAGCTCGGCCCGGTGGCGTTCCAGTTCGGCACCCGCCCGCTGCTGACCCGGGAAAGCCCGATCCCGGACGCCTGGAAGCAGCGTCTGATGGCGCTGCGCAAGGGCGACATCTCGCTGAACAAGTTCAGCCCGACCGGCTTCTACTCGTCCGCGGTCAGCAACGACTTCCTGCGGGAGCTGCGGGAGCGCAGCGAGCGCCAGGTGGCGTTCAGCCCCGAGCCGGTGGGCGAGCACGTCGCGGAGTACTACATCAGCGGCCGGCGCCTGGTGTACCTGACCCGCCTGGACCTCCAGCGCGCCCAGGCCTGGGAGCGCGACGGCTTCACGGAAGCGTTGCGCACCCCGGATTCCACCCTGGTGTTCGAGACGCGGGCGGCAGCGGCGCAGATCAACGCCGACCAGACCGCCTGCATGGGCTGCCTGTCGGAATGCCGGTTCTCGTCGTGGAGCCAGAAGGGCCCCAGCTACAGCAACGGCCACAAGGCCGACCCGCGCTCGTTCTGCATCCAGAAGACGCTGCAGGCGATCAGCCACGCCGCCGACGACGACGTGGAGGCGACCGAGCGCAACCTGATGTTCAGCGGCCACAACGCGTATCGCTTCGCCACCGACCCGTTCTACTCGAACGGCTTCGTGCCGACGGTGAAGCAGCTGGTGGAGCGCATCCTCACCGGCCGCTGAGTTGCGTCAGGGCGGCAGGCAGGCCTCGCGGAACTGCCTGAAGGCGCGGGCGCGGTGGCTCAGCGCGTTCTTCTCCGCTTCCAGCATCTCCGCGAAGCTGCGCGCGTCGCCGTTGGGCACGAACACCGGGTCGTAGCCGTGCCCGCCGCTGCCACGTGGCGGCCACACGAACTGCCCGTCGATCCGGCCCTCGAACGACGCGTCCCGCCCGTCCGGCAGCGCCAGGCACAGGGCGGCGACGAACCAGGCCGACGGGTCGGCGTCCAGCGCCGCACCGCCCTCGTCGTGCACGCGCTGCATGGCGAGGCCGAAGTCGCGCGCAGGGCCGCCCCAGCGCGCGGACAGGATGCCGGGCGCGCCGTGCAGCGCCGCGACGCAGAAGCCGGAATCGTCGGCCAGCGCCGGCAGGCCGGAGGCGTTGGCGGCCGCCTTCGCCTTGAGCCGGGCGTTGCCCTCGAAGCTGTTCGCGGTTTCCTCCGGCTCGGGCAGGCCGAGCGCCGCGGCGGACACCAGGGCGACGCCGGTGCCGTCCAGCAGCGCCTCGAACTCCAGCAGCTTGCCGGGGTTGTGGCTGGCCAGCACCAGCCGGTCGCCGCGGGACAGGCGGATCATCGGGCCTGCTCCAGGGCACGGCGCTGGGCTTCGAACAGCGCGCCGACGCCGGTGCGGGCCAGCGCCAGCAGGGCCGCGAACTGGTCCCCGGTGAACGGCGCCTGCTCGGCCGCGGCCTGGATCTCGACGATCCCGCCGGTGTCGGTCAGCACGAAGTTGGCGTCAGCGGCGGCGGCGCTGTCCTCGGCGTAGTCGAGGTCGAGCACCGCACCCGCCTCGGTGAGGCCGCACGACACCTCGGCTACCTGGCCGGTCAGCGGCACCGTCGGCAGCACCCGGTTGCGCACCAGGGTGGCGAACGCCAGGCGCAGCGCCACCCAGGCGCCGGTGATGGCGGCACAGCGCGTGCCGCCATCGGCGTTCAGCACGTCGCAGTCGAGCACCACGGCGATCTCGCCCATGGCCCGTCGGTCGGTGACGGCGCGCAGCGAGCGGCCGATCAGGCGCTGGATCTCCTGGGTGCGGCCGGACTGCTTGCCGCGCGCCGCCTCGCGGTCGCCGCGCTTGTGCGTGGCGCGCGGCAGCATGCCGTACTCGGCGGTGATCCAGCCCAGCCCCTGGCCGCGCAGGAAGCCCGGCACGCGCGGCTCGACGCTGGCGGTGCACAGCACCTCCGTGCGTCCGGCGCGGATCAGCACCGAGCCCTCGGCGTGATGGGAGAAGCCGGGCTCGATGGAAAGGCTGCGGAGCGCGTCGGCGGCGCGGCCGGATGGGCGCATGGACTGTCCTTTCGGGGCTGACGGGGCAGATAGCCTGAGCCTGCCTTGCACCGCCAGCCGTGTTCCGGTTGCGGTGCGGGCCTGGGCTTCCTACGCTTGCGGTCGTGGAGCGCCCATGATCGATCGACCAATCCCGGCGCGGCCGGTGCCGCCGCCCCTGGATCCCCGGGCGGCCGCGATCCTGCGCGAGATCGTCGAGCAGTACGTCGAGACCGGCGACCCGGTCGGCAGCCGCACCCTGTCGCGCCGCCTGCCGGTGCCGCTGTCGCCGGCGACGATCCGCAACGTGATGGCCGACCTGACCGAGGCCGGGCTGCTGTTCGCGCCGCACACTTCCGCCGGACGGATGCCGACCGAGAAGGGCTTGCGCCTGTTCGTGGACGGGCTGCTGCAGTTCGGCAGCCTGTCGGAGGACGAGCGCGAGACCATCGTGCGCACCCTGGAGACGCGCGGCCGCTCGCTGCAGGACACGCTGGCGGACGCGTCGGCGATGCTGTCCGGCCTGTCTGCCGCGGCGGGGCTGGTGCTGGCGCCGAAGGGCGACGGGCAGATCAAGCATATCGAGTTCGTGGCGCTGGGCTCCGGCCGGGCACTGGTGATCCTGGTCGGCGCCGACGGGCAGGTCGAGAACCGGGTGATCGAGACCCCGCCCGGCCTGCCGCCGTCGGCGCTGGTGGAAGCAGGCAACTACCTCAACGGGCGCCTGCGCGGGCTGTCGCTGGCCGAGCTGCGCCGGCACGTGGACGAGGAGCGGGCGGCCAACCGCACCGAGCTCGACCAGCTCGCCGCCGGCGTGGTGGAGTCGGGGCTGGCGATCTGGGGCGGCGAGGGCAGGGGCGGCTCGCTGTTCCTGCGCGGCCAGTCGCGCCTGCTGTCGGACGTGACGCAGATCGAGCGGCTGTCGACGATCCAGATGCTGTTCGACCGGCTGGAGTCGCAGGAAACCATGCTGCAGCTGCTGGATCTCGCCGAGCAGAGCGACGGGGTGCGGATCTTCATCGGCGCCGAGAGCGGGCTGTTCGGGGCGTCGGGCGTGTCGATGGTGGTGGCGCCGGCGCGCAACGAGGCCAACCGAATCGTCGGCGCGATCGGCGTGATCGGCCCGCAGCGCATCAACTACGGCCGGATCATCCCGGTGGTGGACTACACCGCCCGGGTGATCGGGCGGCTGCTGGGCTGAC
>CALMVN010000305.1 GCA_937873225.1 uncultured Acetobacteraceae bacterium
GGCGTAGCGGTGCAGCCAGACGCCCAGGGGTGAGCCATGCGGCGATCCCGGGGGCTTCGACCGGACTGGATGCCGGAACTCGACGTGCCCGGACCCGTCGGCCATCCCGTCCTGGACGGAGGGGTTCATCGTGGTTCCGGCACGATGGCCGCAGTGCGGTCGGACAGCATCCAGGCCAGCCGGTATTGCCATGCACCCTCCCCGTCCGGCGTCCCACGACAGGCCTCGCCCGGCCCGGGCTTCAGCCGGACCCGATGCTGCAGCACGCTGGCCGCGATCAGGGCCAGGCGCCTGATCGGGGGAACCACGCAGCGTCCGCGGTGCAGGTAGGCGGGGCCGCGGCGCAGGATGCGGATGCCGATCTCGCGATAAAGGCGGGCGGCCGCCGGGATGGCGACGGCCGAGCGGCCGGGCAGCGCCGCGTAGCCCAGTGCGCCGCTGCGGTAGTGGCGTTCCGCGAGCCCGAGCAGGCGCTGCACGGCGACAAAGGCAGCAGCCTGGTTGTCCAGCACCGTCGCCGCCGTCGTTCCGGGCGGCAGCCAGCTGCCGGGAAGGTAAAGCCGGCCCCGCAATGCGTCCTCGCGCACGTCGCGGGCGATGTTGGTGAGCTGCATGGCGATGCCGAGATCCACCGCATGCGGCCGTGCCGCCGGGTCGATCACCCCCAGCACGTCGCACATCATCAGGCCGACGGTTCCGGCGGCACCATAGGCGTAGCGCAGCAGGGCCGCCTCGTCCGCGACATGAACCGGCTCAAGGTCGGCCAGCATGGCGTCGACCAGTGCCGCGGCGGCATCGGGATCCACCTCGAGCGACAACAGGCGCCGTCCGAGCGGCGTCGCGCCGCGACCGGCGAGGAGGTCGGCGCGCAGGCTGCGCAGGACCTCCCCCGCCAGGACCGGATCGGGTGACTCGTCGGCAAGATCGTCGATCGCGCGACAGGCTGCATAGAGCCGGGCGGCACGGTCGAGCGTCACGGGCCCGAGCAGGCGCCCGGCCAGCCGGAACGACCGCCCGTGCCGCGCCAGGACGGCGAGATCGTCCTGGTTGCTCATGCGACGGTCCCGAGGATGGGCGACATCTCCCGCAGCATCGTCTCGACCACCTTGGCCGAGGTCAGCACGCCCGGCACGCCGGCGCCGGGATGGGTGCCGGCGCCGACCAGGTAGAGGCCGGGCACGTCGCCGCAGCGGTTGTGGAAGCGGAAGAACGCCGACTGGCGCAGGGTCGGCGCCACCGAGAACCCGGCGCCGTCGCGCGCGAGGTAGTCGCGGGCGAACTCCACCGGGGTGAGCACGCTCTCCGAGACGATGCAGTCCTCCAGGCCGGGCAGCTCGCGTGCCGACAGCATCGCCACCACGCGGTCGCGCATCGCCGTCCGGCCGCGCGCCCAGTCGATCGGCGCGCGCAGGTTCGGCACCGGGGCCAGCACGTAGAACGCGTCCTGTCCCGGGGGGGCCAGCGACGGGTCGGTCGCGGTGGGGCGGTGCAGGTAGAGGCTGGGATCGTCCGGCAGTCCTGCCGTGGTGCCGAACACGTCGTCCAGCAACTCGCGGTAGCGCCGGCCGAGGATGATGGTGTGGTGCGCCGTGTCCTCGTAGCGGCGGGTGGTGCCGAAATACAGGACGAACAGGCCCATGGACGGCTGCAGGCGACGAAGCCGCCGGTCGCTCCAGCGCCTGCGCAGGCGGGGCGGCACGAGGTCGGCATACACGGCGGGCGCGTCGGCGTTGGCGATCACCACGTCGGCCGCAACCGTCGAGCCGTCCTGCAGGCGCACCCCGCTGGCGCGGCCTCCTGCGGTCAGCACCTGCGTCACCGTGCTGTCCGTGCGCAGCACGATGCCGTGGCGACGCGCCAGGGCGGCGAGCTGGGTGATGATCGCCGTGGTGCCGCCGCGGGCGAACCATACCCCGCCCTCGCGCTCCAGGTGCTGGATCAGCGCGTAGAGGGCGGGCGAGCGGTACGGGTGGCCGCCGATCAGCAGCGTCTGCAGGGTGAACACCCGGCGCAGCGACTCGTCGGCGACGTAGCGGCTGACCAGCGCGTGCAGCGACCGCCAGCCGCCGAGCCGCAGCAGCGACGGCACCGCCCGCAGCATGGTGCCGGCGCGATGGAACGGCACCGCGCCGAGCTGACGGTAGCCCACCTCGTACAGCCTCCTCGTGCGCTCGGCGAGGCGCCGGAAGCCGGCCTCGTCGGCGGGCGAGAACGCCGCGACCTTGGCCGCCATCTCCTCCAGCCGGCCGCCATAGTCGAAGTGGCGGCCGTCGTGGAAGCGGATGCGATACCAGGGCCGCACCGGCAGCAGCGTCACGTGGTCGGCGCGGGACTCGCCGAACAGGGCCCAGAGCTCGTCGAGCAGCTCCGGCGCGGTGATCACCGTCGGGCCGGCGTCGAAGGTGAAGCCGTCGCGGCGGAACACGCGCGCCCGGCCGCCGGGCTGGTCGAGCCGCTCGAGGATCGTGACCTGGTGTCCGAGCGCACGTGCGCGCAGCGCCGCCGCCAGGCCGCCGAAGCCCGATCCGATCACCACCGTCCGCGTCCGGCCGGGATCGTCCCCGGATGCGTCGCCGGCGGGCGGCCCCGTTGGCGGCCCCGCCTGCCCGGCATGCCGGATCGCCTCGGCGACGCAGACCGCGTCCATGCTCATCCCGGCTGGATCAGGGTGTCGTAGACGACCTTCCAGTAGGGTCCGGCCACCATCAGCACGGCAAGCGCCAGGCCGCCGACCGCGCCCAGCGAGACCAGCATGGCGAACGCGCCGTACAGGCGCCTGCTCCAGCCGTAGAGCACGCTGCCCGCCAGCCAGAGCGCCACCACCACGACGGCGAGCACGAGTGGGAAATACATGGACCCTCCGGTCGCGCCCGTGGCGTCAATAGGCGCCCTTGGTGGTGAGCTGGGTGTAGACGCGGGCGCTGAAGTTATCGAGCTGCCAGGCCTTCTGGTCGCCGACGAGCCGGTTGTCCGCGGTGACGATCGGGCAGTAGGCGGTGGTCAGCCCGTTGACGATGTCGGCCTGCTGCAGGTCGGGCGCTTCCCGCTTCACCCGGCCGATCACGGTGTCGACGGTCTGCAGCATGGTGGCGACGGTCATCTCCTTCATCGCCTCCACGACGCCGTTGGAGCTGTCGGCCAGCACCCTTTGCAGCTCGGGCTGGTCGAGCGACGGGCAGCCACCGGGACGCAACCCGTTCAGCAGGTCGCCCGACGCCTCGTCGGCGTAGATGCGCAGGTCGGCGACCAGCGTCGCGTCGGCGTTCGGCGGCGCGCCGTTGCTCCAGGCCTGCCGGACGTAGTTGGTGACGTCGGCGATCTGCTGGTTGGTCATGCCGGTCGCCAGCGCCGGCATCACGCCGAACGAGCCCTTGGCCTCGACGCCGCCGATGATGACGTCGATCACGTTCTGCGGCCCGTAGGCGGTCACCATGATGTTGCCGTCCAGCGCCGGGATCACCCCCTTCACGCCGCGGCCGTTCGCGCCGTGGCAGGAGGCGCAGAACGAGAAGTAGGTGTTCGAGCCGGGCGGCGAGGCCACCGCATAGGCGGAGCGCTTGTAGCTGCTGAAGCGACTGCTGCGGTCCTGGGTGCGGAGATAGGCGACGATGGCGCGGATGTCGTCGTCGCGCATCTTGCTCAGGCTGACCTCGACGGTCTCGCGCATCGGCCCGACCACGGTGCCCATCGTGTCGTCGGCGCCGGTCTTGAGGTAGCGGAACACCTCGTCGTCGGTGAAGCGGCCGATGCCCTGCTCCTTGTCGTTGGTGATGTTCGGCGTGGCCCAGTGGGTGATGACGCCGCCCTGCAGCGGCAGCGCCACCGCCGCGTTGCCCAGCAGCGTGCGGCCGTTGTGGCATTCGGAGCAGTGCGCGAAGCTGTTGACGATGTACTCGCCGCGGTTGACCAGCGCCGACTGCTCCGGCTTGTCGTGGAACACCCCGCTCGGCACGAACAGCCAGTCCCAGATCGCGATCGCCGGGCGGAAGTTGAACGGGAAGTAGATCTTGTTCGGCGGCCGGCGGTCCGGGACCGGAGCCAGCGAGAACAGGTACGCCTTGATCGCCAGCGCGTCCTCGCGGCGCATGGTGGCGTACCAGGGGTATGGCATGGCCGGGTAGATGCGCTCGCCGACGCGGTCGATGCCGTGGCGGAACAGGCGGACGAACTCGTCGTCGGTGTACTTGCCGATGCCCCACTGCTTGTCCGGCGTGATGTTGGGCGTCGAGAGCATGCCGAACGGCATGCCCATGTAGCGGCCGCCGGCGAAGCGGGGGCCGCCGTTGCGCGTGTGGCACGACGCGCAGTCGGCGAGGTCGACCAGGTACTTGCCGCGGGCGACCACGCTGTCGGCGGTGGGATCGCTGCCCGGGGGCGCGGTCGCGGCGGGGTCGAGGGACCGGCTGGCGGAGGCCGGCATCGGTGACGGGGCGGAACCCTGCGCCGCGCCGGAAGGCTGTGCCGTCGCCGGTCCGGCGGCAGCCAGGAGCGCGAAGGCCGCCCCGAGCGTCGCCCTGCGCAAAGGATTGCCGGTCACTGCGCGTCCTTTCCTTGCCGCTGGCCCAATCATCGCCCGCCTCAGGGCCTGCTTCCAGCCGGAGGCGTCATCGTTACCGCATGCGCGAGTTCCGGATAGTAGGGCAGGCCGCTGGCGCCGTAGAAAGGCTTGTAGGCGCCGTTGTGGCAGGTGACGCAACTCACTTTCGGTGCATCGTCCAGCTTGCCCCGCAACTCGACCGGGAACACCTGCGCGAGCGGCGCCATGTAGTTGCGGTTCAGGTCGCGCACCATCGGGATGGCGTGCCAGGCGGAGACGCGGTTCGGCGTGCCCTGGTCCCATTCCTCGAACGCGCGTGTGTTGTGACAGAAGGTGCAGTTGACGCCGAGCGAGTCGGCGAAGTGGATCATCAGGGAGTAGGTCCAGTCGGTCTGGTTGACCGAGGAGCGGTCGCCGTTCGGCAGCGCGGTGGTGCCGGTCACGCGGATCGGCATCGCCGACAGCAGGAACGGCGTCAGCGGGTCGTAGGGGAAGGCGGACCCGCCCGCCACCGCCGCCGGAAGGTCCTGGCCGGAATCCGCCTCGGTGGCGTTGCGCTCGCCATGCGGCGGCGGCTGGATGAACCAGGAGCCGGCCGGGATCGCGCGGCCGCGGTGGCAGGTCTGGCAGGTGACGCCGACGCCGTCGACGTGGCTCTGCCACTGCGTGTTGATCGCCATCACCATCTGCAGCATCCGGCGCGCCACCGTCTTGGTGTAGATGCTGTCGTCGGCCATGTTCTTCAGCGAATGGCAGAAGGCGCAGCCGGCCTGCGGCGCGATCCACTGCGTCATGGCGCCCATCAGGCGCAGGAACTCGTTGGCGTCGAGGTTCTGCAGCACCTGGATGTTCTTGTAGGCCTGCGCCGCGGTCTTGCCGGCGGGGATCGAGGGCGGCAGCGGCGCGTCGACCTGCTGCAGGCCGAGCTGCTGCGCCACCAGGCGGGCGTTGTAGATCGCGCCCATGCCGGTGCCGCGATAGCCGAGCTGCACGTTGCGCGGCGCCGGGCGCTCCAGGGTGAAGACCAGGCCGATCACCGCGGCGGCGGCGACCGTGGCGGCCAGCCCGACGCGGAAGCGTCCGCCATGGTGGCGCAGCCCGGAGCGCAGGCCGCCGAGCGCGGCCGCGACGGGCTGGAACGGTGCGAGAAGGAGGCTCATGGCTGCACGGCCGCGCGAAGCAGTCCGGGATCGGTGATCGGCGCGTAGACACGCGGGTATTCCGGCGCGAACCCGTGCTTGACCCCCCAGAGGTACCAGTTGTCGACCACGGTGCCGGTGAGCAGGATGCCGATCCCGCCGGTCAGGGTGCACAGGATCGCGAACCAGACCGCCCAGCGGTGGATCGATTCGAAGGTGGCGTTGAAGCCCATGACCCAGCGCCAGAAGATGCCGCCGCGCTCGGCGGCGGTGCCGGGATCGGTCGCCTGCTCGATCTCGCGCTCCGCCCAGTAGCGGCTGGTGGCGAGGATGGTCCCGCCATGCATCGCGAACAGCAGCGTCGAGCCGTACAGGAAGACGATCGAGAGCATGTGGAACGGGTCGTAGTACAGGTTGCCGTAGCGGATCGACAGCGACGCGGTCCAGTCCAGGTGCGGGAAGATGCCGAACGGCACGCCCTCGCTCCAGCTGCCCATCAGCAGCGGCCTCAGGAAGCCGTCCACCAGGTAGAGCCAGATCGCGGACGCGAACGCCCAGGCGACGTGCGTGCCCATGCCGAGCGCCCTCGCCCTGCGGTAGACGCGCACCCACCAGAGCAGGATCGACGTGGTCAGGAAGAAGCCGGCCATCAGCCACCAGCCGCCCTGGGCCAGCGGCGGGATGTGCAGCCCCCAGGCCGGGGCCGGCGGCTGCAGGCCGAGCCAGGGCAGCTGGCGGATGAACTGCACCGGGTCCCAGCCGACGGAGGCGAACAGGTTCAGGCCGATGATCTCGAAGGCGATGAGGCCGCAGATCAGCGAGGCCAGGCCGGTCGCGCCCAGGTAGTAGGGACCGACCTGCTGCGAGCCGATCAGGCCGAACAGGAAGGAGGTGGATGGCTTGCCGCGCCGGTTCTCCATGCCCCATTCGAGCGGCGCGCCCTTGTCGAGCTTGCCCTCGATCTGGGTGCGGTTGAACAGGTTCTGGTACTCGACGCCGAAGGTGGTGCGATAATCGAACATCCCGCCCTCCTCAGTTCCAGAACGGCAGGTTGAGCCACCAGGACCACCATTCCGGCCATCCCCTGGTCCAGAACGGTCCGCTGAGCACGATGCAGATGGCGCTCCACACCCCGGCGTTGATGGCGCAGAACCAGCCGAGCCGGTGGATGCCGAGCGGGCCGATCGAGTACACGATCAGGTCGCGGAAGAAGCTGTCCTCGTAGGCGCCGGGCTTGACCGGCTCGCCCGGAGGCGGGTTGAGCGAGGACAGGATCACGCCGCCATGCATGGCCAGGATCAGCGTCGTGGTGAAGAAGAACGTCACCGCGATCATGTGCGCCGGATTGTAGTGGAACTGGAGGTACTGGTAGCCGACGTTGGAGACCCAGTCGAGATGGCTGATGATGCCGTAGGGAAACGCGTTCCCCCATGCGCCCATCAGCAGCGGACGGATCACCTCCAGGGTCACGTAGGCCAGGATCGCGCAGGCGAAGGCGAACGGCGCGTGCAACCCCATGCCCAGCTTGCGCGCGATCTCGACCATGCGCAGGTCCCAGGACACGAAGGCGCCGATGGCGCAGAACGTGATCCACTGCCACAGCCCGCCCGCCCGCATCGGCGCGAAGCCGAGCCCGTAGCGCAGGTCCGGCGGCGCGATGCTGATGCGCCACACGTTCCAGGTGGGGCCGATCGCCGCTCCGTAGATGATCAGCGCCGTGCCGATCAGCGTGAAGAAGATCGTGGTGACGCCGAAGAAGCCGACATAGAAAGGACCGGCCCAGAAGTCGAACAGGTCGCCGCCGACGAGCGTTCCGCCGCGGACCCGGTACTTGTGCTCGAAGTGCAACATCGACATGACGGTGGTTCCGTGTCCGAAGCGGCGATCCGTGTCGTCCGGCAGCCAGGCGGAGCGGCAGGATCGCCTGCCGCCGCCCGGCGCGCCGTCAGGGTTGCTGTCCGGGCGGCAGCGGCGTCATCTGCTGCACCTGCGAGTTGCCGTGCAACTGGTCGTGGTGCGGGCCGTCCAGCCAGTTGAACCGGTCGGTGCTGAGCAGGATGAAATGGATCGTCAGCGCCAGCACCAGCAGGAACACGAACAAGGTGACCAGCACCCGGCGCGGGTCGAACAAGAGCCATACGTTGTGCATGTCGGCCTCCCTTCAGCCGTAGGACGAGAGCAGGTGCCGGGCGAGCGACACCCCGTCCAGCATCGAGGTCTGGTAGCCGTGCACGCTCGGCAGCCAGGGGCGCCACAGCCAGACGAGCATGTGCGCCACGATGGCGATCCCCACGAAGATCACGAAGGAAAGGACAAAGATCCGGTTGAACTCCTTTGCCTCCCCGACGCTCAGGCCCGACAACGTCGAGCGGCGTTCCAGATCATCCGACATCGTCACCACATCCTTTCGTTGTTGACTGGCGCCCGCATGGCTCACGACACGGCCATGCCGGACATCGAGGCGACCGCGTCGCGCACCCGCGACGCCGTCACGCGATCCTCGGCCGAGCGCCGCGCGTCCGCCTCGATGCGGTCGCGCAGGCGCTTGGCGGCGGAAATCCGCAGCAGGAACGGTTCGCGTTCCACGGCCTGGTCGAGCAGCGCCAGCGCGTCCGCGTCCCAGCGACGTTCCGTCCGGCCTTCCGGCGCGTGCGCCGGCGTCGGCTCGACTCGGTCGAGGTCGCGCCCGAGCGGCAGCATGCCGAACAGGCCGTCGAACAGCGCGTTGCAGAACTCCTGGACGAGGTAGGTGGCGCCGGCATAGCCCATGAACGGCGTGCCGGTGGCGCGCCGGATGATGGCGCCCGGGAACGAGGCCGGCACCCAGACCGCGCGCGTGCCGAGCTCGGCCATGTAGATGCGCTCGTTGGTCGAGCCGAACATCACCGCGGGCGGGTTGGTGCGAAGCTGCTCGCGCACCGAAACGTTGTCGGTCTTGGCGCCGGGATGGCGCGTCACCGCGAACGCGCACGGCACGCCCATCTCGTCCTCGAGGAACTGGCGTATGCCGCGGGCATGGGTCTCGGTAGCGACCACCGCGAACGGGGCGGTGGCAAAGAAGTCCTGCGTGACGCTGCGCCAGAGATCCCAGATCGGCTTGATCGTGGTCTCCTTCTCGGCGGCGATGAACGGCTCCGGATCGACGCCGGCCAGCTCGCCCAGCGAGCGCAGGAACCGCGTGGTCGAGAACAGCCCGATCGGCGCCTGCAGCCAGGGCCGGTCGAGCTCCTCGCACAGCAGCCTGCCGAACTCGCGGTAGAGGCAGACGTTCACGTCGGCGTCGGCAAGCTTCGGCACCTGGTCGAGATGGCTGCCGAGCGGGAACACCAGGTTCACCTCGCAGCCGATGCCCTCGACCAGGCGGCGGATCTCCGCCACGTCGGACGGCATGTTGAAGGTGCCGTAGAGGGCGCCGACCAGGTTCACGCGCGGCTTGGCGCCGGCGGGTCGGGCCTTGCGCACGCGCGCCGCCTTCTTCGCGCCGAACTGCGTCCACAGCCAGAACATCGCCCGGTCGGCGCTCTGCCACTGGTCCTCGTCGATGGTGCGCGGGATGAAGCGGAGCAGGTTGGAGCCTTCCGGCACCACGCCGCCGCCGATCATCTCGGCGATGCTGCCGGTCACCACCACGCCGGGCAGCTTCGTGTCGCCGGCCTTGTTGGCCTGGCCAAGCGCCCCCTCGGTGCCGCTCATCGACAGGTGGTCCTCGCACAGCCCGGTGACCACGACCGGAAGCTCGTGCGGCGGCAGCGCGTCGGTGTAGTGCAGCACCGCGGTGACCGGCAGGTTCTCGCAGCCGACCGGCCCGTCGATGATGACGCGCAACCCCTTGATGGCGCTGAAGGCGTAGACCGCGCCCCAGTAGCCGCCGGCCCGGTCGTGATCGAGCACCAGCATCGGATCTACTCCGCCGCCACCGGGGCCGCGCGGTCGGCGGTGGTGTCAAAGAATGACACCATCCGTCCGAAGCGCTCGCGGCCGCGGGTCTGGGCGCGCACGATCGCGGTCAGCGCGCCGATCCCAGCCGGCCCGAACAGCGGCCGGGCCGAGACCATGTTGGTGAAGTACACCGCCGGGATGCCGAGCTCCTTCGCCTTCTGCACCACCGGCGTGGTGCCGATCGCCAGGTCCGGACGCACCTCGCGCATCGCCGCCAGGTCCTGTTCCAGGGCGGCGCGGAACTGCACGTGCACGCCGCGCGCCTCGAGCCACTCGCGGTCCTGATCGCTCCAGGGCGTGCGCGGGCAGGCGGTGCCGACATAGGGGATCGTGGCGCCGGCCTCGATCAGCAGGCGCGCCACCAGCAGCTCGGAGCCCTCGTAGCCCGACAGGGTGATGCGGGCGTCGAGCCGGCACCGCTCCAGCGCCGCGCGCAGCGGCGGGAGCGCCCGGTGCCGCGCCGCGTCGATCGCCACGCCCGGCACGCCGGCCGCGTCGCCGACGGCCTCCAGCCAGCCGGCGGTGCCGTCCAGCCCGACCGGGCCGGAGCCGACCACCGGCCGGCCGGCGGCGGCGAACTCGCGCACCGAGGCGACGTAGAACGGGTGCACCGCGGCGGCCACGGTGCAGTCCAGAGCGCCGTACAGGTCGCGCCATTCCCGCGCCGGCGTCGGCGGCGCCACCGACAATCCCATCGGCTCCAGCATGGCGCCGATCGTCGCGGGATCGACCGGGAACATCTCGCCGATCAGCGCCACCGTGCGCGCGCCGTCCACGGCGCCGCGCGGGCGCGCCACCGGGCCGGCCTCTGCCTCGGAGCGGGCGGTGCGCAGCATCGCCGCCGCCAGCACGTCCTTGGCCTCGGCATGGGTCGGCACGCCGAAGCCCGGCACGTCGATGCCGATGATGCGCACCCCGTCATGGCTGCGCGGCAGCAGGTCGAGCGGCACGCCGGAGGCGGTCGGCACGCACAGGTTGATGACCACCACGGCGTCGTACTCGGCGGGCCTGGCGAGCTCGATCACCGCGGCGCGGATGTCCTCGAACAACTGCCCGCGCACCAGCGTCTCGGAGTTGAACGGCACGTAGCCGACGCTGCGGCGGGCGCCGTAGAAGCGCGAGGTGAAGGTCAGGCCGTAGACGCAGCAGGCCGAGCCGGACAGCACGGTGGCGACCCGGCGCATGCGCAGGCCGACGCGGAGCGAGCCGAAGGCCGGGCACATGGATTGCGGCTGCTCGTGCGGCCCGCGCGGGTAGTCGCGCATCAGGGCCGCCATCGCCTCGGTCTTGCCGGCGCGGGAGGCCGCCTCGATCAGGGTTTCGCGGCCGCCGTGGCAGCCGGACAGGCCGTCGGCGTCGATCCCGGGCGGCGCTGTGAGGGAGGAGATCCCGTCCATGATCTCAGGCCGGCTCGTAGACGACTTCGAGGGACGGCTTCTCCTGCACCATCGTCGGGCACATGTCGGCCATCGTCGCCGGGACCAGCACCACGTCGCGCCCGACCGCGTCGCCCTTGAACAGGCCGAGCAGCCCGTCCTGCGTCAGCGGCTTCGGGCGGAGCGGCGGCGCGTCCGCGACCGCCGCCGCCAGCGCCTCGAACAGCGGCGCCCAGCGGCCGCCGGGGCGGCCCACGATCTCGTAGTTGGCGCTCTTGCGCCGGATGTCGTCGTCGGCCGGGATGGCCGCGAGCACCGGGATGCCGGCCGCCTCGGCGAAGGCCTGCGCCTCGCCGCTGCCGTCGTCCTTGTTGATCACCAGGCCGGCCACGCCGACGTTGCCGCCGAGCCTGCGGAAGTAGTCGACCGCCGAGCACACGTTGTTGGCGACGTAGAGCGACTGCAGGTCGTTCGAGCCGACCACGATGACCTTCTGGCACATGTCGCGCGCGATCGGCAGGCCGAAGCCGCCGCACACCACGTCGCCCAGGAAGTCGAGCAGCA
>CALMVN010000306.1 GCA_937873225.1 uncultured Acetobacteraceae bacterium
TGCGGCCGTCGGCTAAAATTTTTCACGGCACGCGCGTGCGGGGGATTGCGGCGACCGTTGTTCAGGAGCCGACACTGGCTTTGCAGTTCGCCAGCCTCTACACGCAGCTACTGGAGTATGGCGATACGGCTGATATTGCGCCAGAACAACTTCCGCCCGTCGCTGGAGAGGAAAAACCCCTGTTTGGCGCGGACCCGCGCAGGACTGGAGACCGGCGTACCGGGATCGAGCATGAGAATGGCGAATTCATCGTGATCTTCGACGAGTCCACGCACATCGACCAGCAGGTCGCGCGAGTAACGCGACGTCAGGAGTCGGCGGACGCGTCGTAGCCCACGCGCGATCAGGCGACGCAGATCGTCATCGAGCGGTGTACCGGTCTTCTTGAATAGGCGGAGCAAATAGCGTTCGCCATCCTCCACACCGATCGCAATCCGAAATTGCGACTGCCAGATGCCGACGCCGCCCGAAAAGGAATCGTCTGCAATCCGGAACCGATCGTCGAGACTGTCCCGCTTACCAATCGCCTTGCGCGCCATGCATTTGCCCTGCCGGAAACCTGACACGAAGAAGCTTCTGTACGCGGGGACACCAATACCCTCACGCGACCTGATAACATCTCCCGCCAGTCGAGATCTACGCGGGCTTATCGCCCCTGAGTTCGATAGTATCACCCCTTCATAGCTGAAGAGGTGGCGGCGGCAACACCCGCTGCGGCCTAGTCCTAAGCGATGAACGAAAGATCGAATATTCTCGATCAGCGCTTCAGAGCAGACAGGCCGGTTTCGCCGGGTTCAATCTTGCCAGTATTTTCGGCGGCTGATCAGGTTACGCCGAGCGGACGGTCGGTAATTTGGAACGGTCGCCGCGCCCCGGAACGGCCGCGATACCGAGAGCCCTTTTGACCAGCTCAATCATCGGCTTCCGGCAGAACCGGACGTAAATCGGTTTGAGCTTGAACGATCGACTCTGGTCGAAAGCTGCGAATGTCAGCATTCAGTCATTTCTCCCTTATAACCGACATTCCGCTTCCCACCCGTCAGCCACTGCCGCCTAAACGGTTGATGTCCAGTTCGGTGCTTTGAGTTAGGCGCCCAGACGACAGAGATGGAGCGTAAAATAGAAGCTGCTGCTGTTGCGATAACCCCTGTACGGCGGGTCAGGCTTGACTGATAAGTTCATCCATCGCCCGCATCAGCTTCGCTCGGGAGTCTTCGTCCCCAAGCGTGGCGACCGGTGGTCCCAGTCGTTCCGTTGGCAAGGTAGCCAAGTTGAACACGTCCATCACCACCTCGATCCCCTCCACGGTGAAACGTGGCGCTAGGTAATGCTCTCGGACGTTGGCTTGTCGAGCCAGGATCAGCGGCGCCACGAACCTGGTTGCAGAGCGATCGAACCGGTTGTTCTGCAGCACGACCACGTAGGGGATCGTATCCCGCTGCCGACCATAATAACTCAGTACATCTAACTGGATCAAGAATAAATAAAAAAAAACTCGTCGCTGAGCAGGCCGTTCTCCCGGTGGAAGGTGTTGAGGCCGTCGATCAGCTCGGTCACCGCGACGTCTTCCGCCGCTCGCCGGCTCTGCTCGCGCGCCACGAACTCCCGCAGCAGGTCCTCGACGGTGCCGCTGAGGTTCGGGGTCAGCAGCCGGGCCTGCCGGACCAATTCCTCATCGAGAGTCACGTTGGTCGGACGCTTCAACGCAGACCGGCTGTAACCCATCACACCCTCATGCGCATTGTATGCGTATGTTGTAGACAGGGTATTAGGAGTGGGCAAGGCAGGATCAGCCGCTCCGTCTGAAGATGGCATCCGCCCGAGCCTGACATCCCACTTATCCACAAGATCATGGATAACCTTGAGAGTAGGGCTGTGAGCGGACCACGGAGATCCTGCTCCCGCCGTCGCTGTCAAGGATCGTCATCGACCTGCGCGTTGCCGATTCGCACATGGTCCATCCTCCACCAAACGGCACATGCGGTTTCCAGCAGATCCGCCATCAGCGTCTCCGGGACGATCCCATCACCGCTGCCCCTCGTCCGTCCACTGCCGCTCGAGCTCCCGGTCAATCCGCTGCACAGCCCGATGCGTATCCATCATCACCCCCACCAGCGTCGCGATCAGCTCGTGCAGAGGCGGCCCCTCGGGCTCCTCCGGTGCGGTCCGGGCCAGCAGCTCGTCGAGCTTGCCATCCTGCCGCTCGATCGCCACCGCGAGCTCCGCCACCCGCCGCTCCAGGCGCGTCACCGCAGCGCCGAGCCCGGCCGCGTCGCCGTCTACCTTGGCCATCATGGCTGTCTTCCCCTTCGTCTCAGCCCGGCAACGGGCCTGACGAGGCCTCGCGCGACGGCCGCCCCGCCATCCGCGGCCTCCGCTCATACGATGCCCACGCCCGCGCCACCCACGCTTCCGGCTCGGCCGTGACCGTTGGCGTCGTCCGCCACGTTTGCTCGGCCGCCGCGCCGTCCCGCGCATAGCCGATCAGCACCGCTTCGGCCGCCAGCCGGCTGGCGGGTTCCTGCAGCGCACGCAGAGCCGGTCGCTGCCGCCAGGCTGCGGCACTCCGCAACAGGAAGTCCTCGTCCCAGCGATGCCGCAGCACCGCCTCGCGCCGCTCCAGCTCGGCCAGGATCCGCGGCTGAGTGGCGATCGCTTGCCATGCCTGCAGCACCGGCGCCCGCTCGGCCATCAGCTGCGCCCGCAACATCCCCACCATCCCGAATTGCCTGGTCCGTCGCTGTCCGTCGCATAGTTGCGGCCAGTCCACGGTCGCGGCGGCCGCCTCCAGCCGGTCGAGCGCCGCCTGGGCCGGCGGCGACAGCGCGTGCACCACGGTCCGCTCCCGCGCCTGCACCAGGGCCTGCTCGAGCACTCCACCGTCGGTGCCGCCCCGCATCGCGTGCTCCCGCCGCAGCATGGCCTCCGTGCGCAGCAGCCGGGTCGCTGCCTGCGCCCGTTCGATCGTGTAATCCCCTTCTCCGGCCGGCGGCAGCACGGGCGGCAGCTCACGCCGCATCTGCAGCTGCCGCTCCAACCGCATCGACCGCCATGGCAGGTCGCCACGTCGCTGCAGCAGGCGGTGGCCGTCCTGTTCCCGTCCCGGCGTGCTGGCGACGATCAACGCCAGCGTCAGCTCCTCCCGCATTGCCGCGTCGCCCTGCGGAGCAGGCGCCACCGGCGGAACCGCCGGCGCCTGCGACCGTGCCTGCTGTTCCGCAAGCATCCTGAGGACCTGCGACAGCACGCCTGGGCCGCGAGAAGACATGGGTGCGGTCGTGGTGGCTTCGGGTACCTTGGCCGGTGCCGGCGGACGGGCGACCCGTGCAGCCAGGCGATCCACCATCTGCGCCTGCTCGCGCAGCATCTCCAGCAGCGGCCCCAGCCCGTCCCTGAGCGTCTGCCGCTCCACCCGGCGCCGCGCCAGAGTCGCCAGCGACACGGCTTGTCGCGCCGCCACCTGCCCGGCGCGCAGCACGATCCGGCTCACCGGGACCAGCGGATGCAGCCCGCGCCGCTCCGCAAACGCCTGCGTCGTTGCCGCGGCATCCTCGGGTCCAGCCGCTGCCATCGCGTCCCGGCTGTCGCCGTAGTCCAGGCTGGTGTCCTTCAGCCGCTCGCGGCCGAGCGTGCGGGTGAGCCCCTCCCGGCTGCCCAGCTCGTCCGCGCTCCAGTGCAGCGCCACCCCGTCCCGGTGCCGGGTCAGCGCCACGTAGGCCATGTGGCGGTCCATCCCCGCCGTCGCCAGCACGTGCGCCCGGTCCACCGTCACGCCCTGCGTCTTGTGCACCGTCGCCGCATAGCCGTGGTCGAGGTGCCCATACTCGGCCAGCCGCACCCGCACGCTTCGGCTGCCACCCTCGGCCGCCGGCACCGCGATCTCCAGCACGGGGTCGCCATGGATGCCACTGATCCACTCCACCCGGCCGCGCGTGCCGTTCTTGACCCCGAGCCCGCGGTCGTTGCGCCCGAACAGCACCGCGTCGCCGATCGAGAAGTGTCGCTCGCCCTGCTCGGTCGGCACCGTACGGCCCCAGTATGTCTCGCCCGCCACCTCGCGCAGCGCCCGCGCCCGCTCGTTCAGGTCGCGCACGTCGGCCCGGGTGTGCGCCAGCATGATCCGGCTGGCCTCCGGCTGTGCCTGCCGTTCTGCATCCCATCCCGCCAGCAGCGCCGCCTTGGCCTCCTCCAGCGTCGCATGTTCCCACACCGTGCCCGCAGCCTCGTAGCGGCCGAGCGCGTCCGCCGTCCGCCCCGTGGCCAGCTCGCGCGTCGCGTCCTGCTGCCACTTCTCCTGCTGCCGCCGCATCGTGGTGATCTCGGCGACACCCACCCGCTCGGCGATCAGTCGGAACGCCGCCCCGGCCTCGATCGCCTGCAGCTGTTCCGGATCACCGACCAGCACCAGCTTGGCGCCTGCCTCCCGCACCCGGGCCAGCAGCCGCTCCATCTGTCTCGAGCCGATCAGCCCGGCCTCGTCCACCACCAGCACGTCGCCGCGCTCCAGCAGCTCCCGGTCGCGGCTCCACGCGAGCTCCAGGCTCGCCAGCGTGCGGCTCGCGATGCCGCTCCCGCCTTCCAGGCCTTCGGCGGCGATGCCCGACAGCGCCGCCCCGCGCACCCGGTAGCCCTCGGCCTCCCACGCTGCCCGGGCGACGCCCAGCATCGTGCTCTTGCCGGTGCCGGCGTAGCCCACCACCACCGCCAGGTCGCGCGCCCGCGTCACGTGACCGAACGCCAGCGCCTGCTCCGCGCCGAGTACGGCACTCGCCATCGCCGCGTGCCGCCGCGGGAGTGGCACTGCGTGCGTCTGCCGCGTCGACAGCGCAGCCGCCACCGCCTCCAGCCGCCGCTCGGTCGCCAGCATCTCTCGTGTCGTCAGCCGCTCCTGGCCGCGTCCGTCCCGGCCGAGCCGCACCAGCTCCGGGCACGCCTCGATCGCCGCCATCACCGCCGCGAACTGCGCTGCTCCGTCCGACTGCCGGTGCACCAGCCGCGCCAGATCCCGCCGCGTGAAGGTCGACTGCTGCTGCGTCAGCGCCTCCAGCGCCAACACCGGATTGGCCAGCAGCCGCTCGCCGTTGCGCCGCGCGATTGCCCGGTGCTCGGCCGCCCGCTCCGCGTCCTCCTCGCGCAGCGCCCGCCGCGCTCCGGCCGGCCCGATCTTGTTCTGTGGCTCGAGCCCGAGTCCGCGCTCGGCGTGCGAGCGGTGGTCGATGCGCGCATCGTGTCCCGCCTCAGCCAGACGCTCGTTGGCCAGGGCTGCCCAGCGCTCGCGCCAGCCGCGCAGCAGCGCCTTGTCGTTCCAGTCCCGCTGCTTCAGGCCGAAGCCGTCTTCTCCGACCATCCGCATGCTGAGCAGCACGTGGGCGTGCGGCTGCGCCTCGCCATCCGAGGCGACACCCCAGTGCACGTTGAGGTCGGCCACCATGCCGCGCGCCACAAACTGCTCACGTACGAAGTCCCGCACCAGCGCGATCGCTTCCGCCTGCGGAAGCTCACGCGGCAGCGCGCATCCTGACGGCTACTTCGCTCTTCGCTTCGTAGCCGGATGACGCGACGGGCGTGAGCCACACCGTTCGCGCCGTTCGACACATCAACGCGCGCTTTGGGCAGCGGCTGCACGATCGGGCAAACGGAAAAGGATCAAGCGGATCCGGGAGACAGGAGCGCCTGGCCAACGTTGAAATCCCTATGGCCGCCGTCGCCGATCGGTGATGACGCCAAGCAGGCCGTTTCAGGAAACGGAGCAGTGCCATGTCCTGCCAACAACCGTTAGCCGTTCGACGCTGGCTTACGCAGCACGGGGTGAAGACCTACCCGTCCTTCCGCAGCATGCCGGTGTCGCTCCGGGTCCTGTTCATGGTGCTGTTTGGGCTCGAGTATGCCCATGTCACACTCCAGTTCGGCCGCATGGCGCCCGACCTGTACGGGATCGAGCGCTGGCTCTTCGGGTCACCTCATCCTTTCGGCCAGCTCGATCTTCCAGCCGCACTGCTGCTGCTCGTGGTCGCGGGCTACACGACTTGGCTCGCTGCCGTGTGGTGGATCAGCCGCGGCATCTTCCGCACCTGCGAGCGCAGCCTGAGCGACGAGCTGTTCCACTAAGCGGCGGCGCGATCCGGTGGGAGGGCAACCGATCGCGCTTCTCGTCCGGAGCAGAAAAATGCGCGACCGTGATTTTTCTGGTGGCCGTTCGCGCCGCGGCTTCCGAGCCTTGCCGGGCGGACTGATCCGCACCGGAGACCTCACCATGCCTCGCAAGACCCTCGACATCGATCCCGAGCTCGACGCCCTCAAGGCGCGTATCGAGAAGCGCCTCACCAGCCACAAGCTTGCCCTCGGCGAGATCGTCTGGGATTGCCCCGGTTTAGTGGACACAGCTGATGCTTTCGCATGAGGTGTCCAGATGCCGCAGACCCGTCCTCCTTATGCGCCGGAGTTCCGGCGCCAGATGATCGAGCTGCTTCGAGCCGGACGTGACCCGGCCGATCTGGCTCGCGAGTTCGAACCGTCTGCCCAGGCGATCCGGAACTGGGTTGCGCAGGCCGATCGGCAGGAGGGCCGACGGGAGGTGAAACCCGCCTCGGCCGACGCCGGCCTGGTCGCAGCCGAGCGTGAGGAACTGGCCCGGCTTCGGCGCGAGGTGCGTCAGCTCCGGCTCGAGCGCGACATCTTGTCAAAAGCCGCGGCCTGGTTTGCCCGAGAGACCGGCACGATGCCGTCCGGATCTTCCGGTTCATGAGCGCGAACCAGGCCTGCTTCCCGGTTGCCCCCATGGCGCGCGTGCTCGGCGTGTCGAAGGCAGGTTTCCATGCTTGGCTAAAGCGTCTGCCGTCGGCCCGTGCCGAGGCCGACGCGGCGCTGCCCGAACGCGTGCAGAGCATTCATACGAGGTCGCGCCAGACCTATGGCGCGCCACGAGTGCATGCGGAACTGCAGGCGGTCGGTGAGAAACATGGCCGCAAGCGGATCGCTCGCCTCATGCGGACGGCTGGGCTGGTCAGCGCCTGCCATCGCCATGGCGGCCCAGTGA
>CALMVN010000307.1:0-602 GCA_937873225.1 uncultured Acetobacteraceae bacterium
CCAGCGCGCGCACGATGACCCGCCGGTCGATCCGGCCGAGCCCGACCACGACGATCGGCCCGGCAAAGGCGCCAACCAGCGCCGTCGCGGTGACGGCTTGTCCGGCGGTGCCGTTGGACACGCCGAGGCCCTGGGCCATGGGGGTCAGGAGGCTGGCGGGCAGGAACTCGGCCGTGACCAGCGCGAACACCCCGAGCGTCAGCGAGAGGACCGCGCTCCAGGCGGCATGTGCGGGCTCCAGGCCTACGCCAAACGAGGAGTGCGCCGTGATCGCGTCAACGCGGCTGGACGTTTCTGACATAGGGATACTCTCAGGTTGACCGGAAGGTGGCCTCGATCGTCTGGCGTTTCCATGCTAGAAAACCCGTCATGCTTGATCATTGCTCCAAATTGGGGCGGCCCCGGGGTGGGGATCTGCTCACCGAGATGCTGAACGGCCTTCGGCTCGAAGGGGTCGAGTACAACCGCTGCCGGCACCGAGGTCCCTGGGCGTTCTCGTTTCCCTCACAAGCGGACGCGCATTTCCATTTCGTAGCCGAGACGGGCTGCTGGCTGCAGGCGCCGTCCGGCATGTGGATACAGCTGAAGGCAGGCGACGCCGT
>CALMVN010000307.1:612-2352 GCA_937873225.1 uncultured Acetobacteraceae bacterium
GCACATGCCTTGGCCAGCCAAGTCGAAGCCTCTTTCCAACCGTTCCCGCGCGCGAACTGCACGTCGATCTGCGACAACATCGTCGACCTGCAGACCGGCAACGACGGCGTGGCAGGATTGCTGTTCTCGGGCTCGATGCGGTTCAACCTCGACAGCCTGCATCCGCTGCTGCGCATGATGCCGGACGTGATGCACGCGAACGAGCTGATGCGGAGCGACCCCACCACCCCGCACCTGATTGAGGCAATGGGCCGTGAGGTAGCGATGAACCGCGTCGGTGCGTGTGGCATCGTCGCCCGATTGGCCGACGTCCTGGCGGCACAGATCATTCGCTCGTGGGTGGAACATGGCTGCAACGACTCAACCGGCTGGCTAGCGGCGGTGCGTGATCCGGAGATCGGCCGCGTGCTGGCAGCCATCCATGCAAGTCCTGACCGGGAATGGACGGTGTTCGAGCTGGCCCAGTTGATGGGCGCATCGCGCTCTAGCTTTGCGGGGAAGTTTGCCACAATCGTCGGCGAGACGCCGGCGCAATATGTCGCACAGGTGCGGATGCACCAAGCGCGGCAATGGCTGGCTCGGGACCAGGCCCGTATTTCTGACGTTTCGAAACGGCTCGGTTACGAGTCCGATGCCGCTTTCAGCCGTGCCTTCAAACGGATCATCGGCGTTGCCCCAAGCCACCTTCATACGCTCCCGCACCGTACGAGGTCTAGGGCCGGTTAACCCCAAGCGGATCAGCTACCAGGATATCCGCCGATATGCCGGGGTAGCTGCCGTGTCCGCGTGAGCCTAGGCATGCTTCCGGACGTGAAGAGGATCCGGCAAATGTTGTGGAAGGCCTACAACGTCGGGTCAGTGACATCCGCTTGAGGCGGAGGATGCGCTTCGTGGCCGAAGTTCCTGACCCGGCTCGGCTTCCCAAAATAGTTGACTAGTAGGCAACGAAAAGGGCTTCCTCACGCTTCTATGTTCCCGTTACGTTCTACTCGATGGGGCGAGTTGGACAGGGAGGCGGATGTGCAGAAGACCGAGCTTTCAGTCCTGCGGTCACAGGTTGCGGCCCTAGAGCGCGGATCGGCGGCACAACACCGCGACAGGGTTCTCCCCTTCGACATCGATGCCATCGACCAGCACCTTCCGGGGCACGGCTTGGCCCTCGGCGCTGTGCACGAGCTTGCCGCTGGTGGTCCCGAGGTCGAGCACGGCGCGGCGCCCGCACTGCTCGCCGCTAGCCTGCTGGCGCGTCGTCCGGGTCCGGTGCTGTGGATCCTCGGCCGGCACGACCTGTTCTCCGCCGGACTTGCCGGAGCTGGCCTGGATCCGCGCCGTCTCGTGCTCGTGCAGGCGCGCCAGAACGCCCTGCAGGCCATGGAAGAGGGCCTGCGTCACCCGGATCTGGCCGGCGTCGTCTGCGAGTTGGAGGGGCGGCTCGACCTCGTCGCCTCCCGGCGCCTGCAGCTGGCCGCCGAAGCCTCCGACGTGCTCGGCCTAGTGCTGCGCCGCAGCCGGCGGTTCAACGATCCGTCGCTGATCGCACCCTCCGCAGCATCAAGCCGCTGGCGCATCATCGGCCGCCCCTCGCCGCCACCGCTGCCGCACGCGCCGGAGGTCGCCGGCGTCGGTCGGCCAGTCTGGCAGCTCGATCTTCTCCGCTGCCGCGGCGCGGAGCCCGCAACCTGGATGGTGGAGGCTCCGGATGCGACGGGTCGTCTCGCTCTGGCTCCCGCACTGGCCGAC
>CALMVN010000308.1 GCA_937873225.1 uncultured Acetobacteraceae bacterium
CCCCGGCCCCGACCACCTCCCCGACCACCCCGGCCAGCGCCGCCGCCGCCTGCGCCTGCATCACGACGAACAGGATGCCTGGCCGCCTGATCCGGTCAGGCAGGAGGCCGGTCGCACGCTTCAGCAGGCGGACGGGCAGCCTGCCGCGATCCGGCCCGATTGCCGCGTGCGCAGGCTCCGGCGTTTCCTGCGCCGGCACCTCGACCGCGGACGCCGTTGCCAGGACGGGCTGCGCGTCCGGGCGCGGCCGCCCCTGCTCGACCGGACGGTCGGTAACCCGCCGGAACAACGCCGTCAGGACCGTCCAGTCCGCCTCGACGAAGCCCCGCTCCGCTGTCGCGTGGCGCAGGAAGCCGATCCTGGCCGCCATCGCCGAGTCCGCCATCGCCGCCTGGTAGATCTCGAAGCAGACGCGCTGGATCCCGGTCGGCCGGGCGTTGCGCTGCGCGAAGTGGAACAGGTCCTCGACGTCGAACCAGATCCGCGGCCCGACGCCGCCGCCGGCCGCCGCCTCGTCACGCATGAGCCACGGCATCCCGCCCGACCGGCCGCTCCGCCGCCGCAAGCCCCTCCAGCAGCGCGTCCGCCGCACGCGTCCACGGCACCGGAACGAACGCGCGACGCACGTGCTGTTCCCAGCGCAGGAGGTCGTCCCGGTCGGCAAGCGTTCCGCCGATCACACGCACCGCGTCGTGGAGGTCCAGCGGATCGAAGGTCCGCGTCAAGCCGCCGCCGGCTTCCGGCAGCGCGCTGTTGTTCGCGGTGATGCACGGCTTGCCGGCCGCCAGGCTTTCGGTCACCGGCAGGCCCCAGCCCTCGAACAGCGACGGCAGCACGGTGAACAGGCAGCCCTCGTAGAGCCGGACCAGGACCGCGTCGGACGGATCCTCGATGATCAGCAGCTTGCCGTCGCAATAGTTGGTGTTGCTGATCTGCAGCATGAGGTCCGACACCAGCCAGCCGATCCGGCCGGCGAACACCAGCGTCGGCAGCGCCGAAGGCGGCATCGTCTGCGCCAGGCGGCGCCAGACCTGGAACATCAGGGCGTGGTTCTTGCGCGCCTCGATGGTGGACACGAACAGCACATAGCTGCCGGGCGCCGGCAGGGCGTGATCGGGCACCGGCTCGGCCGCCTCGCGCACCGCATGGAGCGAGGCCGGAAACCCGGTGCCGACCGGGATCGTGCGCACCGGCCCGGCAAGGGAATTGCCGCGCCCGGACAGGAACGCCTCGACGTCGCGGGCGGTCGCGTTCGAGATCGCGAAGGAAGCGTCGAGCGACGGCAGCACCCCGTCGAGCCAGGCTCCGAAGGTGTCGACCAGGGTGTGATGGCACCATTCCGGCCGACGCAGCGGGATCAGGTCGTAGAACAGCGCGCCCGTATGGACGCCGTTCTCGCGCCGGGCGCGCTCCAGCAGCCGCCCGTAATCGGTCCGGTGCCAGGAGGCACCCAGCGACAGAAGCCAGTCGCCGGGGCGCGCGACGTCGCGAAAAGCCGTTCCTTCCCTGGCCGGCTCCGGCGGGTCCGGACGCTCGGCCGCCGACGGCATCGCTTGCGCGTCGGCGCGCGCTCCCTGCTCGCGGCCGACCTCCGACAGCGACCGCAGGGCCGCCTTCTGCAGGATGCGGAACCGGAGGAAGCGCTCGCGCGCCGGCCCGGGCAGCCTGGCATCCAGCGCGGCGGCGATCCGGCGCGGCAGCCGGCGCGCCGGGCGGCGCGGCCTGGCGGGTGCCGCCGCCTGTTCCTGCTCGATCCGGGCCGCCGTCAACCCGTGGCACAGGGCGCGGACTTCCGCCCAGGACACCAGGCGGAAGGTGTCGCTGTGCGGCCCGATGCGCACGAAGCCGATCCGTCGTCCCGTCGCCTGCCCGCGCGCCTCGATCGCGCTGTAAAGCTCGAAGGTCAGGCGCTGGATGCCGCTCGGCCTGGAGTTGTGGCGGACGTAGTGGAACAGGTCGTCGACATCGATCCAGATCGCAGAGGCCTGTCCCATCCCTGTCCCTCGTTCCTGGTGCGCAGGAACCATGCGACGCTTCCACCGTCAATTCGGTTACAATCGCCGGACCACCCTTCCGCCGCCGCGGAGAATGGGCCACGTCCGGCGCGGCGCCGCCGGATCGAGGCAGCATCCGCCGCTTTCCACGGTCAGCAGCGGGTGCAGGAACCGCTCCCGGCGCAGTGCCGCGCGGTGACGCGATGCGACCAGGATGCGGCTCCGCTCCAGCTGCCGCCGGTTGCCGGGATCGGTGTCGGGCGTGCGGCTGCCGAGCTCGTCGTGCAGAAGCACCGCGTCCCGCGCCAGCAGCACGCGAAGCCCGGCTCGCCGCAGCCGCAGGCAGAAGTCGAGGTCGTTCCAGGTCACCGGCAGTGCCGCGTCCAGCCCGCCCATCCGTTCGAATACCGTCCGGCGCACCGCCATGCAGGCGCCGGTCACCGCCGGAACCTCCCCGACCGGCGGCAGCCGAGGGTCGTCGCAACGGAGGTGCGCCGCCTGCGGACCCGGCCCGAGCACCACCCCGGCATGCTGCACCGTGCCGTCGCCATAGCGCAGCAGCGCGCCGACCGCACCGGCCCCCGGCAGCAGGCAGGCGCCCACCATCGCCCGCAGCCAGCCCGGCTCGACGCACTGGACGTCGTTGTTCATCAGCACGACGATCCCGCTGGTCGCGTCGGCAACCCCGTCATTGTTCAACGCCGACCAGTTGAACGGGCCGGGCCGGCGCAGCACCCGGCACCCGTCCCGCGCGAGCCGATCCAGCAGCGCCAGGGCAGCCGGCTCCGTGCTGCCGTTGTCGACCAGCACCACCTCGACCGCCGGATAATCGGTGCAGCCGCGAAGCGAGCGCACGCAGCGCTCGAGCAGCTCCGCCCGGTCCCGCGTGGCGATCACCACCGAAACCGACGGCGTCGGCCCGGCCGCGGCACGCTCCTCCGGCACGGGCGGCCCGAACCGCATCAGCCGGTGGCACAGGATCGCGGGCAGGTGAACCAGACGCTCCCCGGCCACCCCGTCGTCGCGACCACGGCGCTTCTTCCCGCGCAGCAGGAAGAAACCCGGAACACCCGGCCGCGCCGCCGCCGGAAAGCACCGGCCCGACAAGGCCGGCTCGACGCAGGACCCGTCGTCCCGGCGACGGTCCTCGTCGCAGCACACCGCGTCGGCCCAGGGCCGGCGGCAGATCGCGTATCCCAGCAGCGCCAGGGCCGCCGGCGACAGCACGTCGCCGGGCTCCAGCCGGCCGATCCAGCCTGCCTGCGGCGGGAGGGCGTCCGGACCCGCCGTGATCCGCGGGTCGGCCGGCAGCACGAACCCAGCCGGCAGGCTCCCGCACAGCACCAGCCGCCAGCGGCCGTACACCTGGCCGGACAGGCTGGCCACCGTGGCGTCGAGCTGTTCCTTGTTGTCGCCCGGCCCCGGCTCGATCACGAGGCCGATTCTCGGCCCGACCGCCCGCAGCACGGGAAACAGCCGCCCGGCCGCCGCCACCAGCGCCCGTCCCGTCTCCACCGCCCACAGCCGCTAGTCACAGCCCGGATAGAGGTCGTCGGCAGCCGGATCGACGCCGGCGGGAAACAGCGCATCGAGGACCGGCATCTCCCGCACCCGCGCGTTGCCGACCAGGCCTGCCACCAGCGCGGGAACATCTCCTGTCCCGATCCAGGCGGCATCGAATCCTTCCGGATCGCCGCCGGCCGCCTGCCAGATCCGGTGCGCGATCCCGGCCGGCGTCATGCCCTCCCAGACGCCCCGGCCCTCCTCGGCATGCAGCAGCGACGAGGCGAGCGCTTCCAGGCTTTCGCCCCGGTCGATCCGCTCCGCATGATGCAGCAGCCCGCCGCGGTCGACGGTACGGCGGAGCAGGAGCCGGTAGAGGTGGACCACGCTGAGGAGGCGCTCGACCTCGCCCTGCCGCCCGTGATGCTCGGCCGAAAAGCCGTCAGGCCCCGATCCGCTCCAGCCCGCCGAGATACGGCCGGAGCGCTGCCGGCACGTCGATGCCGCCGTCCTCGCGCTGGCCGTTCTCCATCACCGCGATCAGCGCCCGGCCGACCGCCACCCCGGACCCGTTCAGCGTGTGCACGAACTCGGGCGTCCCCTTCTCGCCGGCCACCGGCTCGCGACGCATCCGCGCGTTCATGCGCCGCGCCTGGAAGTCGCGCGTGTTGGAGCACGAGCTGACCTCGCGCCAGGCTCCCTGTCCAGGCAGCCAGGCTTCCAGATCATGGGTGCGGGCGGCACCGAACCCGGTGTCGCCGGCGCAGAGCAGGATGCGCCGATACGGGATCTCCAGCCGCTCCAGCACCGTCTCGGCTGCGCGCGTCATGCGCTCGTGCTCGGCCGCGCTGTGCTCGGCCGCCACCACCGACACCAGCTCCACCTTCATGAACTGGTGCTGCCGAAGCATGCCGCGCGTGTCGCGCCCGGCGGCTCCCGCCTCGCTGCGGAAGCAGGCGGACAGCGCCGCGACCCGTATCGGCAACGCCGACTGCGGCAGGATCTCGCCCGCGACCAGGCTGGTCAGCGGCACCTCCGCGGTCGGGATCAGCCAGCGCCCGTCCTCGGTCCGGAACGACTGGTCGGCGAACTTGGGCAGCTTATCGGTGCCGTACATCGCCGCCTCGTTCACCAGCAGCGGCACCGCGTGCTCGACGTAGCCGTGCTCGGCGACGTGCAGGTCGAGCATGAACTGTCCGAGCGCCCGCTCCAGCCGCGCCAACGGCCCGCGCAGCACCACGAACCGGCTCCCGGACAGCTTGGACGCGGCGGCGAAGTCCATCATGCCCAGCGCCTCGCCGAGCTCGTAGTGCTGCCTCGGCGGGAACGCGAATTGACGGAGCCTGCCGCGCTCGTGAACCACCAGATTGGCCGTCTCGTCCCGCCCGTCCGGGACCTCCGGATCGAGCCGGTTCGGCAACTCCGCCAGCGCCGACTGCACCGCCAGCGCCTCGGCCGACGCGTCCGCCTCCAGCCGGTCCATCTCGCCCTTCAGCGACACGGCATCCGCTTCCAGCTCCGTCGTGTCGCCGCCGGCCCGTCTCGCCTGGCCCACCTCCCGCGACAAGGCGTTGCGCCGCGCCTGCAGTTCCTGCAGCCGGGTCAGCGCCGCCCGCCTGCGCTCGTCCCGCGCCAGCAGCGCCGCCGACGCCGCAGGCAGCCCACGCCGCGCCATGGCCGCGTCGAAGCCGTCTGGATCGGCGCGCAGCGCCCGGAGGTCATGCATCAGGGCTCCTCCTCGGCCGCAGGCTTCGGCTCCACCAGCCGGGCGCAGATGATCGATATCTCGTACAGCCCGATCAGCGGCACGGCGAGCCCGGTCTGGGTGATCACGTCCGGCGGCGTCAGGATCGCCGCCACCACGAAGGCGCCGACATAGGCGTAGCGGCGCACCTTCCTCAAGCCCTTCGAGCTCACCAGCCCGACCCGGGCGCACAGCGTCAGCACCACAGGCAGCTCGAAGGCGATGCCGAACGCCATGATCAGCTTGGTCACCAGCGCCAGATATTCGCTCACCTTGGCCTGCAGCTGGATCTGCAGCTGGTCGGTGCCGGTGGTGGTCTGGAAGCTCAGGAAGAACTTCCAGGCGAACGGGAACACGAAGTAGTACGCAAGCGCCGCCCCCGACAGGAACAGCACCGGCGTCGCCACCAGGAACGGCAGGAACGCCCGCTTCTCGCTGCGGTAAAGCCCGGGGGCGACGAACATCCAGGCCTGGATCGCCACCACGGGGAAGCTCAGGAACGAGGCGCCGAAGAACGCCACCTTGATGTAGGTGAAGAACGCCTCGTAC
>CALMVN010000309.1 GCA_937873225.1 uncultured Acetobacteraceae bacterium
GACCTGGACCAAGCAGCCAGAGCGCTCAAAGTCGGCCTGTCATACCACCCGGGACTAAACAGCTGGCTGCCCGTGCTGGATCAGCACCGGCAGGTCGGCGATCCGGAGCAGGCTTTCGGTGATCCCGTCGAACAGCATCTCCCGCAGCCTGCCATGGCTGTAGCTGCCCATCACCAGCAGGTCGGCCTCCGCCTCGTGCGCCATCGCCAGCAGCCGAGGCCCCAGCTCCTCCTGTCGCGCGTCCGACACCATGCGACGCGTCGGCAGCCCGTCGAACAGATCCGGCAGGTCCGGCACCTGTCCGGCGTCCCCGACCTGCAGCACCACCACCCGCTCCGCCTGCGACAGCAGCGGCATCGCCGTGCGCACGGCCTGCTCCGCCCGGCCCTCCGGCTGCCACGCCACCGCAACCACGCGCCCGAAGCGGCCATCGTGCCCGGACGGCACCAGCAGCACCGGACGGCCCGCCCGGGCCAGCGCCGCGTGGATCCGCGCCCGCGCGCTCGGATCGTCCCGCTTCTGCTCCAGCAGCAGCAGGTGCGCGCCCTGCCCGTGCTCGAGCACCGCGACAGCGCCGTCGCCGCGTATCTCGATCCAGCGCGCCGGGTGCCCGGTCTGTTGTTCCTCCGCCACCCAGCGGTCGAGCCTCGATCGCATGCCGGCAGCCCACCTGGTGCGCCAGGCGGCCATCTCCTGCCGGCGCTGCCCGGTCAGCACCTCCTCGGTCGGCTGGAACTCGGCCAGCGCCGGCCCGTCGATCACCAGCACGGTGATCCGGCCGTCCGCGCGCGCCATCAGCCGCCTGGCCGCCGCGAGCATCCCGTCGACGGCTTCCGGGCGGTGCAGCGCCACCAGCGTGCTGTCCACCACGCCGGGCACCTCGGCGGCGACCGCCAGCCGTGAGGTGCGGGCCGCCAGCGCCAGCGAATACCCCGCCGCCACGCCCGCCAGGCACAGCAGCACCGACAGCACGACGTTGCCCAGCGCCTGCCCGGCGCGGTGGTCGCGCAGCAGCTCAAGCGTCTGCAGGCTGAACGAGGAGAAGGTGGTGAAGCCGCCGCAGACGCCCACCATCACGAACGCCCGCGCATCGAACGGCAAGGCAAAGCGCCCGTCGGTCGCGGTCAGCGTCCCGAAGAAACCGATCACGAGCGAGCCGAGCACGTTGATGGCGATCGTGCCCCACGGAAAGGCAGGCCCGGTCAGGGCGACCAGCGCCGTGCCCAGCCAGGCACGGGCGACGCTGCCGAGCGCGCCGCCCAGCGCGACCAGCGCATATGTCAGGAGGCTCATCGCGTGGCCAGGACGGGGAAAACAGGACGCATGGACGCACTCCCTCGCTCGGGCCCGCAGGCCCGGATCGATCAGGAGTCATCAGCCCACGGCGGGCGGTTGAAGGGGAACCCCATCCCCTGTGGGGACAACCATCGCAGCTTGGAACGCCCGGCTCAAGCAAGGCCGGGGGCGCCGCCGCATCGACCCTTCCGAAAGCCCGCCCCGGGACTCCAGCAACCGGATTCTCAAGGCCCCGCCTTGAGCGGGTCCAGGGCAGAGCCCTGGCCTTGCTTTCGTTGATCAGGCCGACACAGCCCTCTGAGGGAGCTTGTGCGGCGCGAGCCTGGCGCCGGCAGCCTGCGGGGCAGCGCTGCTGGCGCTCGGGCTCGCCTCCTCCGGCCTGCCGATCAGGTTCCACCCGAAGGGGTGCTGAGCATTCCTGTCCGATCAGACCGGCGCGGTGACCGCAATGTTCCCCGACCGGATGGCTGGACGTTCGGCAGCTCCGGCACGGGCGGCGTGAACGTCGACATCTCGCCGCCGCCGAAGGCTCGATCGACTTCCCCGATCCGTCGAACGGCCACAGGCGCTACGCCCGTATCTCGTCCATCCCTCGTGGAACTCCATCGGGAGCGGGCTCCGCATGGTATGGGCGACGTCACCCGGCTGGACGCGAAGCACCTGCTCACAGAGCCACGAATGAACCGTTCCCTTCCCGACCTTCCTCCTGTCGAGACCGAAAGGCTGCGCCTTCGCCCTCTCGTTCCTTCAGATGCCGAAGCACTTCGGGCCCTGACCGACGAGCCTGCCATCATCGACGCCGTCAACTTTCTTTCGCCGCCGTTCGAGCCGGCCCAGGCTCGGACGCTCATCAAGGGCGACGGCACCGGACAGGACCGCTTCTGGGGTGCCTGGCATCGAGGCGACGAGACGCCGATCGGCACCGTCGGCACGCATCTGCGCGGTGACGAGATCGAGCTGGGCTACTGGTTTGCGCCCGCAGTGCAAGGCCAGGGCCTGGCGTCGGAGGCGGTCGGCGGCCTCATCGCCATCCTCGCGACAGCCTGTCCCGGATGCAGCATCGTTGCGCAGTGTCGGCCACAGAACCAGGCCTCCTGGCGGCTTCTCGAGAAGGTCGGGTTTCGAGCAACCGATGAAGAGGGCGCGCGTCCTGGCCGGAGAAAGCTCGTCTTCAGCCGACAGCGACCGGTTGCAGATTCTCGCACCGTCGCGACAAGTGGCCAGCTCTGCGAACCGACAGAACCGCTCCTGAACGACGCGGCCTCGTGCAGTGTCCTTTACCCCGGGTTCCGGCCCGCACCGCGCGGGCCGGCCTCCGGATCGTGCGACCTAGTGGCTGGTCCAGCCGACATAGCTGTTGACGTTGTCCTTGGTCACCAGCCTGGCCTGCATCAGCGTCACCTTCTGCGCCGGCGGGTGCCCGTCCATGATCTCCTTCCCCACCTTCACCGCGAGTTCCCCCATCCCGTACGGGTCCTGCGACGCCGACGCCACGATCAGCCCGTTCGACTTCAGCGCCGCGACGATGTCCGGCGCGCCGTCCACCGAGGTGATGATGATGTTGTCGCGGTGCTGCTGCTGGGCCGCCAGCTGCGAGCCGATCGCCTGCGGGTCGTTGATCGCGAACAGCCCGTTCAGGTCGGGATAGCGGATCAGGTAGCCCTGCATCACCGACAGCGCGCCGTCGCGCGAGCCCTTGCCGTCCTGGTCCGAGGACAGGATCTTGATCTCGGGCGAGCCCGCCAACGCCGCCTTGCAGCCCTTCACCCGGTCGATCACCGCAGACACCTGCGGCCCGTTCTCGATCACCACGTTGCCCTTGCCGCCGAGCTTCTGCGCCAGGTAGGCGCAGGACATGTTGCCGGCCGCGGTGTTGTCGGTCTCCACCGTGGCGTCGGCGCCTGCCGCCGACACGTCGGCCGCCACCACCACGATCCCCGCCGCCTGCGCCCGCTTGATCGCCGGCAGGATGGCGTTCGGGTCCACCGCGTTCAGCACGATCATCTGCACGCCGGCGGCGATGAAGTTGTCGATCTGGGTGAACTGCTTGTTGAGGTCGTAGTCCGCCGACACCGCGATCACCTTGACATGGCCGCCGCCGGCATCCGCCGCCGCGGTGATGCCCTTGGTCAGCGCCACGAAGTACGGGTTGCCGAGCGACCCCATGGTCACGCCGATCGCTTCCAGCGGCTTGGCCTGCGCCAGCACCGGCGCCGCCAGCAGGGCCGCCCCGGCCAGGAGCGCGTTGCGCAGAACAAGCCACGTGCTGGCGTGGCCGGTCGTCTTGGTCATGGTTCTTTCCCCCTGAACCGTCCCGTTTCCGATCGAAGTGCACCCGGCGGCCGGGACGGTTCCCGCCGGGCGCCCGGTCGGCTCAGGTGCGCACGCCGCTGCCCTGCCGGAAGCGATCCAGCGCCACCGCGCCGATGATCACCAGACCCTTGACGATGAACTGCCAGATGTCCGACACGCCGACCAGGATCAGCCCGTTGCTCAGCACCGCGATGATCAGCGCGCCGATCAGCGTGCCCCAGATCGAGCCGATGCCGCCCACGAACGAGGTCCCGCCCAGGATCACCGCCGCGATCGCATCGAGCTCGTAGCTCTGCCCCAGCTGCAACCCGTTCGCCGCATACAGCCTGGCCGAGGACAGCACGCCGCCCAGCCCCGCCAGCAGCCCGGACAGCCCGTACACGAACAGCAGGATACGCGGCACGTTGATCCCGGCCAGCCTTGCTGCCGACGCGTTGCCGCCCACCGCGTAGATCCTGACCCCCAGCACGGTGCGTCGCAGCACGTACCAGGAGGCCACGATCACCACCACCGCCACGATCGCCAGCCACGGCACCACCACGCCCGGCAGCACCCGGATGCCGTCGTTGCCGAGCCAGGCATAGCTCAGCTGCGGGTTGAACACCGTGTTGTCGGCGCCCATCAGCCGGGCGAAGCCGCGCACCGCGGTCAGCGAGCCCAGGGTGACGATGAACGGCGGCAGCCGTCCGAACGCGATCAGCACCCCGTTCAGCAGCCCGATCCCGGCCCCGAGCGCCAGGCAGGCCGGGATCGCCAGCCCGCTGATCCCCGGCAGCAGCGACACGATCAGCGCTCCCATCGCCGAGGCGGCCAGGATCGAGCCCACCGACAGGTCGATGCCCCCGGTCAGGATCACGAAGGTCATGCCGGCGCCGAGCACGCAGTTGATCGAGGCCTGCTGCGCCACGATCGACAGGTTCTGCACCGTCAGGAACCGATGCCCGCCGGCGAACTGGAAGCCGATCGCCAGCACGATCAGCACCGGCAGCATGCCGAGCGACTGCAGCGTGGCGCGGAACTGTGCCCGGTTGCTCAGCCGCGCGGCGGCGGGCGGCGTGCCCGCGTCCGCGGAGGGCGGCGCCGGGTTCGGCTGGTCGTCTGGCATGTCGCGCGTGCTCCCTCAGGCCGCCATTCCGTCCGGCGCCAGGCCGGCGGCGTGCACCATCACCGATTCCTGGCTGATCGGCACCCCGGTCTCGCCGCCGACCTCGCCGACGATCAGGCCCTCGCGCATCACCAGCACCCGGTCGCAGATCCCCACGATCTCCGGCAGGTCGGACGAGATCAGCAGCACGCCGATCCCGCCCCGGGCCAGCTCGTCGATGATGCGGTAGATCTCCGACTTCGCCCCCACGTCCACGCCCCGCGTCGGCTCGTCCAGGATCAGCACCTTGGGCCCCGTTTCCAGCAGCCGCGCCAGCAGCGCCTTCTGCTGGTTGCCACCCGACAGCGAGCCGACCTGCACCAGCGGGCTCGACGCGCGCACCCGGAACGACCCGAACGCGCGCATCGCCCGCTCCCTGGCGCGGGCGAGGTTCAGCCGCCCGCCGGCGCCGCTGTCCGGCCCGATCACGCCGATGTTGATGTTGGAGCCGCACGACATGTCCAGGAACAGCCCCAGCCCCTTGCGGTCCTCGGTCAGGTAGGCGATTCCGGCATCGAGCGCCTGGGCGGGATGCGACGGCGTCACCCGCCTGCCCTCCAGCGTGACGCTCCCGCCCGCACGCCGGTCCGCACCGAAGATCAGCCGGGCGAGCTCGGTGCGCCCGGCGCCGACCAGCCCCGCCATCCCCAGCACCTCACCCCGGTGCAGCGCGAACGCGCACGGCCGCACCCGCGCCCCGTCGGTCAAGCCCTCCACCTGCATCACCACCGGCCCGCGCACCGCGGCGGCGGGATCGTGCGTCTTGGTGTAGAACGACGACAGCGAGCGCCCGACCATCATCTGCACGATGGCATCGGCCGACATCTGCTCGCGCTCCAGCGTGCCGGCGCTGCTGCCGTCGCGCAGCACCGTCACCCGGTCCGCCAGCTCGTATACCTCCGCCATCCGGTGCGAGATGTAGATCAGCGCGATCCCCTCTGCGCGCAGCTGCCGGATCAGCGCGAACAGCCGGTCGGTTTCCCGCGCCGACAGCGCCGTGGTCGGCTCGTCCAGCACCAGGATGCGCGACCGGCGATACAGAGCGCGCGCGATCTCCACCAGCTGCTGCTCGGCGATCGATAGGGTGGACACCGGCGTGTCCGGCCCGAACGGCGTGCCCAGCCGCTGCAGGATCGGCCGGCACGCCTCCGCCATCGCCCGTCGGTCCAGCCGCCCGCCGGATCGGCGGATCTCGTTGCCGAGGTGGATGTTCTCCGACACGGTCAGGTTCGGCGCCAGCGCCAGCTCCTGGTAGATGATGGCGATCCCGGCATCCTTGGCCGCCTGCGGCCCGTCGATCTCGACCTTCTCGCCGAACACCCGGATCGTCCCGCCCGGATCCGCCCGGTGCGCGCCGGACAGCACCTTCATCAGGGTGGACTTGCCGGCCCCGTTCTCCCCCATCAGCGCCAGCACCTCGCCGCTCCACGCGTCGAGCCACACCCCGGACAGCGCCCGCACCCCGGGAAACGTCTTCGAGATGCCTTGCATCTGCAGGGCCAGCGGACCCCGCCCCTCCCCGTCCATAATCGCTTCCCCGAAGGCTTCTTAATTGTACGACATGGTGCGCCGGACGAGGGCTTGACGCAACTGCTGCCGGATCGGCCCACTACTCCGTTTTGCAGTGCAACAAGTTGAGAAGCATATAATCAGATTATTCTACGTCATTCGGACTGACTCTGCTTCACGACGGGCTTAACACCGAACGCCTTTCGTTGCGCCATCAGCCATGAGCTGCATGCTGCGCGAGAAGGGCCAACAAATAATACAGTTGTATGATCCTCCTGCTCTAGTAGCCGCGTTTTCAGCCTGACACTGAAGAGATCAGCGGACACCTTCGCTTTCGTTGTCAAACTAAAAGAGCTTGTTGATTATGATCGGTTGTCAATGGCAGCGGTAGCAGACAACGTGGCGAAACTTGAACGACTGATCAACCTGTCCTGTCGCGGGCAGACCGATGACTACCTAATGATCCGATCTGCCGCTGATTAAGGCTTGCCGCTTTACCAATTTGTGAGCCTAATTCTTCATCACAGCACAACCTGCTACTGTTTGCCTCTGTTAGACAGCAGGTCTCGCTTCAACTTAAGCGAAAGATGATTCTCATGTCACTCTGACCAAAACAGCTGGTGTTGCACGGCGCTATTTTGTGTTGAAGTTCAGTCGCCGATAAAGCTCGTAATCCGTGATGACATCAACTTTCAGGGTCCGGCAGACGTCCGGGATCTTCCTGTTCGCGCGGAGCTTCTTGGGACTGGAAACCTCACGTGTCACCACGACCCGGTCAGCGTTCCATAAGGCGGCAGCGATCAGGAAGGGATCCCGACCAATTTCATGTATTTCAATGTCGTTGAGGTTGAGCCCATATCCATAGTCCAGCACGTGCTGGAGCTTACTTCGGTCAGTCCGCTCTTGGATGATTATGGCTGCCTTGACGTCGGGATGATTCAACCATCTCCCCAAGATGTCTAGCGATCCTGCTACCTCATCAAAGTTCTGCTGGGTCATCTTCACGGTACCGGACTGCGCCTGCCTCAGGATCCAAGTCCAGAACTGGGGCACCCTGTCGACCGGATAGAAATCGGCATTGGCCCGAATAAGGACGTCCGCATCGACGACATAAACCGTCATGCGTTGCGCGTGCGTTCGAATAGCAGCCGCTGAACCGAGGTTGAGCGGACGCCGAGAATCTTAGCCGCCTTTGTATGCGTCAGGATATCGTCCTGGACGGCGCGGCGCACAACGTCCAGCAGGCCAGTGCCAAGGCGGGAACGCCGAAGAACATAGTAGCCTGGACCCTGCTCGTCGGGATCTCGCGCCGCCTTCTCACTGGCCCTTGCGGCTTTCCGCCTACGGGTCAGCGTCGCAAATATCTCGGACGCTACGTCCTGGGTGATCAGCTTTTCCTCCAGAATGCGGTAGGCGACTGCGGCTTGGCTAACGTTCCACACGTCGGCGACGCGCGCCGTCCAGGCCAAGGCGTCCTGGTAGGGATCGTCTCCGGTAGCGGTCCAACCAGTGATCGCCGCTAAGGGCAGCAAGAACTGGCCAGCCACGGCATTGCAGAACCGCTCAATCCTGTTCTGCGGTATGCCCTCAACCGGGCCGCTCACGCCGCTGGTCCCAATCCAGACATGAGCAAGCTCGTGAAGTAGGGTAAAGGATCTGGCCACGACAGCGTCGTTATCGTTGATGACAATAAAGGGCGCTAGATCGTCCGCTAGAGCTATTCCTCGAAACACCTCCTCCCCAATGTCAGATTGGTGTGATCCCAGGTCACCAAGCAGCAGCACAAAGACGCCGCTGCGCTCGATGGCGGCCCGCAGCATCGCGAACACCCCTTCGGGACTTTTGGCATTGACCTGCACGCCCACCTCGATCCCGATCTCCGCCCGGATCAACTCGGCGACCGCCAGCGCGCCTTGCCTGACGTTGGCGGACGCTACGAAAGGCAACACCTCGCCCTCGCCTTCCTCAATTAGAACCTCGCGAAGCATGGCTTGGCGGGCGCGCACGTCCCGCAGCAGTGCGTCGAGCAATGCGTTTTCCCGCGTGAGAGGCGCACCGACCACCTTCCGAAAGTCCTCGCCCCGCTCAGCGCGGGGCGGTGGGCTGTCCAGGTAGAACACGGAGACAGGCCTACGGTATAGGTTGGCTGCCCGATGGAGGAAGCGAGCGGTGACTCCACGCGCGCCGCTCTCCATTGCAGCCAGCTTTTCGATGGCGGACGCTTTGGCGGTATCCTTCAGGGCGAGCTTGCCCGCGGCCTGTTCAACCGAAATCCCCGCCGTATCTCGTGCCCAGCGCAAGATTTCCGGGTTGATGTCTTCGTTAAGCGTCATGGCCAGCCCAGCAATCCTCCTTGGGAGCACGATACGACGTTTCCGCATGGTGCGGAATCGTCAAGTTGCCTGGGTGGAGACGGTTTAGGAGCCACCTCGCTATGCACGGTAAATGTCGAACATGAGCTACAGTAGGCAGATCCTAACTGAAGTTCACTACCGGGAAGCTGGCGGAGGCATTCTCATGCCTAGAAGAACGCAAAGCGGTCGGCCGCAGGTCTGAGTAACGTCCACCTTAAGGCGCAGCCATCCGACCGGTGGCAGGAGCAGTACGAAGGGCAACTTATCGCCCGGAGCAGACTACATCCATCCGCGTCTTGAGTTCCATACGCGCTCACCCCTCCAACCGCCCATGCCTTAACCGCGGCAGCACATGCCGCGCAAACAAGTCGCACTCCGCCGCGTGCGGATACCCCGACAGGATGAACGCCTCGATCCCCAGCCGCCGGTATGCCTCCAGCTTCGCCAGCACCTGGTCCGGATCCCCCACCAGCGCCGCCCCGCACCCCGAGCGCGCCCGGCCAATCCCGGTCCACAGCGTCTCCTCCGCGAACCCGTCGTCGTCTGCCCGCTCGCGCAGCTCCGCCTGCCGCCTCACCCCTTCCGACCCGCTGTCCAGCGACCGCCCGCGGATCGCCGCCCCCACCTCCGGATCCAGCCGCGACAGCAGCCGACGCGCCGCCGCCCGCGCCGCTGCCTCCGTCTCCCGCACGATCACG
>CALMVN010000310.1:0-3601 GCA_937873225.1 uncultured Acetobacteraceae bacterium
GCAATGGATGACGGATACCATGAACCTGGATCGGCCGGAACGGCGCGTCCGAGCCTAGAGGTGGTCGCCGAAGTCGGTTGACGGAGCTCAAGCCTGCGGCTTCATGTCGATGGATGAAACGCCGCCCATCGCCGGACCATCCTGGTCTCGTTCCGTCCGCGACCAGGCGAGGCCGCCGTCTGCGCCGTCCGCCGATCCGGACCTGGGCAGAGCGTCATCCCGGGTTCTGCCTCCTGCCGATGCTGGCGCTTCTCCTCGTGGTCGTGTTCGGCAACCGCCTGTTCCTGACCGGCGATGAGCAGCGCTACCTCCTTTATGCCACCTCCTTCATCCGGCACGGCACGCTTACCATGAAGCCGGCGGAATGGAACCAAGTCATGCTGCACGTGACGCACGGGGGCGCCACCAGCCTTCCTGCGGGTGGCGGCGGCGTGGTGGTGATGAACCCGGTCTACCTGCCCGTGATCCTGTCGCCCCTGGCGGGCCTGTTCTCGCTGATGGGGCTGCGGGCGGCGACGCTGGCCGCCGGCATCGCCGGACTGGCGCTCCTGCATCGCCTGCTGCGCCGGGCCGCCGGCCCGGTGGCCTCGCTTGCCGCCCTGTTCATCGTTGCCTTCTCGATGCCGCTTCTGCCCTATCTGCATCTTTTCTACATGGAGACCTTTCTCTTCGCGCTCGTGTGCTGGGCGTGGGAGCGCCTGCAGACCGAGGGGCGAGGCGTGTCGGGCGACCTGCTGACGGCGGCAATCCTGATCCTGATTCCGATCGTGCACATGCGTGGATCGGTCGTCGCGGCGCTGCTGTTTGCCGGCCTGCTGGTGCAGATCCTCCAACGTCGCCTTTGGTTGCGCGCAGGGTTGCTGCTGGCAGTTGCCGCAGCAGCGGGGATCGGCTTCGCCGGCCTCAACCTGGCCATCTACGGGACCGTCACCGGCCCGGTGAACACGGCCAGGCCGCCGATACCCTGGGACTGGTTCCCGGTGCTGTCGATGCAGCTCTTCAACGTCCACCATGGGCTGTTGGCCTATGCACCGATCTGGATCGTCGGCTATGCCGGCCTGATCTGCGGCGCGCTGCGCCTGGACCGTCCTGGCAACGACCCGGCATCCCGCGTGCTTCGGCAGGCGCTGGTGCTGGCGTTCGCCGCAGCGGTGACCGGGGTCGGCGTCAATCCCGGCGAATGCTGGCCGGCACGGTTCTGGGTGCTGTCGACGCCGATGCTGGCGATCGGCCTCGCGTACTGGCTGCACAGGATCCGCGGCGTCCTCCCGACGCTGTGCTTCGCGGGACTGCTCGGCATCACGGCCGTCAACACGATGCTGTTCGTCAAGAAGCCGAACGACTTTCTTGAGGACCGGCAGAGCAGCACGACCTACACCGCCCTGTTCGATCGGTTCGGGCATGTCGAGGCCAACCTCGTCCTGCCGGTCGAGACCGGGTCAGCCGCCGACGCCGCCGCAGCACGGGATCTGACCCTGGCGGCCGTGACGATGATCCTGTTTCTGGCGATCTCCCTGCGCGTTCGCATGGCGGCGGCTCCGGCGTTGCTCCTTCTGCTGGCGGTGCTGGATCTGGCGCGTGCGCACCGTCTGCCCGCCAGCGACTACGCCGCCGACGTGAGTCCCGGCCGGCTTTCCCTGGTGCTGAAACGGCCCGTGCGTCATCCGGCGATCGAGATCGGCCAGCAGTGGGAGACGTGGTTCGTGCCGCCGGTGCTGGAACGCTTCACCGTGCGCTCCAGTGGCCCGGCAGGTACCGCCACCGTCGTCGGCCCCGCGAACCAGACGATCCTGTCCGGCTGCCATGGCCTCACGCGGACCATGGAGGTGCAGGACCGGGGAATCGACCTGCAGGCGCAGGCCGGACGCCGCCTCGTCGTGCTCGAGTCGACCTCCCTTCTGCGTCAACTGTTCCCGCCAGGTCCGTGTCGGGAGGTGAGCGGGGCGGAGGCGGCCCCGGCATCGGGAAAGGTGGGACGCGCCTGACAGCTTCGTGACCGCCCACACCTGGGTCGCGGACTGACCGTTGCATCGGATCCGACCGTTGATGACACAGCCGTGAGTCGGGTCCATGAGGGTCTCCGGCCCACCCTCCCGTTCGTCGGGAGACGCCGTCACCCCCGGCCGAGGAACGGCATGGCGTTGGCCATGACCGTCAGGAACGGGATGTTGGTGTCGAGCGGCAGGGACGCCATCAGCACCACGCTGCGGCCGACGTCGCGCACGTCCATCATCGGCTCCACCGCCATGTGTCCCGCCGCCTGCTTGGCGCCGGTCTGCATGCGTGCCGCCATCGCGGTGGCGGCGTTGCCGATGTCGATCTGCCCGCAGGCGATGTCGTACGGCCGCCCGTCCAGCGACAGCGTCTTGGTCAGCCCGGTGACCGCGTGCTTGGTCGCGGTGTAGGGCGCGGAATCCGGACGCGGCGCGTGCGCCGAGATCGAGCCGTTGTTGATGATCCGGCCCCCGCGCGGCACTTGCGCCTTCATCATCCGGAACGCGCCCTGCGCGCACAGGAACACCCCGGTCAGGTTGACAGACACCACCGTGTTCCAGTCGACGAAGCTCAGCTCCTCGAACGGCACGCCCGACACGTTGGTGCCGGCATTGTTGAACAGCAGGTCGAGCCGCCCGAACCGCGTCTGTACCGCCGCGAACAGCGCATCCACCGAGCGCGGATCGGCCACGTCCGTCGCCTGCACCAGGGTTCGCGCCGCCACCGCGTCGCCCGCCAGCCCGGCCGTCTCCTCCAGCCTCCCGGCATCCCGTCCGGCCAGCACCACCGACCAGCCGTCTGCCAGCAGCGCCAGCGTGACGGCGCGGCCGATGCCGCTCCCGGCGCCGGTGACGAGCGCGATCCGGCTTCCTGCCGGCGGGTCCTGGTGATCCGTCATGGTGTCTGCCTCCTCATGTGGTTCCGGCTGCCGGCGTTCGGGTCCGGGTCGTGCCCCGGGCCACCACCATGAAGCCCACGTCGACGATCCTGTCGCCTCCCGTGCCCGGCTGCCGCAGCAGCTCGACCACCAGCCGTCCGGCCCGGTCCCCGAGATCGCCGAAATCGACCGACACGGTGCTGAGCGCCGGCACCACCTGCTGGCCGATCTCGAAGTCGCCGAAGCCGAGCAGCGACAGCCCACCCGGCACGTCGATGCCCCGCCTGCGGCATTCCATCAAGGCGCCGACCCCCGCCAGGTCCGACACCGCGAACACCGCCTCCACCTCGGGTGCTGCGTCGAGCAGGCGCGCCATCGCCGCCGCGCCGTGGCGGAACGCGAACGGGATCTCGCCGTCGCCGCGCACCAGTCCGGTCGACAGCCCGGCCGCGCGCAGCGCGTCGGCGAAGCCGCGCAGCCGGGCCTCGCCGCGCAGGTCGCGCCGGTCGCGGCTGCGCGCTGGCCCCAGGGCCCCGAGCCGCAGGTGTCTGGGGGCACAAAGGCGGAGAACAAGAGACAAGAGCGCAGGGCTGCACGAAGCTTGGCCTCCTCGTGGTCAGGGAAGTGAGGCCATGGACAGCGCGACAACACACAAAGGCGCTGATTCTACAAGTCGAGGTGCTCTAGTGCCTCTATATGGCCGCTCTGCGAACACATTCCTCACTTACC
>CALMVN010000310.1:3611-7848 GCA_937873225.1 uncultured Acetobacteraceae bacterium
CACCAGTCCGGTCGACAGCCCGGCTGCGCGCTGGCCCCAGGGCCGCGATCCGGGTGTGGCCGAGCCCGATCAGGAACGCCGCCGCCGCCCGTCCCACCGCGTGGTTGGAGAAGCCGATCGCGTGCCCGATCGGCCGCGCCGGCAGCTCCGCGACCTCGATCACCGGCACTCCCGCCTGCCCGAGCTGGCGCAGCACCGGCTCGCGATGCGGCGCCGCCAGCACCAGCGCTTCCGGCCGTCGCGACAGCAGGGTGCGCACCTGCCGCTCCTCCTCGGCCAGGCTGTAGCTGGTGTAGCCGATCAGCAGCTCGTAGCCGGCCGGCCGCAGCGCCTCGGTCAGCCCTTCCGCAAGTGCCGCGAAGTTGCCGTTGGCGATCGTCGGCAGGACCAGCCCGACGAAGCCGCTGCGCCGCGTCGCCAGGCTGCCGGCGGCACGGTCCGGCACGTAGCCGAGCGCCTCCACCGCCTGCCGCACCCGCGCGCGCGTCGCCGGCAGCACCTGCTCCGGCCGGATGAACACCCGCGTCACCGTCATCCGCGACACGCCCGCCAGCACCGACACGTCGCGCAGCGTCGCCTTGGGCGCCGGTGCCGCCGCAACCCGGCGCACGGGCCCGGTCAAGGCCGGACGGCACCACGCCGGTTGAGATACACCGCATGCACCTCGCTGCTGGCGCAGATGAACAGCCGGCTGTTCCGGTGCCCGCCGAAGCACACGTTGGACACTGCATGCGGCAGCCGGATCCGCCCCAGCAGCTCGCCCTGCGGGCTGACGCAGTGCACCCCGTCCCCGGCGCTGGTCCACACATTGCCGTCCTCATCGCAGCGGAACCCGTCTGCGGCGCCCACCTCCGGCGCATAGAAGTCGCGCGCCCCGACGAGCCGGCCGGTGCCGTCCTCGACGTCGAACAGCTGGATCCGCCGCTCGACGCTGTCGTCGTGCATCCGCCCGGTCTCCGCGACGTAGAGGCGGCTCTCGTCCGGCGAGAAGCACAACCCGTTCGGACAGGCGAACGCGTCGCTCGCCACGTCGAGCCGCCCGCTGCCGGGGTCGAAGCGGTACACCCGGCACGGCAGCTCCTCCTCCGTGCGCCCTTCGCCCTCGTAGTCCATGGCGATGCCGTAATGCGGATCGGTGAACCAGACCGTGCCGTCGGACTTCACCACCACGTCGTTCGGCGAGTTCAGCCGGCGCCCTTCATGCCGGTCGACCAGCGTGGTGAGGCTGCCGTCGTGCTCGGTGCGCACCACCGCGCGCGCCCCGTGCAGGCACGACACCAGCCGCCCCTCCCGGTCGCGCGTGCCGCCATTGGCGTACCGACTCGGCTGCCGGAACGTCGACAGCCCGACCCCCTCGATCCAGCGCATGATCCGGTTGTTCGGGATGTCGCTGAACAGCAGGCAGCCGGCATCCCCGAACCAGACCGGCCCCTCGGTCCAGCGGAACCCGTCCGCGATCCGTTCCGGCTGCGCGTTGAACAGCACGTAGCGCCGGAACCGCTTGTCCACCACCTCGAACGCGCTCATCCCTCAGCGTCCCCAGATCTTCCTGTAGGCATCGCGGTAGTTGTTGTCCGGGTCGTAGATGTCCTTCTTGCCGCCATCCAAGTCGACGTTCTTCGCCGTCACCAGGTGCACCGGCGCCACGTAGCCCGAGGCCGGCTGCCCGGCGAAGCCGCGGTTCATCTCGTCCACCACCTGCCAGCCCTGCAGCAGCAGCGGTTCCGGCACGGTCGCCGCCTGGAACTGCCCGCCGCGTATGCGCTCGTAGGCGGAGTTGCTGCCGTCGCCTGCGCTGATGTTGACCGGCGGCCCGGAGGGGTCGCGCCCCGCGGAGATCAGGGGCGGCCCGATGAAGTCGTAGTACAGGTCGTTGATCGCCAGCGAGTACGTCCACTTCGCGCCGTAGCGCTGCAGCAGCGAGGTGGTGAGCTGCGACATGCGGGTCGAGGTGTCGGCCAGCGGCGTGTCCTCGAACGCCAGCACGCTGCAGCCCGGCACCGTCTGGATCTCGTCTCGCATCATCTTCGCCTTGGCCAGGGCGATGGCGTAGGCGCTGTCGGTGAAGATCACGACGCCCGCCTTGCCGCCGCTCTGCGCGATCGCGTAGTCGGCGGCCACCTTCGCCACGCGCGCGCTGTCGCTGCCGATGTTGCTGATGACGTGGTACTCCGCCATCGGCCCCGGCTTCGGCGCGCCGTGCCAGGCGACGATGCGTATGCCGCTCGCCGCCGCCTGCTCGATGTCGCCGGCGTTCTGCACCACGTCGTAGCCGCCGACCACGATGCCGTCCGGCTTCAGCGCCACCGCCTGGCTGAAGGCTGAATGGATGCCCGACACGCTGCCCTGTCCGTCCAGCACGCGCACGGTCCAGCCGATCGCGCGCCCGGCCTCCTTGACCCCGTCGCCCACCTCCTGGATGCCGCCGTTGCGCAGGTCGGCCGCCACGTAGATCACCGTCTTGCCCGGCGCCGCCTTCGGCCCGGTGGTCGGCCCGTCCCACTTCGAGGCCGGCGCGGTCGCCGCCGCGACCACCGCCTGCGCCCGCGACAGCGCGTCCTGCGCCGCCGCAGCACCGGTGCCGGCGAGCAGCATCGCCAGCCCCGCACCCGTCGGAAGTCCTGGTTTCATCGTTTCGCTTCCCTGTTCCTGGCCCGCTTTGCGCGGTGCCGTTGTCCGCAGTCTGCCCGTGTTCAGCGTCCGCCCTGCGCCGGCCCGGGCGGCCGCACCGCGCGCGCCATCACCCGCCTGCGTCCGGTCCAGCCGGCCAGCCCGATCGCGATCAGCAGGGTGGCGCCGTTGAAGGCCGGCTCTACCCAGAAGGCGCCGCCGAGCTGCTCGATGCCGGAGATGCCGATCGCCAGGATCACCACCCCCACCACCGTACCCCAGATGTTGACCCGCCCCGGCGTGATGGTGGTGGAGCCGAGGAACGCCCCCACCAGCGCCGGCAGCAGGAACTCCAGCCCGACGCTCGCCTGCCCGACCCGCAGCCGCGCCGCCAGGATCACCCCGGCGAACGCGGTGATCACCCCGGACACCATGAAGGCGAGCATCACGTAGCGCCGCGTCGGGATGCCGTTCAGCTCCGACGCACGCGGGTTGGCGCCGATCGCGTACAGGTATCGCCCCAGCGGCGTGTAGACGGACACCACCCACAGCACCGCCGCCAGCCCGAGCACGTAGAAGGCCGGGACCGGCACGCCGAAAACGCGGGCGATGTCGAGCTCGAAGAAGGCGTGCGGCAGCCGTCCGATCACCTGCCGCCCGCCGGTCCACCACAGCGCGACAGCATAGGTGACGGTGCCGGTGCCCAGCGTGGCGATGAAGCTGTCGATCTGCGCCACCTCGACCAGCAGCCCGTTCAGCAGCCCGAACACCAGCCCCAGCGCCAGCACGAGGAGCACCGCCACCGGCCACGGCACGCCGCCCACCTGCAGCGAGATCGCCAGGATGTGCCACAGCACCACGCCGTAGCCGACGGTGAGGTCGATCTTGCCGGTCATCATCGGCACGGTGGCGGCCAGCGACAGCATCGCCACCACCGCCTTGTCGCCCAGGATCGAGCGAACGTTGAGCCAGGTCGGGAAGGTGTCGGGCAGGATCAGCGAGAACACGATCGCCAGCAGCACCGCCAGGATCAGCAGGCCATACACCGGCAGCAGCCCGGCGACCTGCCGCCCGATCGGCAGGCCCTTGAGGCTGCCCGGCGCCGGCTCCAGCGCCGTGGACTTGAGCGAGTTCATGCCGGAACTCCTTGCACGGCGGACGAAGCGGGCAGGGGAGGGTGGACGCCGCCGGCCGAAGCCGCCTGCAGCAGGCTCCCCACCGACAGCGTCTCGCGCGGGAGCTCGGCGCAGACGCGCCCCTGGCTGAACACCACCGCACGGTGGCAGATGGCGGCCACCTCCTCGAAGTCGGTGGCGACCACCACGATCGACAGCCCGGCCGCCAGCGCCTCCCGCAGCAGCCCGTAGATCTCCGCCTTGGCCCCGACATCCACCCCCGCCGTCGGCTCCTCCAGCACCAGCAGCCGCGAGGCGATGCCGAGCCAGCGCGCCAGCACCACCTTCTGCTGGTTGCCGCCGGACAGCGTCTCGACCGGCCGCCCCGGCTGGTTCGGCCGCAGGCTCATCCGGGCCCCGGCGGCGACGCAGTCGGCAATCTCGCCGGCCGGCGAGCGCAGGCTCAGCAGCCCGTGGCCGTGCGCCCCCGGGTTGAGGAACAGGTTCTCGCG
>CALMVN010000311.1:0-6751 GCA_937873225.1 uncultured Acetobacteraceae bacterium
CCGAGCCCGTTGACGACGTTGAACGCCGAATGGCTGGGTACCGACGTCGCGTCCATCAGCCGCGTCTACAGCGCCGGCACGAACAGCAGCGCCGTCACGCCGTCCCGGAGCAGCATCGTTATCAGCGTGCGGCACAGCGCGTGGTCGGCGCAGAACCCGCCGACGATGTTGCCGAGCGCCGTGCCGAGCCCCAGCACCACAAGCACGAGGGGCACCGCCACCGGCGCCATGGGCGTCGCCGCGACCAGCGCCGGGGTGGTGATGTAGCTGTAGATCGCGAACAGGCCGCCGAAGCCGACCGCCCCCGGTGGCGAGCGCCAGCCACACCTGCAGCCACCCCGGCGCGCCCGGCTCCGTCAACGGCGGGGCCCCGTCCGACGCAGGGATCGCCGGCAGGAACACCGCCAGCAGCGCCAGGGTGAGCGCCGACAGCCCGCCTGCGGTGATGGAGGCAGTGAGATCGAGCATCACCTGCCCGACCGCCCGCGCGCGCTCGTCGTGGGGAACCATGGAAGCCGCCACCAGGGCCGCGACGTCGAAGCGCCATGCGGCAGGCCGCTGAGGAAGCGGAACAGCCCGACGGGCGACAGGCGGTCGGACGACGCGCTGACCAGGTCGCCGACCGCGGACAACGCCATCATCCCCATCAGCAGCCGGTGCCGCGGCATCCGGGCGCACAGCGCGGTGATGACCGGCGCCCCCGGCACCACGCCCAGCGCATGCAGGCTGACCAGCAGGCCGGCCTGCGACACCGTCGCGCGCGGGCTGCCGCCCACCGCCGGAGCAGCCCATCATGGAGAGCTTCCCGGTGCCTATGGCGAAGCCGCCGACCGCCAGCGCCAGGATCGTCCAGCCGCGCCCGTGCGGGGCGCTCACCAGTGTGCGGGCAGACGGGGCGTCTGCCAGGATCTCGGTCGCGCGACGTGGCGCTCCGGGCATGGGAGGCCGCGGGTCGCGCACTGCAACATCCCGCCGGCCAAGACGCTCCGGCGCCGGACAGCCGTTCGAGGATCGCCGGGCGGTGCGGCCGGTCAGCGCCCGACCTGATCCCGTTGCCGCGCGAGATGGCCGACCAGGGCCGCACCCGCCTCGACCAGCCGGCCGGTGATGGCGGCTCCGGTTGCGGCCGAGCACAGGCGGGCGTCGGCGGTCACGGCGCTGTCGCCCAGCTCCACCGGCACGCCGATCTCGATCCCGCCCAGCCGGGCGGTGCCGAACCCCGCCACGTCCAGCCCGGCCACCTGACGCGGTGCCGCCGGCGCCGAGGGAACGAGGTCCGGACGGACCAGCTCCGGCACCAGGTGCATCGCCACGCTGGCCAGCGGATCCGCGCCGTGCCCGGCGGAGCGCCTTGCCTGGTCCGCCCCCAGCAGCTCCGGCAGCATCGCCCCCGCCACCCTCCAAAGGTGCAGGCACGGGACCAGCACCCCGCGCGACAGCAGGATCTCCTGCGTCACGTCGTGGATCGCCTGGGCGTTGCCGCCATGGCCGTTGACCACGATCAGCCGGGACACGTCATGACGCAGCAGCCCGTGCAGCATGTCGCGCAGCACCAGGCGCAGGGTAGTCTGCTCCAGCGCGATGCCGCCGACCCGGCTGCCGAAGAAGTCGCGGCCGCCGAACGGCAGCACGGGAGCGACCACCGTGTCGTGACCGGCCTCGGTCGCTGCCGCAGCGATCATCTCCGCCATCCGCTCGGCGAGCAGGTAGTCGCCCATCGGCACGTGCGGCCCCTGGTCCTCCAGGCTGCCGAGCGGCAGCAGCACGGTGGCGCCGGCACCGAGCCGTTCCGCCGCCTCGGCGCTCGTGAGGGCGCCGAGGCGTACCTTCGCGGTATGGTCGTTCGGGATGGGGTCGGCCATGGCGGGCGTCCTGGACAGGTGGCCCGCCGCGCCGCTTGACGATGCCGGGCGGCACCGGGATACCGGCACGGCGTCGAGGATGGGGACCGCGGATGGGCAAGGTTCGGATCGTGCTGCCGGCGATGATGTGCGGCCTGGCGGTGTGCGGCGCAACCGTGCCGGCGGCCGCCGCGTCCGGCCCGGGAGCCGGCTGGAACGCTCCGCAATGCGGGCGCGAACCTGCGGCGCCGACGATCGATACCTCCACGGTGGACCGCTACAACGCCAGCGTCGACCGCGTCGCCGCCTACGAGCATGCCGCGCGGAGCTTCAACGCCTGTGTGTCCAAAGCGGCGACGACGGAGCAGACCGCGATCAGCAACGACGCGCGCCTGCGGATCGACGCGATCCAGTCGGTCAGCGGCGGAGTGCAGAAGCGGATCGCCGCCAACTTTGCGGCGCTGACGGGCGCGCTCCGTGCCGGCGCGCCGAAGCTGCAACCGCCCAGGCCGTCGCATTGAGGGTTCTTCGCGCTTCCCCTTCCGGTCCTACTGCAGGCTGACCGGCCAGCGCGCGAGCCGCACTTGGTTCTGCCCAGGGGACAGGTCGTGCGGTCCCTGCGCCACCTGCATCGGCAGGCCTGGGATCTGCTCCGGATGCGCCCAGCAGTCGACGCCGGCCAGGCTGCGGGTGCAGTACGGCTGCGGCGGCACCGGCGGATCGACCGGCCGGCAGTAGCTCTGCCCTTGGTCCAGCCGCACCACCGAGCAGTCCCGCCCGGTGATGGCGGAGTACGCCATGTCCGGCACCGAGCGGTGGAAGATGGCGACGTCCGCGGGAACGCAGCCCCCCAGCCAGGTCAGCGCGAAGGCACAGGACAGCGGGATCAGCAGCAGGGCGTGTTGCCTGTTCATGGCGCCACCTTGCACCCCGTTGATGAACGCTTGCTGAACGACCCGGCCCGGGCGGTCGCCGCCCGTCATCGTTTGCCGGCGGGAAGCGCCGCCGCTATGGTCCGCCGCCTGCGCGCCCCTGGAAGACGCGCTGCTGGGAGATCGGACTGCACGTGGTCGACGACATCTTCAGCGAGATCGACGAGGATCTTCGCGGTGAGCGCACGCGCGCCCGGACGCGTCGGCTGGCGGTCGCCGGCCTGGCGGTCCTGGTTGCGGTCGGGCTTGCGTTCGGCCTGTGGCAGTACCTGCACTACCGCCAGCAGCAGCGTGCCGCCTCCGTGGCGCAGGCCTTCTTCGCGGCGCAGAAGGACGCCGACACCGCACCGCTCGCCGCGGCCGGTCCCGACGCCCCTCCGACGCCCGAGCAGGTGCGGGCGATCGGCGAGTTCGCCGCCGTGGCGGCCAAGGGGCCGGACGGCTTCGCCACCCTGTCGCGGCTGCGCATGGCGGCCCTCGACTGGAAGAACAACGACCACCCCGGGGCCCTCGGGCTGTGGGACCGCATCGCGCAGGACCGCGGTGCCGACGCCGACCTGCGCGGCCTGGCCACTCTGCTCTGGGTGCAGCACCAGGCCGACGCCGCCGACCCCGGCCTGCTCAAGACCCGCCTGCGCGACATCCTGGTGCCCGCGAGCCCATGGCATCTGCTGGCGCTGGAAACCGACGCGCTGATCGACCTGCGCGTCGGCCACGTCGCAGAAGCGAAGCGCAAGCTGACCCGGCTCGCCGAGGACGGCGCTGCCTCCGACAGCGAGCGCGCCCGGGCCAGCGGCCTGCTTGACACCCTCGACACCTCGAAGACCGGCGGATGATGCACCAGCACGACGACCTCGTCCCCCGTCGCTCGATCCGGAGCCCCGCCGCGCCGGTGCGGCTCGGCCGGCGCGGGGTGCTGCTGGGTGGCCTCGGCGTGCTGTCGCTGCCGCTGGCCGGCTGCGGCATCTTCGAGGACGACAAGAAGCCCGTGCTGGCCGGCCGACGCGAGGACGTGCTCAGCACGGGCGCCGGCCTCACCGTCGACGAGACCGACGCCACCCCGATCTCCCTGCCCGAGGCGGTGGTCGAGACCGACTGGCAGCAGCCGGGACGGGTGCCGAGCCACGAGTCGATCAACGCGCGGGTCGGCGGCACCCGGCGGATCTGGAGCACCCGCCTTGGCGCCGGTGCCGGTGACCGCGGCGTGCTGGCGGCGGAGCCGGTGGTGGCGGACGGGCGCGTCTACGCCATGGATGCGGCCGGCGTGGTCGGCGCGTTCGACCTGTCCAGCGGCGCCCGGATCTGGCGCACCGACACCAAGCCGAAGAAGAGCCGCTCCTCCAACGTCGGCGGCGGCCTGACCTATGCCGACGGCACGATCTACGTGGTCGACGGGGTGGCGGAGTCGCTGGCGCTTGACGCCGTCAACGGCACGATCCGGTGGCGCACCAACGTCGGCACGCCGGGGCGGTCGGCGCCCACGGTGGTCGACGGGCGCATGTTCTTCGGCACCATCGACGAGAAGCTGTTCGCCCTCGACGCCGCAACCGGCAAGCAGCTCTGGGCCTATCAGGCGAGCGCCTCGGAGACCATCGTGTTCGGCCAGCCGGCGCCGGCGGTGGTCGGCGGCACGGTGCTGGCAGGCTTCGGCTCCGGCGACATCGCCGCGATCCGCGCCGAGACCGGCGAGCTGCTGTGGAGCGACACGCTCGGCTCCACCGGCGGCCGCAACTCGATCCTGGACTTCTCCTCCGTGCACGGCCTGCCGGTGATCTCGGACGGCACCGCCTACGTGATCAGCGTCGGCCAGGTGCTGACCGCGATCGACCTGCGCTCCGGCCGCCGGCTGTGGGAGCGCACGGTGGCCGGCAAGGACGGGCTGGTGGTGGTCGGCGAATGGCTGTTCCTGCTGAGCCAGGACCAGCAGCTGGCATGCCTCGACAAGACCAACGGCCACGTGCGCTGGGTCACCACCCTGCCGCGGTTCCGCCGGCCGAAGCCCGGCAAGGGGCCGATCGAGTGGAGCGGCCCGCTGCTGGCGAACGGCCAGCTCATCTGCGTCAGCGACTTCCCCAAGCAGGGCATGATCACCGTGGATGCCGTGACGGGCAAGCTCGGCGACACGTCCAAGGTGTCGAGCCTGATTGCCATGACGCCGATCGCCGCCAGCGGCCACATGCTGGCGATCAGCGAGGACGGCATGCTGTCCGCCTATGGGTGAGCCCGGCTCCCGCGGTGGACCCTGGTGAGGCGCGGCAGCCGCTCGGCGCCGCCGCCGTCCGACACCACGCCATACCGGTTCCTGCCGGTGGTGGTGATCGCCGGGCGGCCGAACGTCGGCAAGTCGACCCTGTTCAACCGGCTGTCCGGCCGTCGCAGCGCCATCGTCTCCGACACACCCGGCGTGACCCGCGACCGCAAGGACGCGGAAGCCCTGCTGCGCGGCCGGCGCGTGCGCCTGATCGACACCGCCGGGCTTGAGGAGGCGGCTCCCGACAGCCTGTACGGCCGCATGCGCGCCTCCTCCGAACACGCGGTCGCGGAGGCCGACCTGGTGCTGTTCTGCATCGACGCCCGCGCCGGCATCACGCCTGCGGACTCGCACTTCGCCGCCTGGCTGCGCCGGCAGGGCCGACCGGTGCTGCTGGTGGCCAACAAGGCGGAAGGCCGCGCCGGCACCGCCGCGGCGCTGGACGCCTACCGCCTCGGGCTCGGCAGCCCGCTGGCGGTGTCGGCCGAGCACGGCGAGGGCCTGGCCGACCTGATGGGCGAGATCGTCGAGCGCCTGCCGCCCGAGCAGGCCGAGCCGGTTCCGGAACCGGACGAGCCGCTCCCCGACGAGATCGGCGAGGACGACGAGGTCGTGCTGCCGCCGCGCCCGCCCGGGCCGCTGCGGCTGGCGATCGTCGGGCGCCCGAACGCCGGCAAGTCGACGCTGCTCAACCGCCTGCTCGGCCAGGAGCGGATGATCACCGGGCCGGAACCGGGCCTCACCCGCGACGCGGTGTCGGTGCAGTTCGCCGACGCCCACGGTCCGATCGAGCTGGTCGACACCGCCGGCCTGCGCAAGAAGGCGCGGATCGAGGCGGAGCTGGAAAAGATGTCGGTGTCCGCCTCCCTGGAAGCCTTGAAGATGGCCGAGATCGTGGTGCTGGCGATCGACGCCACGCTCGGCGTGCACGACCAGGACCTGCAGATCGCCCGCCTGATCGAGCGCGAAGGCCGCGGCTGCGTGCTGGCGCTGAACAAGTGGGACGCGGTGGAGGACCGGATCGCCACCCGCAAGGCGATCTCGGACCGGATCGAGTTCTCGCTGTCGCAGATGCGCGGCATCCCCGTGGTGTCGTTCTCCGCGCTGACCGGGTCCGGAGTGGGCAAGCTGCTGCCGGTGGTGCGGGCGGCGCACGAGGTGTGGAACAAGCGGGTGCCGACCGGCGCGCTCAACCGCTGGTTCGAGGGGGCGCTGGAACGGCACGCGCCGCCGCTGGTCGAGGGGCGGCGGCTGAAGCTGCGCTACATGACCCAGGCCAAGGCGCGTCCGCCGACCTTCATCCTGTTCGGCACCCGCGCCGAGATGCTGCCGGAGGATTACCAGCGCTACCTAGTCAACGGGCTGCGGGAAACCTTCGCGATGCCCGGCACGCCGATCCGGCTGCTGCTGCGCGGAACCAGGAACCCGTTTTCGGACAGTTGACCGGCCGGGACATGGCTGTCGGCTCGTCGGCCGCCCTGAAGGCACGTCTGCACGGCGCCGCGTTTCTTGCGACCCGAGCCGGAAGAGCGCCGCCGCCGGTGAAGCAGCGCCATGGGGTTGCGGAATCTTTGCCTTCCCACGGCGCCGATCCGTAGCGGGATCGGTCCCTGAGCCGGCAAGGCTCCGGGATTGCGGCGTCGCAGGACACGCGGCGCCGTCCGGCTGGCCGGTTGCTGCCGGGACGGCCGGCGGTTCGTTCCCCGCAGGCCCGTTCCCGGCAGGGA
>CALMVN010000311.1:6761-15065 GCA_937873225.1 uncultured Acetobacteraceae bacterium
ACCTATTCCGGATGGGAAGCCGCCGGCGCGTCGGGCTCCGCGTCCTGCGCCGTGCCATCCGACGGCTCCGACGCGTCCGCGCCGCTGGCGCGGGCAGCCTGCTTCTCGCGTGCCTTGGCTTCCTTCTTCGCCGCCTTGGCCCGGTCGCGCTCGGCCTTCTGGAAGTTGTAGTTCACCTTGTAGGCCATGATGTTCCTTTCTCGTCTGCCGACGATCGTCTGGCGGACAAACTACCCCAGCCTCCGGTCCGCGTCAGCCCATGGGCCGGCCCATGGATCTGATCGACGGGTCAGAGCCCGACCTGGCGGCCGATCTGCACGTAGCGGTCGGCCGGGAGGTCGAAGCGGTCCACCAGGTGGACCGCGTTGCGATACATGATCCCGAACAGGCGCCGGCGCCACCCGGCCAGCCGTGGTGGGGCGGACACCTGGCGCCGGTCGTCCTGCTGCCCGGCCCGCCGCACCACCTCGTCGCGGCCGCCGATGAACACCGCTTCCTGCGGCACGACGGGGCAACCCTGATGCGTCGCCTCAGCCAGCGTGTTCTGCAGCAGCGGGATCTCCACGAAGCCGTAGCGGGCGATCACGTGCCACACCCCCGCGCCGTAGCGCTGCAGCGTGAGCCGCTCCTCCATGGGCACGCGTGACACCGGCTCGAACGCCACGGTCAGCGTCACCACGTTCTCGTGCAGCGCCCCGAACTGGTCGATGTGCCCGACCATGTTCGGCGGGATCGGCTCGCGCAGCGCGGTCAGGAACACCGCCGTGCCGGCGACGCGCGGCACCTGGCTGTTCGCAAGCCGCTTCAGGAAGCGGTCGGGCGCCACGGCCCGCTCCGCCCCCGACGCCCGCAGCGCGGCGACGCCCTGCCGCCAGGTGCTCATGATGGCGAACATCACCGCGCCGGCGAGCAGGGGCACGAAGCCGCCTTCCGCGATCTTGAGCAGGTTGGCCGAGAAGAAGGCGAGGTCGATGGAGAGGAACACCGCCGCCGTCGGAAGGGCGGCGGCCATGCTCCAGCGCGCGACGTGACGCAGGTAGGAGTAGAGCAGGGCGGTGGTCAGCAGCATGGTGGTCGAGACCGCCATGCCGTAGGCCCCGGCCAGCCGCGCCGAGGAGCCGAACCCGATCGTCAGCGCCAGCGTGAACAGCATCATCACCCAGTTCACCACCGGCACGTAGATCTGGCCGTACTCCTTGTCCGAGGTCTGCCGGATGTTGAGGCCGGGGAACCAGCCGAGCTGGATCGCCTGGCGGGTCATGGAGAACACGCCGGTGATGATCGCCTGGCTGGCGATGACCGTGGCGCAGGTGGCGAGCCCCACCACCGGCCAGATCGCGACCGGGAAGATGGAGCGCGGGATGATGCCGTAGAACGGGTTGTCCGGCAGGTGCGCCAGCCCGATCAGGCTCGCCGACTGCCCGGCGTAGCACAGCAGCAGCGCCGGCAGCACGACCAGGTACCAGGACAGCCTGACCGGCAGGCGGCCGATATGGCCCATGTCCGCATACAGCGCCTCCGCCCCGGTCAGCGCCAGGAACACCCCGCCCAGCACGGCCAGGCTCTTCCAGTGGCCGCCGAGCAGGTAGCGGACGCCGTGGCGCGGGTCGATCGCCCACAGCACCTCGGGATGGCGCAGGGTCGCGAGGGCGCCCAGGATGCCGATCACGGCGAACCAGCACAGCATGACCGGCCCGAACAGGGTGCCGATACGCGCCGTGCCGACCGGTTGCAGCGCGAACAGCCCGAGCAGCACGATCGCGGCCGCCGGCAGCACCCAGTGTCCCAGCGCCGGCGTGGCCACCTTGACCCCCTCGATCGCGCTCAGCACCGAGATCGCCGGCGTGAGGATGCCGTCGCCGTAGAGCAGGGCGCCGCCGAACAGCCCGAGCGTCAGCAGCAGGGCGGTGACGCGGGCGCTGCGGTTCGGGCGGCTCGCCGTGCCCTCCTCGTCCTCCGGCACGGTGCCGGTCACCAGGGCGGTCAGCGCCAGGATCCCGCCCTCGCCGCGGTTGTCGGCACGCATGACGAACAGGCAGTACTTGATCGCCACCACCAGGATCAGCGCCCAGACGATCAGCGACAGCACGCCCAGCACCGACTCGGTCGACAGACTGCCGCCCGCGGTCTCCAGCACCGTCTGCATGGTGTAGAGCGGGCTGGTGCCGAGGTCGCCGTAGACGATCCCGAGCGCTGCCAGCATGCCCACGGCAAGCGGCGGACGGTCGTGGGCGTGCTGGAAGGAGGGCATCGGCGTCCTTGTCGCGGTCGGGGCGGCCGATCATCGGACCAGGACGGATCGGGGACCAGGGGGCGGAAAGGCCCGCCGCCGCCTATCGCCCCGGCAGCAGGACCGCCCAGGCCAGGAAGAAGATCGGCGGCAGGAACAGCGGCGCCGCCAGGCCGAGCGCATGCGTCGCCGCGTTGCCCGGCAGCGGCGGCCTCGCCGTGTCGGTTCGATCCCGACGCTTCCTCAGCTCGTGGCGCAGGGCCACCGTCACCCACAGGCCCGCGAGCACGCCCAGATAGATCAACCCGCTCGTGGCAAGCCCCAGCTCCGGCACGATGCGAAGCAGCGCGCCCTGCCGCGCGGCGACGAACGGGCTGCGGGCCAGGGGCAGCCCGTTCAGCACGATGGCGTAGGCGGTGAACAGGAACGACTGCGACGCCACCAGCCAGGACAGGCGGTTGATCGTCAGGCCGTCCTCATGCTCCAGCTGACGGCGGATGACGTCGCCGTAGGCATGATCCGCATCCTCTGGATCGGGGCTCATGGGAATGATCGGGCGCCGCCGGAGCGTACGCGTCAATCCTCCGGCGACGCGGCTGCCGCAGGCCGCGATTGACACTCCGGCTGGCCGGGTCTAGGCACCGCGGCGATCAGACACGTCGCTTCGCGAAGGCTCGCGCAGCGGCGCCTGCTCGTTTGGGGTGGCCTCATCGTGTTCGACGTTCTGTCAGGCAGGCTCACCGGGGTGTTCGACCGCCTGCGCACGCGCGGCGTGCTGTCGGAGGCCGACGTCGTCGAGGCGATGCGCGAGGTCCGTCTGGCCATGCTGGACGCCGACGTGGCGCTGCCCGTGGTCAAGGAGTTCACCGCCCGGGTGCGCGCGCGCGCGGTGGGTCAGGAGGTGCTGGACAGCATCTCCCCCGGCCAGGCGGTGGCCAAGATCGTCAACGACGTGCTGATCGACCAGCTCGGCGGCGCTGGCGCGGTGCCGCTCAACCTCAACGCCGCCGCACCCGTGCCGATCCTGATGGTCGGCCTTCAGGGTTCCGGCAAGACCACCACCTCGGGCAAGATCGCGCTCCGCCTCCAGGGGCGCGAGCGCCGCCGCGTGCTCCTGGCGAGCCTCGACACCCAGCGCCCGGCCGCCCAGCTGCAGCTGCAGCAGCTGGCGGCCCAGGCACGCGTCGCCTCCCTGCCGATCGTCCCGGGCCAGACCCCGGTGGAGATCGCCAGACGGGCGATGGAGACCGGCCGCCGCGAAGGCTACGACGTGGTGATCCTCGACACCGCCGGCCGGTTGTCGATCGACGAGGCGCTGATGGAAGAGGTGCGCGAGATACGCGCCGCCACCAGCCCGGCCGAGACCCTGCTGGTGGTCGACGCCATGACCGGCCAGGACGCGGTCAACACCGCCCGCGCCTTCAACGAGGCGGTCGGCGTCACCGGCATCGTCATGACCCGGATGGACGGCGATGCCCGCGGTGGTGCTGCGCTGTCCATGCGGCACATCACCGGCGCCCCGATCAAGCTCACCGGCTCCGGCGAGAAGCTGGACGCGCTGGAGGATTTCCATCCCGAGCGCGTCGCCGGCCGCATCCTCGGCCTCGGCGACCTCGCCGGCCTGGTGGAAAAGGCGTCCGAGACGCTGGACCAGGAGGAAACCGAGAAGCTCGCGCTCAAGATGATGCGCGGCAAGTTCGACCTGGACGACTACGCCGCGCAGATCAGGCAGATCGACAAGCTCGGCTCGATCGGCGGCATCCTCGACATGCTGCCCGGCATGGGCAAGCTGAAGGACCAGCTCGGCGACAAGAACCTCGACACCTCCATCCTGAAGCGCCACACCGCCATCATCTCGTCGATGACCAAGGCGGAGCGGCGCACCCCTGAGATCATCAAGGCGTCGCGCAAGAAGCGGATTGCCGCAGGATCAGGGTCTTCGGTGCAGGAGGTGAACCGCCTGCTGAAGCAGTTCGACGACATGTCGACCATGATGAAGCGGATCAACAAGCTCGGTGCCAAGGGCCTGATGCGGCACGGGCTGTCTGCCCTGATGCCGCAGGGGCGGCCGCCGGGGGGAATGCCGCCGCAGCGGCCGCATTAGTTCAATATCAGTATCTTGGAACAGGAAGTATAAGATGAGCCTCAAGATCCGCCTCGCCCGCGCCGGGGCCAAGAAGCGCCCGTACTACCACATCGTGGTGGCGGACAGCCGATCCCCGCGCGACGGCCGCTTCATCGAGAAGGTGGGCAGCTACAACCCGATGCTGCCGGCCGAGCACGACGACCGCGTCCACCTCGCCGGCGAGCGCATCCTGCACTGGATGAAGGAGGGCGCCCTGCCGACCGACCGCGTCGCCCGCTTCCTCGGCCATGCCGGCCTGACCGCGATGCCGGCCTATCGCGAGCAGCCGAAGCAATCCGCGCCGAAGAAGAAGGCGCAGGAGCGCGCCGCCGCCAACGCCGCGTCCGCCTGATCCGGACGCGACGGAGCGGACGACCGGCGCCCAGGCGATGGACGAACGGCGCATCCTGATGGGCGTGGTGGGACGGCCGCACGGCGTGCGCGGGCTGCTGCGCGTGCACAGCTACGCCGCGGTCCCGGCCGACCTCGCGGCCTACGGCGCGCTGTCGGACGATCGCGGCGCGTCCTGGACCCTGCGCTGGCGCGGCGAAGGCATCGCCGAGTTCACGGACGGCACCGGCCGCACGCTGCGCGACCGCGACGAGGCCGCCCTTCTGGTCAACCGGTCCCTGTTCGTCGACCGCGACCGCCTGCCCGAGCCGGACGAGGACGAGTTCTATCTCGCCGACCTTGTCGGGCTGCGCGCGTTCGAACGCACCGCCGAGGGAGAGCGGCCGGTCGGCACCGTTCTGGCGGTGCACGATTACGGCGCCGGGCCGATCCTTGAGCTCGGCGGGAACGCCCGGACCGTGCTGCTGCCCTTCACCCGCCTGTGCGTGCCGGAGGTGCAGGTCGCGGCCGGGCGGATGGTGGTGGCGATGCCGGACGAGATCGAGGTGCCGGACGCGTCGTTCGAGGCTTCCGCGGAGGCGGCGTCGTGAGCTGGCGGGCCACCATCCTCACCCTGTTCCCGGACATGTTCCCCGGGCCGCTCGGCCAGTCCCTGGCCGGACGGGCGCTGGGCGAGGGCGTGTGGTCGCTGCACGCGCACGACCTTCGCGCGCATGGGCTCGGCCGGCACCGCAACGTCGACGATACCCCGTTCGGCGGCGGCGCCGGCATGGTCATGCGCCCGGACGTGGTGGACGCCGCGATCGCCGCGGCAACCGGGGACGACCCGCTGCCGCTGCTCTACCTGACGCCGCGCGGCCGGCCGCTGCAGCAGCGTGACGTTCGCCGCTACGCGTCCGGACCGGGCGTCATGCTGCTCTGCGGCCGCTTCGAGGGTGTGGACGAGCGCGTGCTCGACGCCCACGCCGCCGAGCAGCTCAGCATCGGCGACTACGTCCTGTCCGGCGGCGAGCCCGCCGCCCTGGTGCTGCTCGACGCCTGCATCCGGCTGCTGCCCGGCGTGATGGGATCGGCCGACAGCGCCACCGAGGAAAGCTTCTCGAACGGGCTGCTGGAGTACCCGCACTACACCAGGCCCGCCGAGTGGCAGGGACGGGCGGTGCCCCCGGTCCTGCTGTCCGGCCACCATGCCGCCATCGCCGCCTGGCGCGACGCGCAGGCGAGGGACGCGACGCGCACCCGCCGTCCCGACCTGTGGGCCGTCCACGCGTCGCATCCCGTCACGAACCCGCTGCCGGCCTGAAGCCGGCAGCCCCGCCCTGATCATCCCGAAGGAATCCGGACCATGAACGTCATCCAGCAGTACGAGGCCGAGCAGATCGCCCGCCTCACCGCGGCCCGTGCGGTGCCCCGCTTCGCGCCCGGCGACACCGTGCGCGTGTCGGTCAAGGTGGTGGAAGGCGAACGCACGCGCGTGCAGGCCTACGAGGGCGTGGTGATCGCCCGCTCCAACAAGGGCCTCGGCAGCAACTTCACCGTGCGCAAGATCTCCTACGGCGAGGGCGTCGAGCGCGTGTTCCCGCTCTACGCGCCGACCATCGCGGAGATCTTCGTGGTGCGCCGGGGCGACGTGCGCCGCGCCAAGCTGTATTATCTGCGTGGCCGCCGCGGCAAGTCGGCCCGCATCGCCGAGAAGGCGCGCGAGGTGGCCCCCGCCGCCGCGGAGTAGGGAAGGGCAGGGCGCCGCCCTGCACCCGCCAGAGGGCGGTCGCCCTCTGGACACCCAGTTGTTCGGGGAAATCGCCATGCCGACCTTGTTCGACAAGATCTGGGACGCGCACGTCGTGGACCGCCTCGCCGACGGCACGGCGATCCTCTACATCGACCGCCACCTCATCCACGAGGTGACCAGCCCGCAGGCGTTCGAGGGCCTGCGGGCCGCCGGGCGCCGGTTGCGCCGGCCCGACGCCACGGTGGCCGTGGTGGACCACAACGTTCCCACCACGGATCGCTCGGTGCCGATCGCCGAGCCGCAGAGCCGGCTCCAGGTCGAGACCCTGGAGCGCAACGTCGCGGAGTTCGGCGTGCCCTACTTCCCGCTGGCGTCGCGAGAGCAGGGCATCGTGCACATCATCGGCCCGGAGCAGGGCCTGTCGCTGCCCGGCATGACGGTCGTCTGCGGCGACAGCCACACCTCCACCCATGGCGCGCTCGGCGCGCTCGCCTTCGGCATCGGCACCTCCGAGGTCGAGCACGTGATGGCGACCCAGACCCTGCTGCAGAAGCCGGCGAAGAACATGAAGGTGTCGGTGGAGGGCATCCTCGCCCCCGGCGTCACCGCCAAGGACGTGATGCTGGCGATCATCGGCCGCATCGGCACCGCCGGCGGCACCGGGCACGTGATCGAGTTCACCGGCTCCGCGATACGCGGCCTCGACATGGCCGGCCGCATGACGATCTGCAACATGTCGATCGAGGCCGGCGCCCGGGCCGGCCTGATCGCGCCGGACGACACCACCTTCGCCTATGTCGAGGGACGGCCGTTCGCGCCCAAGGGCGAGGCGTTCGCGCAGGCGGTCGCCTACTGGCGCACCCTGGCCTCCGATCCCGACGCCCATTACGATGCCGTGGTCGAGCTCGATGCCGCCGCCATTACCCCGCTCGTCACCTGGGGCACCAGCCCGGAGGACGTGGTGCCGATCACCGGCACCGTGCCCGACCCGGCCACCGCCGCCGATGAGGCACGCCGCGTGCAGATGCAGCGCATGCTGGACTACATGGGCCTGACCCCCGGCCAGAAGCTGTCCGAGATCCCGGTCGACGCCGTGTTCATCGGCTCCTGCACCAACGGCCGCATCGAGGACATGCGTGCCGCGGCACGCGTGGTGGCCGGACGGCACGTGGCGCCGGGCGTGCGTGCCATGGTGGTGCCGGGCTCCGGGCTGGTGAAGTGGCAGGCCGAGCAGGAAGGCCTCGACCGTGTGTTCCTGGACGCCGGCTTCGAGTGGCGCGAGGCCGGCTGCTCGATGTGCCTGGGCATGAACCCGGACAAGCTGACGCCGGGGCAGCGCTGCGCCTCGACCTCCAACCGCAACTTCGAGGGCCGCCAGGGTCCCGGCGGCCGGACGCACCTCCTGTCGCCGGCCATGGCGGCGGCGGCGGCGGTGACCGGGCGGCTGACCGACGTGCGGGAGCTGGCGTGATGGAGCCCTTCACCGTGCTGACCGCGATTGCGGCCCCGCTGAGGCAGGCCAACGTCGACACCGACAAGATCATCCCGTCGCGCTTCCTCAAGACGATCGGGCGCTCCGGCCTGGGGAAGAACGCGTTCGACGCCCTGCGCTACCATGCGGACGGCTCGGAGAAGCCCGACTTCGTGCTGAACCGCGAGCCCTACCGCGCGGCGCAGATCCTGGTCACCTACGAGAACTTCGGCTGCGGCTCGTCGCGCGAGCACGCGCCGTGGGCGCTGCTCGACTTCGGCATACGCTGCGTGATCGCGCCCTCGTTCGCCGACATCTTCCACAACAACTGCTTCAAGAACGGCATCCTGCCGATCCGGCTGCCGCGCGAGACCTGCGACATGCTGATGCAGGAC
>CALMVN010000311.1:15165-38668 GCA_937873225.1 uncultured Acetobacteraceae bacterium
GACTGACGGCCAACGTTGCAGGAACACGGACCGCGCATGGTGCTGAACAAGAAGCTGCTGGTGCTGCCCGGCGACGGGATCGGGCCCGAGGTGATGCGCGAGGCCGGGCGCGTGGTCGGCTGGCTGGGCCGTCGGCGCGGCATCAGCTTCGACATCAGCGAGGACCTGGTGGGCGGCGCCTCGATCGACGCCCACGGCGTGCCGATCCGCGACGAGGTCGTCGAGGCGGCGCTCGCCTCGGACGCCGTGCTGTTCGGCGCCGTCGGCGGCCCGCAATGGGACAAGGTCCCGTTCGGGAACCGGCCGGAGGTGGCGATCCTTCGCCTGCGCCAGGAGCTCGGCCTGTTCGCCAACCTGCGCCCGGCCACCGTGCTCGACCCGCTGGTCGACTCCAGCACGCTGAAGCCGGAGGTGGTGCGCGGCCTCGACATCATGATCGTGCGCGAGACCGTGGGCGGCATCTATTTCGGCGAGCCCCGCGGCATCGAGACGCTGCCCGACGGCTCCCGGCGCGGCGTGAACACGGAGGTCTACACCACCAGCGAGATCGAGCGCGTGGCCCGGGTGGCGTTCGAGCTGGCGCGCCGGCGGGGCAACGCCGTGTGCTCGGTCGAGAAGTGCAACGTGATGGAGTCCGGCCTGCTGTGGCGGCAGGTCGTGACCGCCCTGCACGCGCGCGACTACCCGGACGTGGCGCTGACCCACATGCTGGCCGACAACTGCGCCATGCAGCTGGTGCGCAACCCGCGCCAGTTCGACGTGATCGTCACCGGCAACCTGTTTGGCGATCTGCTCTCCGACCTCGCCTCCATGCTGACCGGCAGCCTCGGCATGCTGCCCTCCGCGACCCTTGGCACGCTCCGGCCGGACGGGCGGCGGCCGGCGCTGTACGAGCCGATCCACGGCAGCGCGCCTGACATCGCAGGTCTCGGCCAGGCCAACCCGCTGGCGCAGATCCTGAGCCTGGCGATGCTGCTGCGCTACTCCTTCGGGCTTGACGAGGAGGCGCGACTGGTGGAGCAGGCCTGCGTCAACGTGCTCGGCACCGGGCTTCGCACTGCGGACATCATGAGCCCGGGCAAGGCCCGCGTCGGCACCGTGGTGATGGGCGAGGCGGTGCTCCGCGAGCTGGACAAGCTGGTGGCCTAGAGCCCGCTCGACAATGCGCTGTGCCGGCGCTCCGACGCGCCTTTCTCCGCTTACCTGAGCTCACGGCCAGAAGGCCGCTCCGCTCCGGTTCTCGAAAGACACGCCGGGCACGTTCCGTCGCTGGCGCGGCGGAACGCTCTCGCTCGGCACACCACAGTCTCGAACGGGCTCTGCGTGGACTGGTTGCAGGGGAGGGTCGTAGCCAGACGGCGTGGTTGGGGTTCGTGCGTGGCTTGTCGGTCCAGTTTCGCGACGATCGGCCTTCTGATCCTGTCATGCCGCGGGGTCGGGTTCTCCCCCTCGATTTACCTTGTAGCCCGATCGCCAAAAGCTTCGGCCGTCTGACAGTAGTTTGTGACAGCAATTTGTCTTTCCGGGCCAGAAACCAGACGCTCGGCTTTTGAAACGAAACCTCATGCACGAGTGAGGTCGTCAATGCACCGCCGGGTTGGGACGACTATGATGCTGACATCTCGGAGGGCGGCATGTCGGATCGGCTCGGACTGTCCCTGTCAGCCGGTGAGACGCGTATCCCGGCTAGCTTCTACGGCACGATGCGGCTCGTGGACGAACACGAGGTGCCGGCCGCGCCGCCGAGGACCAGCGGCCTCGACATGCTGCCGGGTAAGTTCCACACCAAGATCGATGTCACGTTCGATCTGCTGCTGAAACTCGGCTTTGTCCCGGTCGATCCGAGCCACCCGGCCTATCCGCTCTATCTCGACGCCCTTGATGCGCACGACCAGACGGCACAAGCCGAACAGGACGTTCAACCGCTCGTACCGGACAGCCTTGCGGCGCATTTCATTTCGATCTCGCCCCAGACTGCATTCCCGCTTACGGCGGAGATGTGGCTGAGATATGGCCTGGTTCCGCCCAGGCGTAACGCGGGTGCGGCGCAGGACCGCGCCGTTGGCCAGGCTGCGTCCGGACGTGACGCGACGCCGCCGCTTCCGTCACCGCCTGGTCCGTCGGCACTGGACTTGCCGCGGCACCGACTGGCTGATCCCGGTGCGACTCTGGCCGACGGCAAGCGGGACAAGCAGTTTCCCTGGGCGCCGGCGCAGAAGCTGTTTCTGCCTGATCGCACCAGCGACAGCGGCGGGTTCCCGACTTCCGCCGGTCGGGATCGGCTGCCCGTTGGACCCGCCGCCAACAGCCCGGGTCCGCTACCGACAGATGATTTCAACGCCTTTCTCGACTTCCTCGGCGATCCGGACCGTTACGCGCCGTCTGCCACAGGCGGCATGTCAGCCCAGTTGCATGAAGCGGCACAGGAGACGCCTGGTCCTTCTGGTCCACCCGCCGCGACGACGGGCACCGCTGCGGAGATCACGACGAACGCGGTGCCGATGGCATCGGGCGTGCCAACACCTGATGGTGCCGTCGTGGCACATGAAGCAGCGACCCAGGCGAAGGAAAGGCAGGCATCGGACGGCGCTCGCGATGCCATACGGCCGGTCTATCCGGTCGAAACCGGGATCAGCATCGTTACGGCTGGTGTCGTCGGCGGAATCGGAGCAGCTATCCGCGCGATCGGCGGAACTATTCTGAGGCAGGTCCTGCCTGACGGCCAGTCAGCGTCGGGCGGCGCGTCAACGGAATGCAAAAATCCAGCGCCAGATCGCAAAGCGGGGCTCGACGCCGAAGCAGATCGATCACGCAATTAAGTTGGCATGCGGATCGGTGCTAAGAATAGCTTAAGCGGCTAAACTCTACCCAATCTATAGAGGCTCCGGGAGCCCCTGCGCTGCAAAGGTCTCAACCGGTTCCAGGCCGGCAACGCCGCGTCGACATCGACGCGGCCCCGGATCAGAAGCCCTCGCGCTCCAGGCGCTTGCGCTCCATCTTGCGGGCGCGGCGCACGGCCTCGGCCGCCTCACGGGCACGTCGCTCGGACGGCTTTTCGTAGTGCCGGCGCAGCTTCATCTCGCGGAAGATGCCCTCGCGCTGCATCTTCTTCTTGAGCGCCTTGAGCGCCTGGTCGACGTTGTTGTCACGGACAAGAACCTGCACTGTGCCGTAAACTCCTGATCGGGATGCCCGGCGCCGCGTTGGGGGGCGCCGACGTGTATGGTGTCCGGACACCGCCGATGCGGAACCCGAGAAGGCGGGCGCTATAGCACGACGCCCTGCCGATGCACAAATGCTCCGGAACGGCAGGGTTGCCGCGTCACGCCGATTTGCCGTCCACGAACCGAGGATGATCGTCATGGCCTTGTTGAAGATCGCGCGCATGGGCCATCCGGTGCTGCTCGGCAGGGCCGAGCCGGTGCAGGAGCCGGGTTCGCCGGCGATCAGGCAGCTGATCGAGGACATGATCGAGACCATGCACGACGCGTCCGGCGCCGGGCTGGCCGCCCCCCAGGTGCACGTGCCGTTGCGGCTGTTCGTCTACCACGTGCCGGCGCAGCGCAGCACCGGCGACGACGACCCGCCACGGGAGGTGGACGCGCTGATCAACCCGGTGCTGACCCCGATCGGCGACGAGATGACCACGTGCACGGAAGGCTGCCTGTCGATCCCCGGGCTGCGCGGGGCGGTGCCGCGTCCGGCGCGCATCCGCTACGAGGGCCTGGACCGGAACGGCCAGGCGGTGTCCGGCGAGGCGTCCGGCTTCCTGGCCGTGGTGCTGCAGCACGAGCAGGACCATCTGGACGGGATCCTGTACCCGATGCGCATGACCGACCTGAGCCGGCTCGGCTACGAGACCGAGTACGCGCGCTTCGGCATGGGGGTGGGCGCATGACCCGCCTGGCCAGGATGCTGATGTCGGCGCTTCCGGTGGCCGGCGGCCTGTCCGCCCTTGCCGGGATCGCGAACAACGGGTTCGCGCCGTCCCTGGAGCCCGACCCGGCGCGCGACGACGCGATCCGGGCGATGCTGCCCCTGGTGCCGGAGCTCGGCTGGACCGTGCGCGCGCTCAGGCAGGCCGCCGGACCGGATGCCGACCTGCTGTTCCCCGGCGGGCCGGCCGAGATGGTCGAAACGCACAGCGCGATCGCCGATGCCGCCATGGCTGCATCCGCGGAGCTGATCGAGGAGACCAGGCTCAGCCGGCGGGTGCGGGCGCTGCTACTGGCGCGTCTCGATCAGGCGGAGCCGGACCGGGAGGCGGTCCGGCGCGGCTTGTCGCTGTTGTCCCTCCCGGGCAATCGGCCTGCGGCGGCGCGCAGCCTGCTGCGCACCGTGGACACGGTGTGGCAGGCAGCCGGCGACACCGCCACCGGCTTCAGCTGGTACAGCAAGCGCGCGCTGCTGGCAGGCGTCTACTCCGCGACGCTGCTCTACTGGCTGCGACGCGGCGGCGGCCCCGACACCGAAGCGTTCCTGGATCGCAGGCTGGCGGAGGTCGCCGGGATCGGCAGCCTCGGCCGGCGCCTGAGGCCCGCCGGCTGAGGCTGGACGCTCAGGCGGCCAGCCGGGTCCGCACCTCGTCCGGCGACAGGCGCACCAGCGCTTCGTAGTCGCGCAGCAGCGTTTCGGTGATCGGGCCGGGAGCGAACTCCAGCGTACCGATCTGCCGCACCGGGGTCACTTCCGCAGCGCTTCCGGCCAGGAACACTTCCGCCGCCCCCGCCATCTCGTCCGGCATGATCACCCGCTCGATCACCGGGATCTGCCGCTTGTGCGCCAGCGCGATCACGGTGCGCCGGGTGATGCCGTCGAGGAAGCAGTCGGGGATCGGCGTGTGCAGCGCCCCGTCCATGACGAAGAAGATGTTGGCGCCCGTCGCCTCCGACACCTGGCCGCGCCAGTCCAGCATCAGCGCGTCGTTGAACCCGGCCGCTTCCGCCGCGTGCTTGGACATGGTGCCGATCATGTAGAGCCCGGCCGCCTTGGAGCGGATCGGCGCGGTTTCCGGATGCGGACGCTTCCACGGCGCCATGCCGAGGCGCACGCCCTTCATCCGGTCGGCGCCGAACAGGTTCGGCCAGGCCCACACCGCCACCATCAGGTGGATGGTGGTCTGCTGCGCCGACACGGACAGCTGCTCGGCGCCGCGCCAGGCGAGCGGACGGATGTAGGCATCGGTCAGGCCGCTTTCGGCCAGCACCAGCCGGCACGCCTCGTCGATCTGGTCGGCGGAATACGGGATCTCGAAGCCGAGGATGCGGCCGCTCTCGATCAGCCGGTCGGTGTGCTCGCGCAGCTTGAAGATGTTCCCGGAATAGGCGCGTTCGCCCTCGAACACCGCGCTGGCGTAATGCAGCCCGTGCGACAGCACGTGCAGCTTGGCGTCGCGCCACGGGATCAGCCTTCCGTCCCACCAGATCGAGCCGTCGCGGTCGTCGAACGGAACGAGGGTCATGCACGGTGTCCTTCTTCTGGCGCTCCGGGATGCCTAAAAGGCCGCTTCCATTAAGTCAATGAAGCTGTCTTAACTGCCGCCCGCGCACGGGCTGCATGGACGGACGGATATGGAGCAGAAGACACTTCCGCACGGGCTCGCGGCCTCCCGTCCGGGCGGCCCTGGCGGGTCGCCGGGGGAGCATGGCGCCGGCACCGGGCTGCTGTTCCTGCGCGAGGAGCAGATGCGGCTGGCGCAGGACCTGTTCTTCTTCGCCTATCGCGACCTGACCGCGTCGGCCGACGCCATCCTGTCCGAGCTGGGGCTGGGCCGGGCGCACCACCGGGCGCTGCACTTCGTCGGGCGCCGGCCCGGGATCGCGGTGAGCGAGCTGCTGGCCCTGCTGCGTATCACCAAGCAGAGCCTCGCCCGGGTGCTGGGCGAGCTGGTCGAGCGCGGCTACGTGCTGCAGGCACGGGGACCGCGCGACCGGCGTCAGCGCCTGCTGAGCCTGACCGAATCCGGTCGCATCCTGGAGCGCCGCCTGTTCGAGCGGCAGCGCGAGCGCATGGTGTCGGCCTATCGCGACGCCGGCGGCACCGCCGTGGACGGGTTCCGGCGCGTGATGCGCGGGGTGATGGACGACGAGACCCGGCGCCTGCTCGAGCCGCAGGAGATGCTGCCGCCCGTCCTGCGACGGACCGCCGGCTGATGGACGGCACGGTTGCGGAGGCGGCGCACGTCCTGGTGGTGGACGACGACGCGCCGCTGCGCGGCCTGCTGCAGCGCTACCTCCTCGCCCAGGGGTTCAGGGTGTCCACCGCCGGCAGTGCCGCGGACGCGCGACGCCTGCTGGAGGCGATGCAGCCGGACCTGATGGTGCTGGACGTGACCATGCCGGGCGAGAACGGCCTGCAGCTGACCCGCGCGCTGCGCGAGGACGGCCACGACATGCCGATCCTGCTGCTGACCGCGCGCGGCGAGCCCGACGACCGCATCGCCGGCCTGGAAGCCGGATCGGACGACTACCTCGGCAAGCCGTTCGAGCCGCGCGAGCTGCTGCTCCGCCTGCGCGCGCTGCTTCGCCGCATCGGGCCGCCGGCGCCGACGGAGAACGCCCGTCCGGTGCGGCTGGGTGCCATGGAGTTCGACCCCGTGCGCGGACTGCTGCAGGGCGCGGAAGGGCCGGTGCACCTGACCGGCGGCGAATCCGCCCTGCTGACGGTGCTGGCGCGCCATCCCGGCGAGGTGCTGTCCCGCGAGGCGATCGCGCGCACGCTGGAGATGGACGAGACCGGCGAGCGGGCGATCGACGTGCAGGTGACGCGGCTGCGCCGTCGCATCGAGGCCGACCCGCGCGAGCCGCGCTTCCTGCACACCGTGCGCGGCCGCGGCTACGTGCTGCGGCCGGGGACCTGAACGGCGGCCGGCCGCCGTGATCCGCGCCGGACAGCCCCTGCTGCCGCCCGAGCCCGCGCCGGCCCGGGCTCGCCCGGCGATGCGCGTCCCATGGCGCCTGCGTCTCGACCGGCCGATGCGTCGCGTGCTGCCGCGCTCCCTGCTCGGCCGCTCGCTTCTGATCCTGCTGATCCCGCTGCTGGTGACCCAGGGCATCTCGCTGGAGCTGTTCTACGGCAGCCATCTCGACGTGGTGTCGCGCCGCCTGTCGGCCGCGGTGAGCGGCGAGATCAACGAGACCCTGCTGCTTCTGGAGCGCACCCACCGCAAGGCGGACCGCGACTGGCTGCTGCAGAGTGCGGCCGCCCAGTTCCAGCTCGGCATGACCATGCGCCCGCACGCGCACCTGCTGGGCCACGGCTCGACCAACGTGCTCGGGCCCATGGACGAGGACCTCGCCGCGGCGCTGCAGCAGATCCGCCTGCCGTTCAGCGTTGACTGGCTGTCCGATCCCCATACCGTGGCGATCCACATCCAGCTCCCCGACGGCGTGCTGGACGTGGCTGCGCCGCGCAAGCGGCTGGACGTGGGGCCGATCTGGATCTTCGTGACCTGGGTGGCGGGCAGCGCGCTGCTGCTGTTCGGCATTGCCGCCCTGTTCATGCGCAACCAGGTCCGCGCCATCCGCCGGCTGGCGCGGGCGGCGGAAGCGTTCGGCATGGGGCGCGACCCCGGCCCGATCCGGCCGGAAGGCGCGCAGGAGGTGCGCAAGGCGGCGGGCGCCTTCAACCGGATGCAGGAGCGGATCCTGCGCTTCGTGGCGCAGCGCACGGCGATGCTGGCCGGCGTGTCGCACGACCTGCGCACGCCGCTGACCCGGCTGCGCCTGACGCTCGCCATGCTGCCGCAGAGCGGCCGCGTGGACGCGGCGACCCTGGTTTCCGACATCGGCGGCATGGTGTCCGACGTCGCCGAGATGGACCGCATGATCGAGGGCTACCTGTCCTTCGCCCGCGGCGAGGGCGCCGAGCAGGCCGAGCCGGTCTGCCTGCCTGTCCTGCTGGAGGAGGTCGCGTCGGCGGCGGCGCGCGGCGGGGCGGAGGTGCTGGCGGTGTCGGCGACGGCGATGCCGGACATCGTGCTGCGCCAGGGGGCGATACGGCGTGTGCTGACCAACCTCGTGGAGAACGCGCGCCGGCACGGCGGCCGGATCGCGATCAGCGCGACGGCGGAAGCGCGCGCGGTGGTGGTGCTGGTCGACGACGACGGGCCCGGCATCCCCGACGACCGGCGAGAGCAGATGTTCCGCGCCTTCGAAAGCGGATCGAGCGGCGGCACCGGGCTCGGCCTGACCATCGCCCGGGACATCATCCAGGCGCATGGCGGCGACATCTGGCTGGAGCGCAGCCCGCTGGGCGGACTCCGGGCGCGGATCAGGCTGCCGTTCTGAGTGCGGAAGGTGCCGGCTTCAGGTCACCCGCTGCAGCGACGAACATCCTGGCGCTCCGACGACCCGCTCAGGACGGTGCGCAGCGGCTGCGCGTTCCTTCCTGTCACCAGCGGCACGGAGCGCGTTGATCGAGGCTTCGGGTCCTCCTCGGCCGCAGCCTGCTGGTGCGCCCGGATGATGGTGCTGTCGATCATGCGGTATTCGTTGTCAGGCGTTTTCGACAGCGCCTGGAACAAACGCTCCCAGACGCCGGCACGGGCCCATCGGCAGAAGCGGCGGTGCACGCTCTTCCAGTGGGCGCCACGGCGCGGCGGCAGGTCGGACCAGCGAACACCCGACCGGAGCACCCACAGCACGCCGTCCACGAAGCTCCTGTTGCCGACTGCCGTCCTGCCCCGATCGCCAGGCGTGCCTGGCACAAGGTCCCGCAGAACGGCCTACTGCCGCTCCGTCAGCTCGTGGCGCTTCACCATCAGGCGGCTCCGACTCAACCGCCGCCTGATGAATCACACTAACCCGAGCCCCTTCAAGTAAATGTCGAATCAGCCTAGGGCAGGGTATTGCCGGCGCCGCCGTGGCCGGCGCCGTTGTTGCTGCCGAGGCCGCCCAGGCTGTTGCCGCCCAGGGTGTCGCCACCCACCGCACCCAGCGGGTTGTAGCGTCCGACGTTGCCGATCAGCTGCTGCATGAACGACGCCTCGCTGCCCGGCGACGGGGTGACCCGGCTGACCATGGCGACGTCGTGGGCGTTGGACTGGTCGAGGCGGCGCACCCCGCGCAGGGTGCCGTTCCCGTCGAAGTTCAGCACCAGCACCTGCTGGTGGTCGACCTTGGGCCGCGCCAGCGGCACGGGCGCCGTCACCTCGCCGATGTAGTACCAGGTGTTGTCGTCGAAGGTGGCGCGCGAGGTGGGCGACCCGAGCAGGGCCGTGACGTCGGCGCGCGTGGTCGTGCCCGGGACCAGCTTGTCGTAGTCCTCCTTCTCCACCATCTGCCCGCGTTCGGTCGGGATCGGCGCGAACAGGGCGCAGCCGGACAGCAGAAGCGGCGAGGCGGCCAGGACGGTGCCGAGAAGCAGGCCGAAGCGGGGACGGGCGGCACGGGGTTCGGCGACGGTCCGCATGGCAGGCGGGAGTCCTTATCTTCGGTCGATCCCCGGTTGCCCGGGTGGCGCGACATGTCCTAGTCGAATGGGGCGCCGGCGCGCGGCGCCGGGCCCGGTCAGGCCCTCGTCGTCGGTGCCCGAACCGTCAGGCGGTGTCAATCGCCCGGGCCGGGCCATTCCGTTGTGGGAGACGTGCCAGGTGAGCCAGCAGCCGGAGATGTCGCGCAGGATCCAGGTCAGGACGCTCGGCACCGCGCGTCCGGGAGCGGTCGCCCTGGACACAACCGTGGACGCGAGCCCTGCCGAATGCGTGGCCCTTGCGCGCCGCCTCGACGTACCCGCGGTGCATGCCGTGCAGTGCCGGTTCCGCCTGTGCGGCGCCGACGCGTCCGGCCGCGTGACGGCGGACGGGCTGCTGCAGGCCAGCCTGGACCAGGTCTGCGTCGCTACCCTGGACGAGTTCACGGCGGCCGTGGCCGAGCGGTTCACGGTGCGGTTCGTCCCCGCCGACCAGATGCCGGACCAGCGCTTGCCCGACGAGGTGGATGGCGAGGTAGCGCTCGACCCGGACGAGGACGACGACCTGCCCTACGTCAACGGGACGATCGACCTCGGCGAGGCCGCCGCCGAGCAGCTGGCGCTGGCGCTCGATCCCTATCCACGCAAGCCGGGAGCCGCGCTGCCGCCGGAGATCGGCAGCGTCGACCTGCCCCACGACGCGGCGGAAGCGGCGCAGGACCGGCCGAACCCGTTCGCGGTGCTTGCGGCGCGGCGGCGGACCGAAAGCTGAGGAGCCGCGGTCCCGGCGAGAGCCCGCGGCGACACGGGTCGCTTGCGGAGGCCGGACGGCTCTGGTAGAGGCCGCCGCTCAGCTGACGCGCGTTGGCTACGCCGTCGTCCTCCCGGGCGACCCCCTGTGCGGCACGCAGTTGCCCGTTTGCTTCGAAACTGGAGGGGCCAAGGCCCATGGCTGTTCCCAAGAGAAAGACCTCGCCCTCGCGCGCCGGCATGCGCCGGAGCCACGAGGCGCTGCCGCGCGAGGCGCACAACGACTGCTCCAACTGCGGCGAGCTCAAGCGCCCGCACCATGTCTGCGGCCATTGCGGCCACTATGACGGCCGCGAGGTCGTGCAGGCCGGCAAGGCGCTGAAGGGTGCCGTACGGATCTGAGCCGGGTCTGATCCCGATGCGCGTTTGTTTCGGCAGGGGTGTCGGGCAGACGGCCGGCAGGGCAGGATGAGCCTGGTACCGGACGACCCGACGGCCGAGGATGGCGGTGCCGGCGCGTATTCCCTGGCCGTCGACGCGATGGGCGGGGACGGCGCGCCGGAGATCGTGGTGGACGGCCTGGCGCTGGCGGCCGAGCGTCATCCGTCGGCGCGGTTCCTGCTGATCGGCGACGAGGCGCGGCTGCTGCCGCTGCTGGCGCAGTCCAGGTCCGCCCGGTCGGTCTGCACGGTCCGGCACGCGGCCTCGGCCATCACCAACGAGATGAAGGGCACCGCGGCCCTCCGGCTGCGCGACTCCTCCATGCGCAGGGCGATGGACGCGGTGGCCCGGCACGAGGCGCAGGGCGTGGTCTCGGCCGGCAACTCCGGGGCGCTGCTGGCGCTGGCCAAGATCGTGGTCAAGACCATGCCGGGGATCGACCGGCCGGCGCTGGCGGCGATCAGCCCGTCTGCGCGCGGCGACGTGGTCATGCTCGACCTCGGCGCCAACGTGGCCTGCGACAGCCGCAACCTGGTCGAGTTCGCGGTGATGGGGGAGGCGTTCGCCCGCGTCGTGCTCGGCCTGCCGGCCCCCAGCATCGGCCTGCTCAACGTCGGGTCGGAGCAGATGAAGGGCGACGAGCGGCTGCGCCAGGCGGCCGAGATGCTGCGCGGCAGCCCGATCGCCTCCCAGTTCCACGGCTTCGTCGAGGGCCACGACATCACCGCCGGGACAACCGACGTGGTGGTCACCGACGGCTTCACCGGCAACGTTGCCCTGAAGACCGGGGAAGGGGCGCTGAAGCTGGCCGGCACCCTGCTGAGGCAGGTGTTCAACGCCAGCATGATGTCGCGCCTGGGCTACGTGCTGGCGCGTCCCGGCCTGGACCGCATGCGCGAATGGCTCGACCCGCGCCGCTACAACGGCGCGGTGCTGGTCGGGCTGAACGGCGTGGTGGTGAAGTCGCACGGCGGTGCCGACGCGGAAGCCTTCGCCCATGCGGTCGACGTGGCGATGGACATGGTGACGCACCGCTTCAACGACCGGATACGCGCCGGCGTCGCCGGGCTCGGCGCGAAGCCGGAGCAGGCCAGGGCGCCGGAGCCCGTCGTCATCGCCGCCGACCTGCCTTTGGCCGCCGCTGCGCAGGGCGTCGATCCTGGCGTGCCCGCCGAGGACATCGCCGCCTCCGGCCGCCTCGCCGCCACCGGCTGAACCGGGCCGGCGACGCCGTCTTCCGGCCGCTCGCCTTCTGCCATACGCACAACAGATCGACGGACCTCCATGTCGTTCCGCTCCACCTTTCTCGGCGCCGGCACCTATCTTCCCCAGCGGGTGGTGAGCAACGACGAGCTTGCCCGTCGGGTCGACACGTCGGACGCGTGGATCCGCGAGCGCACCGGCATCGGCCAGCGCTACCTCGCCGCCCCGCACGAGACCTGCGCCGTCATGGCCGCTGCGGCGGCCCGCGCGGCGTTGTCGTCCGCCGGCGTCGACGCCAACGAGGTGGACGCGGTCCTGCTCGCCACCAGCACCCCGGACCAGGCCTTCCCGGCCACCGCCGTGCGGGTCCAGGCGGCTCTGGGCATGACGGGCGGCTTCGCCTTCGACCTGTCCGCGGCCTGCAGCGGCTTCATCTATGCGCTGTCGGTGACCGACGCGCTGATCCGGTCCGGTCAGGCGCGGACGGTGCTGGTGATCGGCGCGGAGGTGTTCTCGCGCCTGCTGGACTGGCAGGACCGGGCCACCTGCGTGCTGTTCGGCGACGGCGCCGGCGCGGTGGTGATGCGGGCAGGGCCGGCGGACGGGCCGGGGCTGCTGTCGACCCACCTGCATTCCGAAGGAAGCACCGGCGACCTCCTCTATGTCGACGGCTGGGCGGGTCGCGACGAGGCCACCGGCCACCTGCGCATGAACGGCCGCGAGATCTTCCGCCATGCCGTGTCCAAGCTGGCCGGCGCGGTGGACGAGGCGCTGGCGGCCAACGGCCTGGCCTATGCCGACGTCGACTGGCTCGTGCCGCACCAGGCCAACAAGCGGATCATCGACGGGATGGGCCGCAAGCTCGGCCTGCCGCCGGAGCGTGTGGTCGTCACGGTGGACCGCCACGCCAACACCTCGGCCGCCTCCATCCCGCTCGCGTTCGCTGAGGCCATCGGCGACGGCCGCATCCGGCCGGGCGACCTCGTGCTGATGGAGGCGCTGGGCGGCGGCCTCACCTGGGGCTCGGCGCTGCTTCGCCTGTAGGCGCGGCTGTAGCGTTCGGGAGACACCTCCGGCGCGTCGCGCCGTCCGGACCCGCCGTGGCCGCCGGCGGATCGATCCGGTGCAGCAACATCGGCCGGTGTTTTTACCGCAAAAGCAACCGGCTGCCGGCTTCCTCGAAGCCTGTGGCGCAGCACAAGCGCTGGTAAACGTTGGTTTGACGGTTGTTGCAGCCGTGCTTACGGTCGCGTCATGAGTACCGTGACGAGAGCCAGCCTGGCGGAGCACATCTACACCCAGGTGGGCCTGTCGCGGAACGAGTCGGCGGCGCTGCTGGAAGCGGTGCTGGAGCAGCTGGCGGTGGCCCTGGCCGCCGGGGATCCGGTCAAGATCAGCGGCTTCGGCACCTTCTCCGTCAGGCAGAAGGGCCGGCGGATCGGCCGGAACCCGAAGACCGGGCTCGAGGTGCCGATCCTGCCGCGGTCCGTGCTGGTGTTCCGTCCGAGCCAGGTGCTCAAGGCGCGCGTCAACGGCCAGGAGCCGAACGGCGAGGACGACGCCGCATGAGCGGGGGTGGCGGCTGGGATCCCGATCCCGACGAGGACGGCTTCGGGCAGGACGACGAGCCGCGCGATCCGTCGCCGGACCGGACCGGGCGGCTCAAGAAGAGCCCGTCCGCCTTCCGCACCATCAGCGAGGTGGCGGACGACCTTCACATCCCGCAGCACGTGCTCCGGTTCTGGGAAACGCGGTTCCCCCAGGTCAAGCCGCTGAAGCGTGGCGGCGGCCGGCGCTACTACCGGCCCGACGACATCGCCCTGCTCCGACGCATCTCGGACCTGCTCTACATCCAGGGCTACACCATCAAGGGCGTGCAGCGGCTGCTTCGCGAGGGCGACGGCACCCTGTCAGGCGATCTGCCGCCGCCGGACGTGGCCGATCGCGGCGACGACGATCCGGCACCGCAGCCCGCATTGGTGCAGCACATCCCCGCGCCACCGGCCATGGAGCAGTCGGACCCTCCGGTTCCGCCGCCGGTGGTCGAGGCCGACGAGCTGGAAGTCGAGGCCCGCCGCCTGCGCCACGCGTTGATCACCGTGCTGGGCGAGCTCGAACTGATCCGCGAGCGCCTGCCGGTCTAGGCCGCTGCCCGGCCGGGCCAGTCGCGGCGGACCCGCCTGTTCCCGCCGCATTGCGGTCGCCGGAACAGGCTGCTACACCCCGCTTGCCGAACGGCGAGCGGGCAGTAGCGCAGCCTGGTAGCGCATCAGTCTGGGGGACTGGGGGTCGTGGGTTCGAATCCCGCCTGCCCGACCATGAACACCGTTCAGGCTTCCTGCAGCTCGGCCGCCGGAGCGGTCCATTCCCGCCACAACAGGATGAGCGCCGCCATGATGGCAGGCCCGAGGAACAGGCCGAGCAGGCCCCATGCCTCGACGCCGCCCAGGATGCCGAGCAGCACCCACAGGAACGGCAGCTTGGTGGCGCCGCCGATCAGCACCGGGCGCACGAAGTGGTCGGACGCGAACACCACCACCATGCCGAACACGAACAGGACGATCGCCGCCGCGGTGGAGCCCTGCGCCAGCACCAGCGCCGAGGCGAGCCCGATCGCCAGCACCGCGCAGAACGGGATCATGGCGGCGACCGCCGTCAGCACGCCGAACAGGGTCGGGTGCGGCGCGCCTGCGATCGCATAGGCGATGCCGAGCAGGAGCCCTTCGCCCAGACCCACCAGCACCAGCCCGTCCACGGTGCCGTGCACGGACGCCACCATCTGACGGCCGATCCGCTCGCCGCGTGCTCCGAAGGCCCGCCTGCTGGCCACCAGCATCTGCCCGATCACCGCCTCGCCCTCCCGGAACAGGAAGAACAGGGTGATGATGCTGAAGGCGAACAGCGTGCTGCGGTGCGCGACCTGGCTGCCGAGCTGACGGGTCATGCGCAGGTTGCCGCCGGCGCGTATGGAGGCGAACAGGTCGGACGCGTCGTCCGGCGTCGCCAGGTGCTGCTGCCACCAGGACGCGGCCGCGTCGCTCTCGATCGGCAGGCGATGCACCCAGCCCGGCACGGGCACGCCGGCCTGCCGCGCATGTTCCACCCAGGCCAGAACGCCCTGCGCCTCGCGGGCCGCCTCGAACGCGATCAGCGAGATCGGGATCAGGAACACCAGCGCGATCATGGCGGTGAACAGGAGCGGCAGCAGAAGGTTGTGCCGGCCCGGCGGCCAGCGGCGCTTGGCGCGCCCGTAGAGCGGCCAGGTGGCGATGGCGAAGATCACCGCCCAGGCCAGGGCCGGCAGGAAGTCGCGCAGGGTGAACAGCCCGAGCAGCACCAGGACGCCGCCGAGGACGCTGCGCGCCACCTGCTGCGACCGGGTCCGTCGGCTTTCCAGCTCTGGCGGCGCGACGGGCGGGGAAACCTGGTTCATCGGGCGTCCTTCGGGCAGATCGGGATCCGGGGCTTGCGGGTTGCTGCCCAACACAACGTGCCGGGTGGCCGGTATTTGCGCCCGGCCGCGATTCGGCTTCGCCTTCCGAACGAAATCATGGCGAAGTGCCCCGTCGCGACGATCCTGGGCCCGGGACGGCCGGCCGGTTCGGCACCGGCGGGATGCACCGCATCGGGCGTTGCGGCGGAACAGGGGAACGGCGAATGACCGAGGCGACGACCATCCATCATGTCGCCGCCACGCCGCAGACGCTCCAGTTCGGGGTGTTCGACGCCGCCATCCCGCCGGTCCTGACGGTGGATCCCGGCGACACCGTGACCATGGAGTGCCTGTCCGGCGGGCTTCCCGCGATGCCGCAGGATACCGCCGCCTTTCCCGTCCCCGCGGCGTTGGCGGCCATCCACGCGGCGGGGCTGGCGCAGAACAGCACCCACATCCTGACCGGCCCTGTGGCGGTGCGCGGCGCCGAGCCGGGCGACATGCTGGAGGTGCGGATCGAGGCGGTGGATCCCGCCGCCGACTGGGGCTATTGCGGCTTCCGGCCCCTGGCCGGGACCCTCCCGGAGGACTTCCCGACGCGGTTCCTGAGCCACATCCCGGTGGACCGCAGGCGCAACACCTGCCGTCTGCCCTGGGGGCCCGAGCTCGCCCTGTCGCCGTTCTTCGGCATCATGGGGGTGGCGCCGCCGCCCGAGCATGGGCGGCTGTCGAGCCGGGAGCCGCGACGGTTCGGCGGCAACCTGGACAACAAGGAGCTGGTGGCCGGCAGCACGCTGTTCCTGCCGGTGCTGGTGCCGGGCGCCAACTTCTCCGCCGGCGACGGGCACGGCCTGCAGGGCGACGGCGAGGTCTGCGTCAACGCGCTGGAGATGTGCCTGAACGGCCGCTTCACGCTGCTGCTGCACAAGGGCAGCTCCCGGGCGCCGCTGCTGCGCATGCCGCGCGCCGAGACGCCGACCCACTGGATCACCATGGGTCTGGACGAGGATCTCGACCAGGCGATGAGGCAGGCGCTGCGGGAGATGATCGCCCTGATCTGCGCCCGCACGCCGTTGTCGCGCGAGCAGGCCTACCAGACCTGCTCGCTCGCGGTGGACTTCCGGGTCACCCAGACCGTGAACGGCGAGAAGGGCATCCACGGGATGCTGCGCAAGGGCCTGCTGTTCTAGCAGCAGGCCGGTCGCGGGATCAGGCCGCCTTGAGCTGGGCGTCGGCGAACTCGTAGTTCGCCAGCTTGTCGAGGAAGTTGGTCACGTAGTCCGGGCGGCGGTTCTGGAAGTCGAGGTAGTAGGAGTGCTCCCACACGTCGAGCCCGAGCAGCGGGCGGCCGGCGTCCTCGGCCAGCGGGTTGGAGCCGTTCGGCGTCTTGGTCACCTTGAGCTTGCCGTCGCTGCCCAGCACCAGCCAGGCCCAGCCGGAGCCGAACTGGGTGGTGGCGGCCGTCTTGAAGGCATCCTTGAAAGCGTCGACGCTGCCGAAATCCTCGACGATCTTGCCTTCCAGACTGCCCGGGATGGCGCCGCCGCTCGGCGACAGGTTCTGCCAGAACAGGATGTGGTTCCAGTGCTGCCCGGCGTTGTTGAACACCGGCGCCATGTCCGGCTTGCCGCGGCTGAGGGTCACGATCTCGTCCAGGGACTTGTTCTGCAGCGCCTCGTTCTTCTCCACGAAGCCGTTCAGGGCCGTCACGTAGGCCTGGTGGTGCTTGCCGTGATGCAGCTCCAGCGTCTGCTGGCACATGCCGCGCGCAGCCAGCGCGTTCGGCGGGTAGGGCAGTGGTGGCAGTTCAAAGGCCATGGAAGGCTCTCCTCGCAGGGTTGGCCGCGGCGCGGCCGGTGGCGGCACGCCCGCCTGGATGGGCTGACGGCCCGGGAACCGGGCGGCAACGCTTCGGGCTGCACCCGGCGCGCCTGTCGGCCCGCCCTCGGCAGCTTGCTCCGGCACCGCGCCGGCTCCATCTGGGCGCCATGGTCAAAGACGACAAGGCAGGGTCCGGTTCCAGCGCCGCCTTGGCGCGACGGGTCGATCCCGACCGGTTCCTGACCGTGCTGCCGGCACCGGCCGCGCGGCGCGAGGCGTTGTTCACGCTGATCGCCTTCAACCACGAGCTGGTCCGGGCGCTGGAGATGCCGTCGCTGCGGTCGGGGAGCGGCCCGATCGCAGCTCTGATCCGGCTGCAATGGTGGCGCGAGGTGGTGGGCGCCGAACGCGGCGACTGGCGCGGGCAGCCGGTGGCGGCGCAGCTGCGTGCGCTGCTCGACGCCGGCCTGGTGCGGCCCGACACGCTGCTCGGGCTGGTGGCGGCCCGGGAAGCGGAAGCGGAAGGAATGCAGACCCTGCCCGAATGGCGCGCGGCGACGGCGTCGGGCGCCGGCGGGGTGCAGCGCGCGATCGGCGAGGTGCTGGGAGTGGCGCCGGAGCACGGCGACCGCCTGGCCGCGGTGGGCGCGGCCTACGGTACCGGGGCGCTGCGTCGGCACCTGGCGCCGGTCCTGGCCTCCGGACGCTGCCCGCTCCCGGACGAGATGCTGGACGCGGCCGGCACGTCGCGCGACCGCCTGGCGGAGAAGGCGGCCCTGCCCGCCCTTCGCGACGCGCTGAAGCGGGAAGGGGACGCGTTCCTGCGCGACGCCGGCGGGCCGCGGCTGCCTGGAGCGGGACGCGTGGCGCTGCTGCCGCTGGTGCTGGCACGGCGCGACCTGACCAGCAGGGACGCGCAGGATCCGGACGTGCCGCGCGGCCGTGGGCTCGGCGACCGTCTTGCCGTGCTGGCCGCCTCGCTGAAGCCCGCCTGACGAGCGCACCGGAAACCCGTCACGACCGGATGCGGGGCGCCGGCGAAGACCAAACGTTCACTTCCCACCCGATGGGCTGCTACACGGCCCGGAGCGTCGTCGCGAAGGAGGCGGTCATGGGCATGGATGCGTTGAAGCCGTTTCACGTGGCGGTGGTGACCGGCGGCGCGTCCGGAATAGGCCTCGCGGCGTGCCGTCGCCTGGCCGCGATGGGATTGTCCGTCGTCATCGCCGACCGTCCCGGGCCCGGGCTGGAGGCGGCGGCGGAAACGGTCGCCGGCGACTCGCCGCGCGGGGCGGACGCGGTGCAGGCGGTCGCGACCGACGTCGCCTCACGGGTCTCGCTGGCGGCGCTGGTGGACGCCGTCGCCGCCCGGTTCGGCCGGATCGACGCCGTGATGGCCAACGCCGCGGTGCAGCCCGGAAGCGCCGTCCTCGGGGACGGGGACAACTGGACCCGCATCCTGGAGGTCAACCTCCACGGCGTGATCGACACGGTCCGGGCGTTCCTGCCCGGCCTGGTTGCCTCTGGCGGACCCGGGCTGGTGGTGATCACCGGCTCCAAGCAGGGCATCACCACGCCGCCCGGCGATCCCGCCTACAACGTCGCCAAGGCCGGGGTGAAGGCGTTCGCCGAGGCGGTGCAGCACGACCTACGCAATCGTCCGGGCTGCGCGGTGACGGCGCACCTGCTGATCCCGGGCTTCGTGTGGACGCCGCTCACCGCGAACGGGCGCACCGAAAAGCCCGCCGCCGCCTGGACGCCGGAGCAGACGATCGACTTCATGCTGGAGCGTCTGAAAGCCGGGGACTTCTACATCCTGTGCCCGGACAACGACGTGACCCGCGCGCTGGACGAGAAGCGCATCCTGTGGGCCGCCGGCGACATCGTCGAGAACCGGCCGCCGCTGTCGCGCTGGCATCCGGACCACGCCGCCGCGTTCGACGTCTTCCTGAAGCTCTAGGACCCGCGCGCGTCAGCCGCCGCCCAGAGTCTCCGCAACCGGAAGCACCGCGGAATAGTCGTTCTTCCCGTTGGTCCGGGTGGTGAGGGACATCAGCTGCGTCGCCGCCGCGGCCGTCGGCACCGGCACGCCGTGCGCCGCCGCGTCGGCCAGCAGCAGGCCGAGGTCCTTGTGCGCCAGCCAGGCCGGGAACTGCGGCGCGATGTCGCCCGAGCCGGCCGCGGCGAGCTTGCGCTTGTGGTGCGGCGAGATCACCGCGACCCCGTCCAGCGTCTGCAGCAGCGCGTCCCGGTCGAGTCCCGCTGCCACCCCGTAGGACACCGCCTCGGCGATCACGGCCATGCTGGAGACCATGATGCCGTTGACCACCAGCTTGATGGTGGAGCCGTGTCCGGACGGGCCGACATGCACCGTCTTCCTGCCGATCGCGTCCAGGATCGGCTTGGCGCGCGCCAGGTCGGCCGCTTCGCCGCCCACCAGCACCACCAGCTCGCCGGCCTTGGCCTCGGGCGTGCTGCCGGACACCGGCGCGTCGAGCACGCCGAGCTGCCGCCCGGCTCCCGCTTCTGCCAGCCGACGCGACGCGTCCGGCGAGACCGAGCTGGTGTTGATCACCAGGCCGCCTGGCTTCAGCCCGAGAAGGAAGCCGTCCTCGCCATAGGCGGAGGCCGACAGCGCCGAGTCGTTGGGCACCGAAACCAGGACGATGTCGCTCGCCTCGGCCAGCGCCCGTGGCGACGGCAGCATCGCCGAGCCGTCGGCGGCCTGCGCGCCCTTCGCAGAGGGCGTGTAGGCGATCGTGCGGTAGCCGGCCTCGCGGATGTGCGTGGCCATGAGCAGGGCCATCGCGCCATAGCCGATGAAGCCGACGGTTTCGGGCTGGTCTGCCATCCGGGAGAACTCCTGTTCCGATGCAGCCCCAACGCTCAGGCGCGTTTGCGTTTGCGTGCCGGCGGCGGCAGAAGCGGCGCCAGGAAGCGGCCGGTATGGCTGTCGGGTGCGGCCGCGATGTCCTCCGGGGTGCCGACCGCGACGATCCGCCCGCCGCCGTCGCCGCCTTCCGGGCCGAGGTCCAGCACCCAGTCGGCGGTCTTGATCACTTCCAGGTTGTGCTCGATCACCAGCACCGTGTTGCCCTGGTCGACCAGGGCGTGCAGCACCTCCAGCAGCTTGCGCACGTCCTCGGTGTGCAGGCCGGTGGTGGGCTCGTCGAGGATGTAGAGGGTGCGGCCGGTGGCCCGCCTGGCCAGCTCCTTGCTCAGCTTGACCCGCTGCGCCTCGCCGCCGGACAGTGTGGTGGCCTGCTGGCCGAGCTTCACGTAGCCGAGGCCGACCTGCTGCAGGATGGTCAGCCGGTCGCGTATGCGGGTGGCGGCGGAGAAGTAGGGCACCGCCTCGTCCACCGTCATGTTGAGCACGTCGGCGATGGAATGGCCGCGGAACTTCACCTCGAGCGTTTCGCGGTTGTATCGCGCACCCTTGCAGGTGTCGCAGGTGACGAACACGTCGGGCAGGAAGTGCATCTCGATCTTCAGCACGCCGTCGCCCTGGCAGGCCTCGCAGCGGCCACCCTTGACGTTGAAGGAGAACCGGCCGGGCTTGTAGCCGCGCGCCTTGCTCTCGGGCAGCTCTGCGAACCAGTCGCGGATCGGCGCGAACAGGTCGGTGTAGGTGGCGGGGTTGGAGCGCGGCGTGCGGCCGATCGGCGACTGGTCGATGTCGATGATCTTGTCGAGCAGCTCCAACCCGTCGATGCGCTCGTGCGGGGCCGGCACCTGGCCGGAGCCCATCAGGCGGCGGGACAGGGCCTTGTACAGGGTGTCGACCACCAGGGTGGACTTGCCGCCGCCGGAGACGCCGGTGATGCAGGTGAAGGTGCCGAGCGGAAAGGCGGCGGACACGTTCTTGAGGTTGTTGCCGGTCGCGTTGACCACGCGAACCTGGCGCTTGGGGTCGACGGGCCGCCGTTCCGTCGGAACCTCGATTCGCCGGCGACCGGACAGGTAGGCCCCGGTCACGCTGTCCGGATGCGCCGCCACCTCGTCCGGGGTGCCGTGCGCGATGACGTTGCCGCCGTGCACGCCGGCGGCCGGGCCCATGTCGATCAGGTAGTCGGCGGCGCGGATCGCCTCCTCGTCGTGCTCCACCACCAGCAGTGTGTTGCCCAGGCGCTTGAGCCGGTCGAGGGTGCCGAGCAGGCGCTCGTTGTCGCGCTGGTGCAGGCCGATCGACGGCTCGTCCAGCACGTAGAGCACGCCGGTCAGGCCGGAGCCGATCTGGCTGGCGAGGCGGATGCGCTGGCTTTCCCCGCCGGACAGGGTGGCGGAGCCGCGGGACAGGGTGAGGTAATCGAGGCCGACGTCGTCCAGGAAGCGCAGGCGGTCGAGGATCTCGCGCAGGATGCGGCGGGCGATCTCCGCCCGCTGCGGGGTCAGCGTCGCCTCCACCGTGGCGAACCATTCGAGCGCGCGCCGGATCGGCAGCTCCGACGCGTCTGCGATGGTGTGGCCGGCGATCCTGACCGACAGCGCCTCGGGGCGGAGCCGGGCGCCGTGGCAGACGTGGCACGGCTTCTCGGACTGGTAGCGCGACATCTCCTCGCGGATCCAGGCGCTGTCGGTCTCGGTGTAGCGGCGCTGCAGGTTCTTCAGCACGCCCTCGAACGCCTTGTGGACCTTGTAGGAGCGCTTGTCGTCCTTGTAGGTGAACTCGACCGGCTCCTCGGTGCCGTGCAGCACCGCGTCGCGCACCGCCTCCGGCAGCCCGTCCCAGGACACGGTCATCGAGCTGCGGAAGTGCCGGACCAGGCTCTGCAGGGTCTGGATGTAGTACGGGCTCTGGCTGCCGTTCCAGGGCGCCACCGCGCCGCCGGCAAGGGTGAGGCTTTCGTCCGGCACCACCAGATGCGGGTCGAAGAAGCTTTCCACGCCGATGCCGTCGCAGACCGGGCAGGCGCCCTGCGGCGCGTTGAAGGAGAACAGCCGCGGCTCGATCTCCTCCAGGGTGAAGCCGCTGACCGGGCAGGCGAAGCGGGAGGAGAACACCGTGCGCGCAGGCTCGTCGCCGCCGCCCTGCCTGGATGCCGGCGCCACCTCCTCCGCATAGACGATGCCGTCGGACAGGCCGAGCGCCTGCTCGAAGCTGTCGGCGAGCCGCGACTCGATGCCCGGCTTGACCACCACGCGGTCCACCACCGCCTCGACCGAATGCTTGATCTTGCGGTTGAGGTTGGGGACGTCGGCGATCTCGTACAGAACCCCGTCGACCTTGGCCCGGGTGAAGCCGCGCCGGGCCAGCTCGGCCAGCTCCTTGCGGTACTCGCCCTTGCGGTCCTTGATCACCGGCGCCAGCAGCATCAGCCGGGTGCCCTCCGGCATCGCCAGGACCCGGTCCACCATCTGGCTGACCGTCTGCGCCTCGATCGGCAGGCCGGTCGCGGGCGAGTACGGCACCCCCGCCCGGGCCCACAGCAGGCGCATGTAGTCGTGCACCTCGGTGATGGTACCGACGGTGGAGCGCGGGTTGCGGCTGGTGGTCTTCTGCTCGATGGAGATCGCCGGCGACAGGCCCTCGATCGAGTCGACGTCCGGCTTGCCCATCAGCTCCAGGAACTGGCGGGCGTAGGCGGACAGGCTTTCGACGTAGCGGCGCTGGCCCTCGGCATAGATGGTGTCGAAGGCGAGCGAGGACTTGCCGGAGCCGGACAGCCCGGTGACCACGGTCAGGGCGTCGCGCGGGATGTCGACGTCGATGTTCTTGAGGTTGTGCTCGCGGGCGCCGCGGACCCGGATGGACGCGTTGGCGGGAACCTGTACCGTGCTCATGTCCGGGCTCCTCTTTGCCAAGCGGTTCCTCCTGTTCATACTATGTTCGTATTCCGCCGTCATGGTGCGGCGCGTAGGTAGGGGTGTGCGACCCCACATGATGGAAGCCGGCGCCGCGCATGGGCGGATCCGGGAACGAGACAGGAAGTTGCGATGGCCGGCAGCGTCAACAAGGTGATCCTGGTCGGGAATCTGGGAAAGGACCCGGAGGTCCGGAACGCCCAGAACGGAACCAAGATCGTCAACTTCACCCTGGCGACCAGCGAAACCTGGAACGACAAGGGCTCGGGCGAGCGGCGCGAGAAGACCGAGTGGCACCGGGTGGTGGTGTTCAACGAGCGCATCGCCGACGTGGTCGAGCGCTACTGCCGCAAGGGCAAGAAGGTCTACGTCGAGGGCTCGCTGCAGACGCGCAAGTGGACCGACCAGTCCGGGCAGGAGAAGTACACCACCGAGGTGGTGATCGACCGGTTCCGTGGCGATCTGACCCTGCTCGACTCCGGCCGCGGCGGTGGCGACGAGGGCGGCGGGGAAGGGGGCGGCTACGGCGGCGGGAGTTCCGGCGGCGGCAGCTTCGGAGGCGGTGGCGGCGGCACCAAGGCGGTCGCCGGCCCGCGGGGCGGCGGCGATGGAGTGACCGGGTGTGGTGGAGCCGAGGGG
>CALMVN010000312.1:0-8978 GCA_937873225.1 uncultured Acetobacteraceae bacterium
GGCGAGCGCGGGCGGCCCGACCAGCGGGCCCTCCGCGCCGAGGTCGGCGAGCAGCTCGACGTAGTCCTCCAGCAGCACCCGGGTCTGCGCGACCCGCGCCCGGTCGTGGTGCTCGGCCTGCACCGGCCGGTCGTCGCCGGAGGACGGGGAGGGAGCGGGAAGGGCGGGGGCGCGGCTCATGGCGGCACGAGCCTAGCGCCGTTGCCGCGGTTGACCGAATTGTAGCCCGATCTACATTGTCTGCATGACCACCCTCACCGAGCGCACCCGCTTCACCCTGGGCGAGACCCTGGCCGGGCGCTCGCAAGGGCTGCGCGGCGTGCTGGCCCTGGCCGGCCCGGCGCTGGTGGCGTCGGTGGCCTATGTCGATCCCGGCAACTACGTCACCAACATCCAGGCCGGCGCCCGCTACGGCTACGCGCTGCTCTGGGTGGTGCTGCTGGCCAACGCGATCGCGATGTTCTTCCAGGCGCAGGCGGCCCGGCTCGGCATCGTCACCGGACGCAACCTGGCCGAGCTGTGCCGCGAGCGCTACTCGGTCCGGACCGCGACCGCGATGTGGGTCCTGACCGAGCTGGCGGCGATGGCGACCGATCTTGCCGAGTTCGTCGGCGGCGCGGTCGCGCTGTCGCTGCTGCTGCGCGTCGCCCTGATCCCGGCGATGCTGGCGATGGGCGTGCTGACCATGCTGCTGCTCGGCCTGCAGGGCCGCGGCTTCCGCCCGCTGGAGGTGCTGATCGCCTCCCTGGTGGGCGTGATCAGCGTCAGCTACCTCGCCGAGCTGCTGATCGCGCCGGCCGACTGGGGGGCCGTGGCCCGGCACAGCCTGGTGCCAGGCCTGCCGGACGCCGGCGCGGTCACGCTGTGCATCGGCCTGGTCGGCGCCACGGTGATGCCGCACGCGATCTACCTTCATTCCTCCCTGACCCAGGACCGGGTTGCGCTGCGCGACGACGGCGAGCGGGCCCGGATGATCCGCTATTCCAACCGGGAGGTGGTGTTCGCGTTGACGATGGCGGGCCTGGTCAACATGGCGATGGTGGTGATGGCCGCCTGCTTCCACGGCAGCCATTCCGAGATCGCCAGCCTGGACGGCGCGTTCCACACCCTGACCCCGCTGCTCGGCCGCGCGGCGGCGCTGATCTTCCTGCTGTCGCTGCTGGCCTCGGGCCTGTCCAGCTCGCTGGTCGCGACCATGGCCGGCCAGGTGGTGATGCAGGGCTTCGTCCGCACCCGGATCCCGATCACGGTGCGCCGCCTGGTCACCATGGTGCCGTCCTTCGTGGTGATCGGCCTCGGCGCAAACGTCACCAGCGCGCTGATCTGGAGCCAGGTGGTGCTGAGCTTCGTGCTGCCGCTGCCGATGGTCACGCTGCTGCTGATCGGGCGCGACGCCCGCGTGATGGGCCGGTTCCGCATGGGGGGACGCACCCTGCTCCTGGCCGGGACCATGGTCGGGTTCGTCTGCGTGCTGAACGCCGTCCTGCTGCTGCAGACCGCCGGCCTGCTGCCGAGCTGACCGCAGCACCGGGCCTTGCGGAAGCCGGCGGCATTTGCTGCAACCGCGGCCTGTCCCGGCAAGGCCACCATCCGATGAGCGTCACGTCGAGCCTGACCTTGGGCCACCTCGACACCCCGCAGCACCAGGCCGCCGCCGCCGCCGTGCTGCGCGTGCTGGAAGCCCACGACCTCGAGGTGGAAAGGGTGGCGGCGGCCGATCGCGACGCCCTGGTCCGGCAGGCGGAGGACGGTCGCATCGACCTGCTGGCGACCGCCTGGCTGCCCGACCTCGACGCCGACCTGGCGCAGCGCCTGGTCGACCGGGGACGGATGGAGGCGCTGGGCGGAGTGCTCTACCGGCCGTTCCTGGTGTGGGCGGTGCCGGCCGCGCTGGACCTGCCCGGCCTCCACGCGATCGCCGATCTCCTCCGCCCGGAGATCGCCGCCCGGCTCGACCGGACGATCGTGCTGCCGCGCCGGCTGGCCCCGCATGCCGCCCGCGTCGCCGCCGCCTACAACATCGAGGCGGCCGGCTACCGGCTGGACGTCCTGGACGACGAGGCGGCCTACGCGCACGCCGAGGCCGCACTCGACGCCGGGCGCGCCGCGGTGCTGCCGTTGTGGCAGCCGCACGCGCTGGCGCATGGCGGCCGGCTGCGTGCGCTGGCCGATCCGCAAGGGGTGCTGGGTGGGCCGCAGGAAGCGCGGCTTCTGCTGCGCGCCGGCCTGCGCGCCACGCTGGACCCGGACCTGCTGGACGAGCTCGACGAGCTCACGCTCGGCAACCCGGTGGTGAGCGCGCTGGAGCACGCCATGCGCCGCGACGGCATGAGCGCCGACCAGGCGGCCGAGGCCTGGCAGCGCGGCCGCCTGACCCCGCGCGCGTGACGCCGGCTGCCGGCGCGCCCATGGCCGAGGATCAGGCCCCGGACAACCGCGACCGCAGCCTCGCGGACCAGTACGAGGCCTATCCGTACCCGGCGCGCGACCCGCGCGACGAGGCGAAGCGGCTGCTGGTCGGCAGCCCGAGCCACCTGCGCGAGATCGACCACTGGGTGTTCGGCGCGAGGCGCCCGGCCTCGGAACCGCTCCATGCGCTGGTGGCCGGCTGCGGCACCGGCGACGCGGCGATCATGCTGGCGGCGCAGATGCAGCGGGACAACCGTGCGGGACGGGTGACGGGCCTGGACCGGTCGGCGGCCGCTCTCGGCATCGCCCGGGCGCGGGCGGAAGCGCGCGGCCTGTCCAACATCGCGTTCCACCAGCGCTCGCTGCTCGACCTGCCGGCCGACGACCTGGGCTCCTTCGACTACATCGACTGCTGCGGCGTGCTGCACCACCTGCCCGACCCCCCGGCGGCGCTGCGCGGCCTGGAACGCTCGCTCCGGCCCGGCGGCGGCATGGGGCTGATGGTGTACGCGCCGCACGGCCGCACCGGCGTCTACATGCTGCAGCACGCGCTGGCGCTGCTGGCGCCGCACGACGACCCGCCGCCGGCGCGCCTCGACGTGGCCAGGCGGGTGATGCGCCACCTGCCGGCCACCGCCTGGCTGCGCGCCAACGCCAACTTCGGCGACCACCTCCAGGGCGGCGACGCCGGGCTCTACGACCTGCTGCTCAACCCGCGCGACGCGTCCTACACCATCGACGCGTTCCTCGATCTGCTGGACGGCGCCGGCCTCCAAGCCGCCTGCCTGCTGGAGCCGGCGCGCTACGACCCGGATCTTCTGCTGCCGGACCCGCGGCTGCGGGCAAGGACGGCGGCCCTGCCCCCGGCGGCCCGTGCGGCCCTGGCGGAAGCGCTCGCCGGCAACATGAACACCCACGTGGTCTACGCCGTGCGTCGCGGCGAGGCGCCGCCACCCCCGGACGCTGCCGCACCGGACGCGGTGCCGGTGGTGCGCGAAGGACCGGCGGAGGCGCTCCTGGCCCGGATCGCCCCGGACGGGACCCTGCCGATGGCGTTCAACCAGCTCACCGTGCCGGTGCCCCTGCCGGCCCTGGCCAGGCCGATCCTCGGGCTGATCGACGGCGTGCGCAGCGTGGGCGCGATCGGGGCCGTCCTGGCCGGGCGGGGGATCGGCGCGGACCGGTTCACGCCCGCCTGGGCCGAGACCTGGCGGGCGCTGTCGCGGTGCAACCGGGTGCTGCTGCGTCCGCCGCCGTGACCGGGGTTGTTGTGACGGGACCGGCGGCGATCATCGTGTTCGGCGCCGGCGTGCGTCCGGACGGCAGTCCCACCCCCACGTTGTCGCGTCGGGTCGAGGCGGCGCGGCTGTTCGGCGAGCGGCTGTCGGTGCCGCCGCTCTACCTGCCGACCGGCGGGGTCGGCCGTCACGGCCCGGCGGAGGCGGCGGTGATGGCGGCCGCCCTGCGCGAAGCCGGGGTGCCGGACGCGCGCATCCTTCCCGAGGACACGGCACGGAACACGCTCGCCTCGGTGTTCGCCTGCCAGGCGATGCTGCGGCGTATCCGCCACGGCGGGCCGGTCTGGGCGGCCACCAGCGCCTACCACCTGCCGCGCTGCCTGCTGCTGCTCCGGCTGGCCGGCGTTCCGGCCCGTGCCGTGCCGCCGCCGCAGGCGCCGGCCGCGCACCGGTTCTGGCGCCGCTGGCATTGGCGGCTGCGCGAGGTCCCGGCCGTGCCCCTCGACGTCCTGCTCCTGCTCGGACGCAGAACGATCGACAGCCTCCTGCCGGAACGTTAATCTCCGATCAATCGAACCGGTGACGGCCCTCCATGTATCATCCCAGCGGCGCGGAAGCGCTCCACAAGACGTTCCGGGACCGTAGCGACGAGAGCTGGCTCGACATCCTGGTCTCCTCCTTGCGCGTGCCCGACATCGAGGGCGTGGCGATGCCGGGCTTCCCGGCCGAGGAGCTGCAGCGCGAGATCCACGGCCATGCCGGCGAGGTATCGCTGCACGAGGCGCACGTGTTCTTTCGCGAGATCAAGTCGTACTGCGCCTATGCCGGCCGGCCGCTGGCACCGCACCGCACCATGCTCGACTTCGGCTGCGGCTGGGGCCGCATGCTCCGCCTGTTCATGAAGGACATCGAGCCGGCCAACCTGTTCGGCGCCGACAGCACCTCGCGCTTCCTGATGGAGGCCAGGCGCTGCAACCCCAGCGTCAACTTCCTGTCCTGCCAGCTGACCCCGCCGATGATCCTGGCGCCGGACAGCCTGGACTACGTGATCTCCTGGTCGGTGTTCTCCCATCTCGACGAGTTCCTGTCGCTGCGCTGGATCGAGGAGTTCTCGCGCCTGCTCAAGCCGGGCGGCCTGCTTCTGATCACCACCCAGAGCCGGCGCTTCATCGGCTTCTGCGCCGAGCAGCGTCTGCGCCGGGCGTCGGGGATACGGCTGGAGCACCCGTGGTACGAGGCCTGCGCCGACAGCTTCGTCGACGAGCCGCTGGAGAACTCGCGCTACGAGGCCGGCCACTTCCTCCACGCCGCCTCCACCCAGCCGCCGCACCCGCAGTCGCATTACGGCGAGGCGGTGATCCCGCGCGGCTACGTGGTCAAGAAGTGGGGCCACCTGTTCCGGATGATCGACTTCCTCGACAACCCGGTCCGGCTGCCGCAGGTGCTGCTGGTGCTGCAGAAGCCGGGTTGAGGCGCGCCGTCGGGATCGCGCCGCCCCGCCCGTTCACGGGCCCGAGATTGACATCCGGTAACCTCGTCCTTCATCTCAGCGTCCGCACCCGGCCACTCCATGTCCGGAGGGTGCCGGTTCGGCTCCCGCCATCCGGTGCCCACACAACCACTGGAATGCCTGCTGATGCCCGTGCACGCCTTCATCTTCCCAGGCCAGGGCAGCCAGTTCGCGGGCATGGGGCGCGACCTGGCGGCGGCCTTCGCGCCCGCGCGCGAGGTGTTCGAGGAGGTGGACGAGGCGTTGGGCGAGCGCCTGTCCAAGCTGATGTTCTCGGGTCCGGTGGAAGAGCTGACCCTGACGGAGAACGCCCAGCCGGCGCTGATGGCGGTGTCGCTGGCGGTGCTGCGGGTGCTGGAGCACGAGGGCGGCTGGCGCCTTGCGGACCGGGCGACGCTGGTCGCAGGGCACTCGCTCGGCGAGTATTCGGCGCTGGCGGCGGCCGGCAGCCTCGGCATCGCCGAGACCGCGCGGCTGCTGCGTCTGCGCGGCAACGCCATGCAGAAGGCGGTGCCGGCGGGCGAGGGCGGCATGGCGGCCCTGCTCGGGGTCGAGCTGGAGCAGGCGCACGAGATCTGTGCCGCCGCCGCCGCGGTGCCGGTGGCCGACGGCGAGCGGGTGCCGGACGAGGTGATCGCGGTCGCCAACGACAACGGCGGCGGCCAGGTGGTGATTTCCGGGGCGGCCGGCGCGATCGCGCGCGCGATCGACATCGCCAAGACGCGCGGGGTGAAGCGGGCCATGCCGCTGCCGGTGTCGGCGCCGTTCCACTGCTCGCTGATGCGACCGGCTGCGGACGCCATGGCCGAGGCGCTGGAGCGGGCGGCGATCGCAGCACCTGTCGTGCCGCTGATCGGCAACGTCACCGCGGCCAAGGTGACGACGCCGGACCGCATCCGGGCGCTGCTGGTCGAGCAGGTGACCGCTACCGTGCGCTGGCGCGAAAGCGTGCAGGCGATGGGGGCGATCGGCATCGACAGCTTCGTCGAGCTCGGTGCCGGCCGGGTGCTGTCGGGGCTGGTCAAGCGGATCCTGCCGGACGCCGGGAACCGGTCCGCCGGCTCGCCTGACGAGATCGAGGCGCTGCTCAAGGCGTTCTGACCCTTTCACGCGAACAGGATACGCATCCCATGTTCAGGCTCGACGGCCAGACCGCGCTGGTGACCGGCGCTTCGGGCGGGATCGGCGCCGCCATCGCGCGCGCGCTGCACCGGCAGGGTGCCGTGGTGGCGCTGTCCGGCACCAGGCGGGACGCGTTGGAGGCACTGGCGGCCGAGCTGGGCGAGCGGGCGCACCCGTGCCCGGCCGACCTGTCCGACCCGGCCGCGCCGGATGCGCTGGTCGCCGCCGCGGAGGCCGCCTGCGGGGCGCCCGTGTCGATCCTGGTGAACAACGCCGGCCTGACCCGCGACATGCTCGCCCTGCGCATGAAGGACGAGGACTGGGCCCGGGTGATGGAGGTCGACCTGGCGGCCCCGTTCCGCCTCGCCCGCGCGGCACTCAAGGGCATGCTGCGCCGTCGTGCCGGCCGCATCATCTCCATCGGCTCGATCGTCGGCACCACCGGCAACGGCGGCCAGGCGAACTATGCCGCCGCCAAGGCGGGGCTGATCGGCATGAGCAAGTCGCTGGCGCAGGAGGTCGGCTCGCGCGGCATCACCGTGAACGTGGTCTCGCCGGGCTTCGTCGCCACCGCGATGACCGAGGGGTTGCCGGAGGAGCACAAGGCGAAGCTCAACGCGTCGATTCCGCTCGGCCGGATGGGAACGCCGGACGACATCGCGGCCGCGGTGGTCTATCTGTCGTCGCAGGAGGCGGCCTGGGTCACCGGCGTCACGCTGCATGTCAACGGCGGAATGGCGATGAGCTGATGGCCAACGCGACGCGGTTTCCGGGCAGCGCCTTGGCGGCGTCGCGGGAACCATGCTAAGCGCCCGCTGCTTCGTCCGGAGCGGGTCGTTACGCCTGGGAGTCCGGTTCGTTCTTCGGGACGACCGGGGTTGCAGGCGGCAGGAACGGGACGAACGATCGAACCGCCCACGGATCCAAGGGCACCTAGGGAAGCAGAACAGATGAGCGAAATCGCCGACAAGGTTAAGAAGATCGTGGTCGAGCACCTCGGAGTCGAGGAAAGCAAGGTGACCCCGGAAGCTTCGTTCATCGACGACCTGGGTGCCGACAGCCTCGACACGGTCGAGCTGGTGATGGCGTTCGAGGAAGCGTTCGGGGTCGAGATCCCCGAGGACGCGGCCGAGAAGATCAGCACCGTGAAGGACGCGATCGACTACATCGAGAAGCAGAAGGCGGCCTGACGCCGGCGGCTGGCGCCACCCTACGCGGAACGGGGACCGGACCCATGGCGAGCGACCACCACCCTCCTTCCGGCATGGCCGGACAAGCCTCCTCCGGACGGCGGCGCGTGGTCGTCACCGGGATGGGGATCGCGAGCCCGCTCGGCATCGGCGTCGAGACGGTGTGGGGCCGGCTGCTGGAGGGCCGGTCCGGCATCAACCGGATCGCCGCCTTCGACCCGTCCGGCCTGCCGGCCCAGGTGGCCGGCGAGGTGCCGGCGGGGCAGACCGGCGAGGGCGGCCTGACCCTCGACGACTGGGTCCCGCACAAGGACCAGAAGAAGATGGACCGCTTCATCCATCTCGGCATGGTCGCCGCCGCCGAGGCCGTCGCCGACAGCGGCTGGGTCCCGGCCACCGAGGAGGACCGCGAGGCGACCGGGGTCATGATCGGCTCCGGCATCGGCGGCCTGCAGACCATCTACGAGACATCGATCCAGGTGCACGAGGGCAAGGCGCGACGGGTGTCGCCGTTCTTCATCCCGTCGGCGCTGATCAACCTGATCTCCGGCCACGTCTCGATCCGGTTCGGCTTCAAGGGCCCGAACCATTCCGCCGTCACCGCCTGCGCCACCGGCGTGCACGCGATCGGCGACGCCGCACGCCTGATCATGCTGGGCGACGCCGACGTCATGGTCGCCGGCGGCGCCGAGGCAGCGGTGTGCGCGCTCGGCATCGCCGGCTTCTGCGCCTCGCGCGCCCTGTCCACCGGCTTCAACGAGACCCCTAGCCGCGCCTCGCGCCCCTGGGACAAGGACCGCGACGGCTTCGTCATGGGCGAGGGCGCCGGCATCCTGGTGCTGGAGGAGTACGAGCACGCCCGGACGCGCGACGCGAAGATCTACGGCGAGGTGATCGGCTACGGCTTGTCCGGCGACGCGCACCACATCACCGCCCCTGCCGAGGGCCATGCCGGCGCCTACCGCGCCATGGTCAAGGCGCTGAACAGCGCCGGGCTCCGCCCGGAGCACATCCAGTACGTCAACCCCCACGGCACCTCCACCATGGCCGACGACCTGGAGCTAGAGGCGGTCGAGCGCCTGTTCGGCGACCACGCAGGCGGCCTGGCAATGTCGTCCACCAAGTCCGCCACCGGCCATCTGCTGGGAGCGGCCGGCGCGATCGAGGCGATCTTCTCGCTGCTGGCGATCCGCGACGACGCCGCCCCGCCGACCCTAAACCTCGACGACCCGTCGCGCGCGAGCATCATCGACCGGGTGGCGCACGAGGCGCAGCGCCGGCCGATCCAGGTGGCGCTGAGCAACAGCTTCGGCTTCGGCGGCACCAACGCCAGCCTGGTGGTGCGCGGCGTCTGATCTCCGTCACCGGCGCCTGACGCGCTGATGCGCAGGCTGCTCGTCCTGCTGCTCCTGCTGGCCGGACTGGGCGCTGCCGGGGCGCTCGGCCTGCGCGCGCTCGCCACCCGCGCCGGGCCGCTGCCGCAGGCGACGGACCTCGTGGTGCCGCATG
>CALMVN010000312.1:8988-26055 GCA_937873225.1 uncultured Acetobacteraceae bacterium
AAACCTACGACTACGAGCGCGACACGTCGCGCCGTGCGCTGCTCGGGCGCATGCACGCGGCGCTGCGCCGGACGCTGGCCGCCGTGTGGGCCGGGCGCGATCCCTCGGTGCCGCTGTCGGATCCGGAGCAGCTGCTGGTGCTGGCCAGCATCGTCGAGCGCGAGCCCGGCCTTGCGAACGAGCGGCCCCTGGTGGCGGAGGTGTTCCTGAACCGGATCCGGCAGGGCATGAAGCTGCAATCCGACCCGACCGTGTCCTACGCCGCCGCCGGCGGGCTGGGTGCCCTGCCGCGCCCGCTCACCCGCTCCGACCTGCTGCAGCCCAACCCCTACAACACCTACGTCATCCCCGGCCTGCCGCCCGGCCCGATCAGCGCGCCGGGCCTGGCGGCGCTCCAGGCGGTGGCGCATCCGGCGCAGGGCGACCTGCTGTACTTCGTCGCCAACGGCAGCGGCGGCCACGCCTTTGCCGCCGACCTCGCCGACCACCTGCGCAACGTGGCGCAGTTCCGCGCCATCGAGGCGGCGCGTCCGGGCCAGATGCCGACGCTCGACCCGCTGCGTCCGCCGCCGCAGGTGCCGACCGCGCCGGGACGGTGACGGGCAACCGGATCGCGCCGCCGGGGTTCTAGCGGGCATGCCGATCCGGAGAACTCCCATGGCCGACGTCACGCGCCGCACGCTGTTCGGCAGCACGGTCGGCCTGGCCGGCGCCGGGCTGATCGCGCCCGCCCTCGCCGCCACCCTCACGGGCGGCCAGCAGGAGCCGCAGGACCTGCGCGGGGTGGTCAAGGACGGCACCGTCACCCTGCCGCCGCTGCACCAGGCGAGCGAGGCCAACGGCACCGTGCCCAACCCCATGCCGCCGAACAGGCGGCTCGGCGTCGCGGTGGTCGGGCTCGGCGCGCTGGCGCTGGAGAACATCATCCCCGGCTTCGCGGAGGCGAAAAGCGTGCGCCTGGTGGCCCTGGTCAGCGGCGAGCCGGACAAGGCGCGCATCGTCGCCGCCCAGCACGGCGTGCCGGAGAAGAACCTCTACGACTACGCCAACTTCGACCGGATCAAGGACAACCCCGAGATCGACGTCGTCTACATCGTGCTGCCCAACGCGCTGCACGCGGAGTTCACGGTACGCGCCGCGCAGGCGGGCAAGCACGTGCTGTGCGAGAAGCCGATGGCGGCGAGTGTCGCGGAAGCGCAGTCCATGGTGGACGCGTGCAAGGCCGCCAACCGCTCGCTGATGATCGCCTACCGCCTCCAGTACACGCCGGAGCACCGCACCATCATCCAGATGGCGCGCTCCAAGGCATATGGCTCAGTGCAGATGATCGAGGCGGTGAACGGGCAGAACGACGCGCCCAACGGACAGTGGCGGCAGATCAAGTCGATGGCCGGCGGCGGCTCGCTGCCCGATGTCGGGCTGTACTGCCTGAACGCGTTCCGCTACATCACCGGCGAGGAGCCGGTGGCGATCACCGCGCAGATGACGCAGCCGAAGAACGACCCGCGCTTCCGCGAGATCGAGGACGTGGCGATGTTCACGCTGCGCTTCCCCTCCGGCGTCGTCGCCAGCGGCACCTCGGCCTACAGCTTCCACGAGAGCCGGTTCCTGCGCGTGCACGCCCAGACCGGCTGGTTCGGCATCGACCCGGCCTTCGGCTACGACAACCTCCAGCTCGCGATCAACCGCAAGGCCGGCAAGGCCAGCGCCACCGAGACCCGCCGCTTCACCCCGCACAGCCAGTTCGCGCAGGAGATGGACGCGTTCGCCGCCTCGCTGCACGCCCGGCAGGAGCCGCGCACCGGCGGCGCCGAGGGCCTGCAGGACATGAAGCTGATGGCCGCGATCTACCAGGCGGCGGCCGGCGGCGGCGTGGTGACGCTGCCGGAGGTTTCCGGGCTCGACACCACGCGCGGGCCATGGCCGGAGGCGCTCGGCGCCTTCGTGCCGGCCTGAGGCGCCAGGCCGTGGACAACGCTGGGCCCCGCATCCCGCTCCGCCGTCGCGAGCTCCTGTCCGGCGCCGCGGCGGCCTCGCTGCTGGCCGCGACCGGAGCCCGTGCCGCAACCGGCCGCCCGCTCGACCTGGTCGCCACCTTCACCAGCCCCAGGCAGGTGACCGGCGTCGGCGTGTCGTCGAAGGGCCGCATCTTCGTCAACTTCCCGCGCTGGGAGGAGGACGTCGCGATCTCGGTGGCGGAGGTCGGCCCGGACGGCGCGCTGACCCCGTATCCGGACAAGGCCTGGAACGCGTTCCGCAACGCCGACGCGTCGGCGGCGAAGCCCGGCGCCAGCTTCGTCTGCGTGCAGAGCGTGACCGTGGACGCCCAGGACCGGCTCTGGGTGCTCGATCCGGCGGCCCCCGGCCTGACCTTCGAGGTGCAAGGCGGGCCGAAGCTGGTCTGCATCGACCTCGCCACCAACACGGTGGAGCGCGTCTACCGGTTCGGCCCCGACATCGCACCCCAGGGCAGCTACCTCAACGACATCCGCTTCACCGCCGACGGCAGGCGCGCGGTGCTGACCAACTCGGGCGCGCCCGGCTGCCTGCTCACCTTCGACGTCGAGACCGGCACCGCGCGCCGCGTGCTGGTCGGCCACCCGAGCACGCAGTTCGACAAGACCGTGACCATCACCGTCAGCGGCAAGCCGTTGCAGATGCTCGACGGCCAGCCGGCGCATTTCTCCGCCGACGGCATCATGCTGGGCGAGAACGACCGCACCGTGTTCTGGCAGGCCACCACCGGCAGGACGATGTACCGGGTGCCGCTCGCCGCCCTGTTCGACCACGCGCTGACGCCGCAGGCGCTGGGCGAAAAGGTCGAGGTGGCGGCCACAACCTTCGTGACCGACGGCTACTGGTCCAGCCGTCGCGCCGGCATGCTGCTCACCGCGGCGGAGGCGTTCGCGGTGCGGCGCATGGAGCCGGACGGCCGGTTCACCACGCTGGTGCAGGACCCGCGCCTGCTCTGGCCCGACAGCATGGCAGAGGGCCCGGACGGCGCGATCTACGTGACCGCCTCGCACATCCCCGAGATGAAGGCCTGGCAGGGCCCGGGCGTGGCGCAGACGCAGCTCTTCCGCTTCCACCCGCGCTAGCAAGGGAACAGACACCATGACCAAGGCGATCGGCTACGCCGCCAACCATTCCTTCAGCCGCCTGAAGCCGCTGGAGTTCGAGCGCGACGACCCCAAGGCGGGCGAGGTCGAGATCGAGGTGCTGTTCTGCGGCGTCTGCCATTCCGACATCCACCAGGTGAAGAACGAGTGGGGCAACACGGTCTACCCGTGCATGCCCGGCCACGAGGTGGTGGGCCGCGTGACGCGGGCCGGCGGCTCCGTCACGCGGCACAAGGTCGGCGACATGGTCGGCGTCGGCTGCATGATCGACAGCTGCCGCCACTGCGAACCGTGTCGCGAGCACGAGGAGAACTACTGCGAGGGCCCGAACAGCTGGCTCGCCACCTATAACGGCCCGATGGTGCCGGCGGCGATGTCGCCGGAGCACACCAACACCTATGGCCGCGACAACACCTATGGCGGCTATTCCACGGTCATAGTGGTGGCCGAGGACTTCGTGCTCCGCATCCCGCCCGCCCTGAAGCCGGAGGTCGCGGCGCCGATCCTGTGCGCCGGCGTGACCACCTACTCGCCGATGAAGCACTGGGGCGTGAAGCCCGGCCACACGGTCGGCATCATCGGCTTCGGCGGCCTGGGCGACATGGCGGCCAAGCTCGCCAAGGCGATGGGCGCCGAGGTCACCCTGTTCACCCGGTCCGAGGAGAAGCTGGCCGAGGCGGAGAAGCTCGGCGCCAAAGCGGTGCTGAGCACCGACAAGACGGCGGTGGCGGCACTCAAGAACAGCTTCGACTTCATGCTCGACACCGTCCCGGAGAAGCACGACGTCAACCCGTATGTCGCCATGCTCAAGCGCAACGCCACCCTGGCGGTGGTCGGCGCCCTGGAGCCGCTCGCTCCGGTGAACAACCAGGAGCGCGCCATGCACCGCAAGAGCGTCGCCGGCTCCATCATCGGCAGCATCGCCGAGACCCAGGAGGTGCTCGACTTCTGCGCCGAGCACGGCATCGGCCCGGACGTGCAGGTGATCCCGATCCAGCAGATCAACCACGCCTACAAGGAGGTGGAGCACGGCGAGGTGCGGTTCCGCTACGTGATCGACCTCGCCTCGCTGAAGCAGGAGCAGGCGGCCTGATCCTCGCCCTCCTGCCGTTGCAGGACGGCATGGGGACAACCAGATTGGAACAGGCGCCGCCTCCGGATCAGCCGACCCGGAGTGGCAGGCCGCAGCCGAACCAGTCATGACGCGGCAGCGCGGGCCGCCTGCACCGGGATGCCGCAGGGCGTCCCGAGGGTCGCCCGCGCCGCGAACACCCGCAGCCACACCGGGCGACCGCCCAGAAGGAGGACCCATGGTCAGACGTCACAAAGAGGAAGAGATCGCCGGGATCCTCGAGTTCGAGGGGCGCGGCAGCCAGGACCCGGTGCTGCTCGAATGGCTGGCCGACCACCGCGCCCGCAACGGCGGCAAGATCCGGGTGAGCCAGGGTGGCAAGGGCACGCGGGTGATGTTCAGCAAGGCCGCCGACATGGCCTTCTGGCAGCAGCGTTCGGACCAGCTCGCCAAGGCGATGAAGAAGTCCGCCTGAACCCGGTCCGGCCGACGGGCGGTTCCCGCCGGCATGGTGTCATCGAACTGTCATCCAACTGCAACGGCGGCGCCACCGCTGCCGACTAGAAGGCGCCAGACCGCGGGCGCCGATCGGATGCGCCTCGTCCCCTTGCCCAAGGAACACGAGATGCCTTCGTCGAACCGGCCCGTCCTGCGCGTCGCTGCCTGCGGCGCCGCAGCCCTCCTGCTCGGGCTGGCATCGGCCGCCGCCCCCGCGCTGGCCGTCGACGTCACCGGCGCCGGCTCCTCCTTCGCCGCCCCGATCTATGGCGCCTGGGGCGCTGCCGCCAGGGCGCCGCTCGGCGTGGTGCTGAACTACCAGGCGCTCGGCTCCAGCGCCGGGCAGAACCAGGTGATCGCCCGCACCGTGGATTTCGGCGCCTCCGACGCGCCGATGGCCGGCTCCAAGCTCGCCGCGAACATGCTGCTGCAGTTCCCCACCGTGATGGGCGGCGTGGTGCCGATCGTGAACCTGCCCGGGATCAGGTCGAACCAGCTGCGCCTGACCGGCGAGGTCCTGGCCGGCCTGTTCTCCGGCGACATTTCCACCTGGAACGACCCGAAGATCGCCGCCCTGAACCCCGGCCTCAAGCTGCCCGACACCGCGGTGGCGGCGGTGCACCGTGCCGACGGGTCCGGCACCACCTTCGTGTTCACCTCCTACCTGGCCAAGGAAAGCCCGGACTGGAAGGGGAAGATCGGCGCCGCCTCCTCGGTCGCCTGGCCGACCGGCGCCGGCGCCAAGGGCAACGACGGCGTCGCCGCCACCGTGCGCAACACCGAGGGCGGCCTCGGCTATGTCGAGTACGCCTATGCCAACAAGAACGGCCTGACCACCACCCTGCTCAAGGACAAGGCCGGGGCCTTCGTCGCACCCAGCCTCGACAGCTTCACCAGGGCCGCCGACGGCGCGGACTGGCAGGACGCGCAGTTCTTCGCCGTCGACCTGCTCGACACCCCGGCCGCCGGCGCCTGGCCGATCGTGTCGGCCACCTTCGTGCTGCTGCCGATCAACCCCAAGGACACCGCGCGCAGCGCCGCCGTGCTGCGCCTGTTCGACTGGGCGTTCCGCAACGGCGCCGACGCCGCGCGGTCGCTGCAGTACGTGCCGCTGCCGGCGTCGGTGCAGACCGCGGTGCGCCACGCCTGGACCAACGTTGCCGGCGCCCCCACCCTGGCGCAGTGACCGCCGGGCCGCCGCGTCCTGACGGGTCCGGAACCGGAGCGCGCATGACCACCGACGCCAGCCTCGCCGGAGCACCCACCGGACGGTCCTGGGGCGATCCCGCCTTCGCCGGCATCGTGCGTGCCTGCGGCCTGGTGGTGCTGCTGCTGATCGGCGGCATCATCGCGGTGATGCTCGCCGGCGGTCGGCAGGCCTTCTCCACGTTCGGCTGGGGCTTCCTGTCCTCCTCCGCCTGGAACCCGGTGCTGGACCATTACGGCGCGCTGACCGCCGTGTTCGGCACGGTGGTCACGGCCGCGATCGGCCTCGTCGTCGCCGTGCCGCTGGCGTTCGGGGTGGCGTTCTGCCTGACCGAGATGGCGCCCGCCTGGCTGTCCGGCCCGCTCGGGATCGCGGTGGAGCTGCTGGCGGCGGTGCCGTCCATCATCTTCGGCATGTGGGGCTTCTTCGTGATCGTCCCCGTGATGGCGCACGACATCCAGCCCCCCCTGATCCACACGCTGGGCCACGTGAGGCTGCTGCACCCGTTCTTTTCCGGCGCCCCGTTCGGCACCGGGCTGCTCACCGCCGGGCTGATCCTGGCGGTGATGGTCACGCCGTTCATCGCCGCAGTGATGCGCGACGTGTTCAACTCCATGCCGCCGGTGCTGAAGGAAAGCGCCTACGGGCTGGGCTCCACCCGCTGGGACGTGATGCGCCAGGTGGTGCTGCCGTGGTCGCGCACCGCGGTGATCGGCGGCATCATGCTGGGGCTCGGCCGGGCGCTGGGCGAGACCATGGCGGTCACCTTCGTGATCGGCAACACCAACCGGATCAGCGCCTCCCTGTTCTCGCCCGGCAACACCATCGCCTCGCTGATCGCGCTGGAGTTTCCCGAAAGCCCGGCCGGCAGCCTGAAGCTGTCGGCCCTGCTGGCGCTCGGCTTCATCCTGATGGTGATCTCCTTCGTCACCCTGGCCTGCTCGCGCCTGCTTCTGCGCGCCGGCCGGACGGCGCGGCACTGAAGGAAGCACGCGGGATGTCCGCCACCGCCGCCATGAAGGCTCCCACGCGCGACCTGGGCCTGCTGCGCCGCCGTCGCGCCGCAGACATGGTGGCGACCGTGCTGTGCTTCGCCGCCACGCTGGTGGTGCTCGCCGCCCTCGCGTCGATCCTGTGGACCCTGGTCGCCAACGGCATCGGCGGCCTGACGCTGCGCACCCTGACCCGCGTCACCGCGCCCGCCGGCGGCAACGGCGGCCTGCTCAACCCCCTGGTCGGCAGCGTCATCCAGGTGGCGCTGGCGACCCTGCTCGGCACGCCCATAGGACTGCTGGCCGGCATCTACCTGGCCGAGTACGGCACCGGCTCCGCGGTGGCGAACGCGGTGCGCTTCGTGTCCGACATGCTGCTGTCCGCGCCCTCGATCCTGGTCGGGCTGTTCGTCTATCTCGTGCTGGTGGCGCCGTTCCACCACTTCTCCGGCTGGGCCGGGGTGGTCGCCCTGGCGATCCTGGTGGTCCCGATCGTGGTGCGCACCAGCGAGGACATGCTCCGCCTGGTGCCGCTGTCGATGCGCGAGGCCGCCGCCGCCCTCGGTGCGCCGCACTGGAAGGTGGTGCTTCTGGTCTGCGTGCGCGCCGCGCGCCGCGGCATGATGACCGGGGTGCTGCTGGCCGTCGCCCGCATCTCCGGCGAAACCGCGCCGCTGCTGTTCACCTCGCTCGGCAACCTCAACTGGTCGCTGTCGCTGAACCGCTCGATGGCCAGCCTGCCGGTGACCATCTACCAGTATGCCGGCTCGCCGGCCGACGACTGGGTGCAGCTGGCCTGGACCGCCGCCCTGCTGATCACGGTCGGCGTGCTGCTGATCAACATCGCGGCCCGGCTGGGCCTGCGCGGAGGCGACAGGTGATGGACGACCGGACCGCTCCCCGCCCGCTGCCGGGCATGTCCTTCCAGGCCACGGCGACCGCCGGCACCAGCACCAGCCCGGGCACCGCCCGGCCGATGATCTCCACGCGCAACCTCGACTTCCATTACGGCGCGTCGCAGGCGCTGAAGGGGATCTCGCTGGACTTTCCCGCGCGCCAGGTCACCGGGCTGATCGGCCCGTCGGGCTGCGGCAAGTCGACGCTGCTGCGCGTGCTCAACCGGATGTACGACCTCTACCCAGGCCAGCGCGCCACCGGCGAGGTGCTGCTGGACGGCGAGACCATCATCGGCCCGCACGTCGACGCCAACCGGCTGCGCTCGCGCGTCGGCATGGTGTTCCAGAAGCCGACCCCGTTCCCGATGTCGGTCGAGAGCAACGTCGCCTTCGGCATCCGTCTGCACGAGCGGCTCGGGCGCGCCGACATGGCCGCCCGCATCGAGGACGCGCTGCGTCGCGTCGCCCTCTGGAACGAGGTGAAGGACCGGCTGCGCACCAGCGCCACCTCGCTCTCCGGCGGCCAGCAGCAGCGCCTGTGTATCGCCCGCACCATCGCCACGCGGCCCGAGGTGATCCTGCTCGACGAGCCGACCTCGGCGCTCGACCCGATCTCGACCGCGCGCATCGAGGAGTTGCTCGACGAGCTGAAGCAGGACTTCACCATCGCCATCGTCACCCACAACCTGCAGCAGGCGGCGCGCTGCGCCGACCGGGTGGCGTTCTTCTACATGGGCGAGCTGGTCGAGGTGGACGAGGCATCGCGCCTGTTCACCACGCCGCGGCAGAAGCGCACCCAGGACTACATCACCGGCCGCTTCGGCTGAGGACGGAACCGCCATGAGCAACCCCGGCCACATCGTCACCAGCTACGAGCAGGAGCTGAACCAGCTGCGCGGCCTGATGGCGCGCATGGGCGGCCTGGTGGAAAGCCAGACCGCGCACGCGATCCAGGCGATCCTGGAGCACAACCCGGAAGCCGCCCAGATGGCGATGGAGCAGGATCCGGAGGTCGACGCGCTGGAGCGCGAGGTCGAGGCCCGCGCGATCAAGATGCTGGCGCTGCGGGCACCTATGGCGCAGGACCTGCGCGAGATCGTCTCGGCACTCAAGGTCACGTCCGACCTGGAGCGGATCGGCGACTACGCCGCCAACGTCGCCAAGCGCTCGCTGCGCCTCGGCACCGCCGGCGCCGACATCTCGCTGGGCGGCCTGCGCAACATGGGACGCCTGGTGCAGGAAGGCCTGCGCCTGGCGATCGACGCGCTCGGCCAGAACGACAAGGACAAGGCGCTGGACGTGTGGCGCTCCGACAAGGCGGTGGACGAGATCTACACCGCCATGTTCCGCGAGCTGGTGACCTACATGATGGAGGATCCGCGCAACATCGGCGCCTGCACCCACCTGCTGTTCATCGCCAAGAACCTGGAACGGATCGGCGACCACGCCACCAACATCGCCGAGCGCGTGCACTACGCGGTGACCGGCGAGATGCTGCCGCCCGCACGCCCGCGCGGCGGCTTCACCCCCGAGGCCACCCCATGACCCAGCTCGATGCCGTGCACGCCAGTTCTTCCCGGGAGCAGACCATGAGCCGCCGTCCCGCCGCGCGCGAGGAAGCCCGTCCGCGCGTGCTGGTGGTCGAGGACGATCCCTCGCTGGCGGTGATGCTGCGCTACAACCTGGAGAAGCTGGGCTACCAGGTGGAGGAGGCCGCCGACGGCCAGGAGGCGCTGCTCCGCGTCGCCGAGTCCGCCCCCGACCTGCTGCTGCTGGACTGGATGCTGCCCAGCCTGTCCGGCATCGAGGTGTGCCGGCAGATCCGGCGCCGCCCGCAGACCCGCGACCTGCCGATCATCATGCTGACAGCACGCACGGAGGAGCAGGACTCGATCCGCGGCCTCAACACCGGCGCCGACGACTACATCACCAAGCCGTTCGGCATGGAGGCGCTGGCCGCCCGGGTGCGCGCCCTGCTGCGGCGCGCCCAGCCGCAGGCGAGCGGGCTCCGGCAGTTCGCCGACATCGTGCTGGACGGCACCGAGCACCGGGTGCAGCGCGCCGGCCGCCCGGTGCACCTGGGCCCGACCGAGTACCGGCTGCTGGAGTTCCTGATGCAGCATCCCCGCCGGGTGTTCTCGCGCGAGGACCTGCTGAACGCGGTGTGGGGTGCCGACATCCACGTCGAGGCGCGCACCGTCGACGTGCACATCCGCCGGCTGCGCAAGGCGCTGAACGCCCCCGGCGAGGTCGACGTGGTGCGCACGGTGCGCACCGCCGGCTACGCGCTCGACCTGGAGCCGGTCTGATCCGGGAAGGGTGCCCGTCCGGATGAGCCTGTGGCGGCGGCACGGGTTCGGCAACGCCCTCCTGCCCGACCGTCGCCGTCCTGCGCGCGACTGGTCGCCGCCCGACCCGCCGCCGCCCGCTTCATCGCCGCCCGGCCTCCCGCCGCCCGATCCGTCGCTTCCCGGCTGGTCGCTGCCGCTTCTGCTCGACCTGCTGCCGCATCCGGTGGTGGCGCTGGCGCCGGGCAGGCTGGTGCGGCACGCCAACGGCGCCGCCCAGGCCCTGCTGGGCGATGCGCTGCCGGCGCTGCTGCGCCATCCGATCCTGGTCCAGGCCCTGGACCGCCTGGACGGCGCCAGCGTCGAGTCGGTGGACCTGGCGATGGACGTTCCGGTGCGCCGCGTGCTGCGCGTCGCCCTGCGGGCCGACCGGCGCGCCGGCAGCGGCCTGGTCCTGTTGTCGCTGTCCGACCGCACCGAGCAGGACGCGGTGGAGCGCATGCGCGCCGACTTCGTCGCCAACGCCAGCCACGAGCTGCGCACGCCGCTGGCCAGCCTGATCGGCTTCATCGAGACCCTGCAGGGTCCGGCCGCGGACGACGCGCCGGCACGCGTGCGCTTCCTCGCCATCATGGAGGCGCAGGCCGCGCGCATGGCCCGGCTGATCGACAACCTGCTGAGCCTGTCGCGCATCCAGATGCACGAGCACCGGCGCCCGGACGGCAGCGTGCCGCCGGCGCCGCTGCTGCGACGGGTCGCGGACGCCCACGAGCCGCAGCTCCGCGCCGCCGGAAGCACCCTCGCCGTCGACATCGCCGACGGGCTGCCGCCGATGGCGGCCGATCCCGACCAGCTGGCGCAGGTGCTGCACAACCTGCTCGACAACGCCATCAAGTATGCCCGCGGCCCTGCGCGGATCGTGCTGCGCGCGGAAGCGGCGCAGGCCGGGTCGGGCCCGTCGCAGGGCGGGGTGGTGCTGTCGGTGTCCGACGACGGTCCCGGGATCGCGCCGCAGCACCTGCCGCGCCTGACCGAGCGCTTCTACCGCGCCGACGACGGCCCGGGTGCCAGGACCGGCAGCGGACTCGGCCTGGCCATCGTCAAGCACATCGTCGGTCGCCACGGTGGACGGCTCTCCATCGAGAGCACGCCGGGACAAGGCACCTGCGTCAGCGTCTGGCTGCCGGTGCGGCCGCACGGCACCTGACCCACCGCGTGACCGTGTTGAAAACGACACGGGTCCGGAAGAAAGGAGACAATTCTAATTCCACGCCGTTGGCGCGCGTTCACGCGGAAACACGCCGCCGATATGGTCGCATCGCTACAGCGGAATTCCGATCGATGCGCCAACGTCACCACGTCAGGGCGGCCCTGCTTGCGGCCACGACGTTCTGCAACCCGCTGGTCCTGTCGGGCCACGCCTTCGCCGACGCCACCGACTCCCAGATCAGCGCCATCGAGAAGCAGATCAGGGCGCTGCAGGGCCAGCTCAACCACATGAAGCGCGATCTGTCGGAACGATCGGCCGAGGTGAAGGCGGCGCGTTCGGAGGCCGCGGAGGCGAGCCGGCAGGCGCGCGAGGCGGAAGAACGGTCCGCTCCGATCCGCTACGACGGCAACGGCCACCCGATGGCGCCCCCGCCGCTCACGGCTCCTCCCGGCTACGCCAACTACGCCAGCTACCCCGGCAACCAGGCGCCGTTCGCCAACATCAACGGCAACCCGGGCTACCAGCCGAGCGGCGCGAAGCTGAAGCAGGGCCAGTTCGCGATCGGCGCCGTGCGCGTGACCCTGGGCGGCTTCATCGACGCGACCGGGATCTTCCGCACCCGCAACGAGGATGCCGACATCGGGTCGAGCTTCAACACCGGCATTCCCTTCGCGCAGAGCGCCAACTACCACCAGGACGAGTTCCGCGGCTCCGCGCGCGCAAGCCGCATCTCGCTGCTGCTGGAAAGCTCGCCCAACCCGGTGACCGAGCTTTCCGGCTACTACGAGAGCGACTTCAACAGCTCGGGCGTCACCTCGAACTCGGTGGAAAGCAACAGCTACACCCTGCGCCTGCGTCAGGCCTACGCCACGTACAGCCGGTCCGACCTGGACTTCTATGTCCTGGGCGGCCAGGTGTACTCGCTGGCGACGATGAACCGGTTCGGCATCGTGCCGCACCAGGAAGACACGCCGCTCGACATCGACTCGCAGTTCGTGACCGGCTTCGTCTGGAAGCGCGACGTCGGCCTGCGCGTGGTCAAGGGCTTCGACAACGACAAGTACGACATCGGCGTGTCGGTCGAGAGCCCGCAGAGCACCTACTCGATCGGCGGCAACGGCACCGGCCTGCCGTCCACCGACACCGTCAACACCACCAATGCCGGCCTGAGCGGCAACGGCAGCACCCTCAACAGCCTCACCACCTACTCGACCGAGTACGCGCCCGACGTGATCGCCAAGGCGACCGCGGATCCGGGCTGGGGCCACTACGAGCTGTTCGGCATCGCCCGCTTCCTGCACGACCGGGTCAGCAGCGTCGGTACCGGCAGCGGCAACACGGTGCTGGCCGGCGGCGTCGGCGGCGGCGTGATCCTGCCGGTGATCAAGGGCAAGCTCGATTTCCAGGCCTCCGGCCTGGTCGGCCAGGGCATCGGCACCTACGGCTCCGGCCAGTTCCCCGACGCCACCATCGCCCGCAACGGCGCACCGCAGCCGCTGCCCGAGGTGATCGCGCTGGTCGGGCTGGTCGCGCGTCCGGTGAAGCCGGTGGACCTGTACGCCTATGTCGGCACCGAGCAGATCACCCACGCCGAGGACTTCAGCATCAAGGGCAAGGGCTACGGCTACGGCAGCCCGCTCTACTCCAACGCCGGCTGCGACATCGAGCTGAGCACGCTGCCCTGCACCGCCAACACGTCGGGCATCGTCGAGGGCACGCTCGGCGGCTGGTGGCGCTTCCTCAGGGGCGACTACGGCACCATGCAGACCGGGGCGCAGTACGCCTATGTCCGGCGCACCGCGTTCAGCGGCATCGGCGGCTCGCCGAAGACCGACGAGAACATCATCATGTTCTCCTTCCGCTACCTGCCGTTCCAGTAGCGGTCCGGCGCGGCGGCTCCTGCCGACGCGCCGTCGCGGATCGTGTCGCAGGAGCAACATCCAGCGGCTCGTTTCCGCGGTTCGATCACAACCGCGTCGTCATGAAACGGTCATCATAGCTTCGCCGGTCCGACACTCATTGCCGGAACGGTTTTGGCTATCTGTTCCGCGCCGCGTGGCAGGTTGTTCCTGCCGGGCACGGGACCGGAACCTGATGACGAGACGCTTCTTCCCCAAGGTGGGCCTGCTGGCCGCGACCGCGCTGTGCGGCGCCGGCGCCGTTGCCGCTGCCGATCCGGCGCACGCCGACTCGACCACGGCCCAGATCGGATCGATCGAGAAGCAGATCAGGGCGCTGGAAGGCCAGCTCAACCACATGAAGCGCGACCTGTCGGCGCGGTCGGCCGAGGTGAAGGCCGCGCGCTCCGAGGCCGCCGAGGCCAGCCGCCAGGCGCGCGAGGCGGAGGAACGGTTCGGCCCGGTCCGCTACGATGCCAGCGGCCGTCCGATGCCGCCGCCGCCGCTATCCGCGCCGCCCGGCTACAACTATGCCGGCTCGCCGTACCAGAACGTGGCCGGCACGTCGGGCTACGTGCCGAGCGGGCCTGCGCTCAAGCAGGGCCAGTTCGCGGTCGGCGCCGTGCGCGTGACGCTCGGCGGCTTCATCGAGGCGGCCGGGATCCTGCGGTCCCGCAACGAGGACGCCGACATCTCGTCGAGCTTCAACACCGGCATCCCGTACGCCCAGAGCGCCAACTACCACCAGGACGAGTTCCGCGGCTCGGCCCGGCAGAGCCGCATCTCCCTGCTCGCCCAGGCCAACCCGAACGACTACACCACGCTGTCCGCCTACTACGAGACCGACTTCAACAGCGCTGGCGTCACCTCCAACTCGGTGGAAAGCAACAGCTACACGCTGCGCACCCGCCAGCTCTACGCCACCTATGCCCGCAGCGACGACGACTTCTACGTGCTCGGCGGCCAGAGCTGGAGCCTGCTGACCATGTTCCGCAACGGCATCACGCCGCGCCAGGAAGACTCGCCCGGCGTGATCGACGCGCAGTACGTGCCGGGCTTCGTGTGGACACGCAACGTCGGCCTGCGCGTGGTCAAGGGCTTCGACCACGACAAGTACGACATCGGCGTGTCGGTCGAGAGCCCGCAGAGCACCTACGCCCAGACCGCCACCTCCCTGCCCGGCGTCACCATCAACACCACCAACGCCGGCCTGAGCGGCAACGGCGCCACGCTGAACAGCCTCACCACCTACTCGACCGAATACGCCCCCGACGTGATCGCCAAGGCGACCGCCGACCCCGGCTGGGGCCACTACGAGCTGTTCGGCGTCGCGCGGTTCCTGCACGACCGCGTCAGCGTGGTCGGCAGCGGCTCCGACAACACCGTGCTCGCCGGCGGCGGCGGTGCCGGCATGACCCTGCCGCTGATCCCCAAGCGGCTCGAGTTCCGCATCTCGGCGCTGGCCGGCGAGGGCATCGGCCGCTACGGCTCGGCCCAGCTCAACGACGCCACCATCGCCCGCAACGGCGCACCGCAGCCGCTGCCCGAGGTGCTGGCGCTCACCGGCCTGCTGTTCCACGCCACCCCGAAGCTCGACCTGTACGACTACGTCGGCACCGAGCAGGTCCTGCACCGCGAGTCCTACAGCGTCGGCAAGAACAACTACGGCTACGGCAACCCGCGCTATTCCAACGTCGGCTGCGACGTCGAGCTGAGCACCGCCACCTGCACCGGCAACACGCGCGGCGTCGTGCAGGAAACCGCCGGCCTCTGGTGGAAGTTCTTCCACGGCGACTACGGCACCATGCAGGCCGGTGCGCAGTACTCCTGGACCACCCGCACCGCCTTCCGCGGCGTGGGCGGCACCCCGCACGCCGACGAGAACATCGCCATGTTCTCCTTCCGCTACTTCCCGTTCCAGTAGCGCGGCAGGTCCGACGGTCGCAGGAAGGAACGCCACGCGGCGTTCCTTTCGCGCGTCCGGGAACCGCAGCCCGGTCCTGCCGCAGCATCGCAGGCGACGGCCGGAAGCCTGCATCCTCCACCCGGACGGAACGAAGGGTCGGCGCAGCGCCCTCTGATACCAACGGCGGTGGGACTCGACCTGCACAGGCCAGGGCCCTGCCCTGGACCCGCCAAACGGCAGTCGCCCTTTGGAAACCCAAATATCAAGATCGATGCGGCTTGCTCAGCTGCCGGTCGACCCCCGACGCCGCTGGTGTCATGCGGCTCTGCAACATTTTTCCTTGCCTTGCGTCCCTGCACCGCCTATCTGCCGTGCGTGAGGTGCCCTGCGCAGCGCCTGACGCTCCCCGATACCAGGTCGGTCCGGCGCAGAGGGCCAAAACCGTTTCCGGAAGAGCGACACCTCACCCTCCCACCCGTCCAGCGCCCGAGCCGTTCGGTCGGCCGATGCCCCGCTTCGGCGTATCCGTTGGGCAATCCTTCATCTTTCCCGAGCGATCTTCACCCGATGCGGCCGATGCCGCCGGCCGGATCAGGCGCCAGGAGGCGCCCCTTCACCCATGACCACCTTTACCGACCTCCATTTGTCCGAACCCCTCCTCCGCGCCCTGGCCGAGGAAGGCTACACCGTTCCGACCCCGATCCAGGCCGGCGCCATCCCGCACCTGCTCCAAGGCCGCGACCTGCTCGGCCTGGCGCAGACCGGCACCGGCAAGACCGCCGCCTTCGCCCTGCCGATCCTGCACCGGCTGGCCCAGCACCGAGTGCCGCACACCGCGAAGTGCCCCCGCGTGCTGGTGCTGGCGCCGACCCGCGAGCTCGCCTCGCAGATCGACGAGAGCTTCGTCGCCTACGGCCGCCACATGCGCCTGAGCCACGCCGTGATCTTCGGCGGCGTCGGCCAGGGCCGCCAGGTCGAGGCGATGCGCCGCGGCGTGGACGTGCTGGTGGCCGCCCCCGGTCGCCTGCTCGACCTGATCAACCAGGGCCACGTCAACCTCAACAGCGTCGAGGTGCTGGTGCTGGACGAGGCCGACCGCATGCTCGACATGGGTTTCGTGCGCGACATCCGCCGCCTGGTGGCGATGATGCCGAAGGAGCGCCAGACCCTGCTGTTCTCCGCCACCATGCCGGCCGCGATCGCCGAGCTGGCGTCAGGCCTGCTGCGTGACCCGGCCCGTGTCGAGGTGACGCCGCCGTCCACCACCGTCGAGCGGATCCGCCAGGCGGTGATGTTCGTGGACGACAGCAACAAGAAGCAGGCGACGCTGATGCTGGTGCAGTCGCCTAAGGTGGTGCGCGCCATCGTGTTCACGCTGATGAAGCACGAGGCCAACAAGGTCGCCGAGTTCCTGTGCGCGCAGGGCGTCAACGCCGAGGCGATCCACGGCAACAAGAGCCAGGGCGCCCGCGAGCGCGCCATGGCCGGCTTCAAGTCCGGGGCGGTGAAGGTGCTGGTCGCGACCGACATCGCCGCCCGCGGCATCGACGTCGACGACGTCAGCCACGTGTTCAACTACGACCTGCCCAACGTGCCGGAAAGCTACGTGCACCGCATCGGCCGCACCGCCCGTGCCGGCCGCGAGGGCTGGGCGGTGTCGCTGTGCGACGCCGAGCAGCGCGCCTGGCTGCGCGACATCGAGAAGGAGATCGGCCAGAAGCTGCCGGTGTTCATGGACCATCCGTTCCATTCGGAGATGGCGTCCAGCTCCACCATGAGGCCGCCGGTGCTCGGCAGCGGCGGCCGTGGCCGACAGAACGGCCATGGCGGTGGCGGCGGGCGTCCGGGCGGCCAGAACCACGGGCCGCAGCGTTCCGGCGGCCGTCCGGGCGGCCAGCCTTCGGGCGCCCCCGGCCGCAACAACCGGCGCTCCTCCGGCGGCGGCTACCGCGCCGCCTGACGAACCGGCGCCTGACGAACC
>CALMVN010000312.1:26155-31870 GCA_937873225.1 uncultured Acetobacteraceae bacterium
CGCCTGACGAACCGGCGCCTGACGAACCAGCGCCTGACGAACCAGCGCCCGGCAGCCGGTGCCGGCGGCAGATCGGCCGATCGGTCCGCCGCCGTGCGGGCCTGATCCGTTTCCCGGTCCGCGACGCGTGCGGTGTTCCGGCATCGCCCGCGTCGCCTCGGCCATACGGGTCGCCGGGTCCACCGCGCCCTGCCGTCCAGGAGATGACGGGGTCCGGCTCCCGGTTTCGCGGCCGGGTCGAGGCCCGCGCCGTCGGTTTCCGGCCTCCCGCGCGTTAAGGCTTTCGCAATCCGCCGATGCGATAATCGCCGCATCAGCGATGGTGACCTCCTTGGTCGGAAAGCTTTCCTTGCGGATGACCCGGGTTTCGGCGCTCGGGCTTCTCGTCTGCGTTCTGGCCGGGATGCATCCGGCCCGGCACGTCGATCGGCTGACGCCGAAGGACCTGCAGCTTGCCGGATGGGTGCTGCACTTCATCGACATGCCGCTCACCGGCGCCGTCAACCTCGCCATCGTCTACGCGCAGGAGGTTCCCGGCTCCGAGGACGAGGCGCGCCAGGCGGCCTTCTGGCTGTCCGGGGGCCTGCAGGTCGGCAACCTCGTCCTCAAGCCGGTCCCGGTCGAGCAGAGCAGGCTGGTCGACCTCCAGGACTATGTCGCGATCATCACCGCGGACGGCGTCTATCTTCCGGTCATACGCGACGCCATGCGTCAGCATCACGTGCCGTGCCTGACGACGCATCTGTCGCAGGTGCGGGACGGCGGCTGCCTGGTGGGGCTCCGGTCGCTTCCCGCCGCCAGCATCCAGTTGAACAGCCCGGCCTCCGCCTCCGTCGGGATCCGCTTTGCCACCGCCTTCCGGATGATGGTGCAGGAGGTGCGGACGCCATGACAAAACGGTCCATGATCTGGCCGGGCCTGCCGGTGGCAGGCGACACGCCATGGATGGCCGGCTCCGTGGCCGGAACGCGCGGCCGCAACGCCATGCTCCGGACAACAGCGTTCGACGGTCGTCCCGGGCACGACATCCTTGCCCCGTCCTCGACGGGGACCGGAACGCCACCCCGCCCTTTCCGGCGACGTCCGCCGCAGCAACCGGTCAGCTCGACCTGTCGCAAGACGGCATCCGGTCCGTCCTGCCCGGGCAGGGCGGCGGCCTGTTCCGGGACAGGCAGGGCGCGTGCCGGATGAACCGCGTGCCCGCCCGTTCGACCGTCCGTTCGTCCGTCCGTTCGTCCGTCTGCGCCCCGTATCGCGACGAACCCGACACGCAGTCGCATCGGCGGCCGCGGCTCCCCGGCTGCGAGCCGTCGCGCAACGGGCCGACCCTGCAGCCGGCGCCGGACCGCGTGGCCGTCGCAGCGGCATCCGTGCAGGTCGACCGTCGCCGCGTCGCGACAAGCGCATCCGGGGCCTGAATCGATGTCCCACCTGTTCGTCTTCCTTGTCGACGACGTGGATGTCCGCCTCCTGCTGGCGACGGCGCTCGGCTGCCTGTTCGGGGCGGCCCTCCTCCTGTCGGTGGTCGCGCGACCCGGAGGTGGTCGCCGGCTGGTTCGGGTCCCGGTCTTCGCCGGCCTGGCCTCGATCCTGTTCTGGTGCGTGTTCCTCGGCGCGCTGGCCGCCGGCTTCCCCAGGCTCGGCGTGACCCTGCCGGTCCGCTCGGCCCTGCCCGCGTTCGGGGCCTCGTTCGCCGCCGCCGGGACCACGGAGGTCATCAGGCTGTTCAGCCGACGCTCCGTGCGCACCGTCATGCTGATGGGCTCCGTGTTCGCCGGCGGCCTGTCCCTGATGGTGTTCTCCGGCATGACGGTGCTGGTCGCGCCGTTCGCGCTCGCCTACGACCTGAAGGACGTCCTCGGGGTCATGGGCCTGGGCGCCACGCTGTCGGCCTTCGCCTTCTGGGAGATCGGCGACACGGTCCGACCGAACCGGCGGATCAGGGCCGCAGCGCTTCTGGCCGCCGCCATGCTGGTCCTGTCCGTGGGCTCGCTCGGCTCGATCCTTCCCTTCGACAGGTGGATCGCGGCGAGCAGCCAGCCGGACGACTTGGCCACCTCCCCGGTTGCGATCGTTCTCGCCGCGGAGGCGGGCATGGGCCTCCTGCTCGTGCTGTCCGGCACGCTGCTCGACGGCTGGGCGGCCGCGCGCGACCGGCGCGAGATCGAGCGCGTGCGTCACCTGGCCGACAGCAGCTTCGAAGGGATCCTGATCCACCGCAGGGGTCAGATCCTGGACGCCAACGACCGTTTCCTGCGCATGACCGGGTTCAGCCTGGCCGAGCTGAAGCAGACGGCCGTGGATCAGGTCATCCTGCCCGGCTGCAGGAGCGACCATGATCGGAGCGAGGCGACCGCCGACCCGGACGAGGGCATCCCGGTCGAGATCGAGATCAAGGGCAGGGACGGAATCAGCCTGCCGGTCGAGATGCTGTCGCGGCTGATCCATTACGCGGGCGGCCAGGCGCAGGTGACCGCGCTGCGCGACATACGGGACCGGCGCGCGGCGGAGGAGCGCATCCGCTACCTGGCCCACCACGACGCGCTGACCGACCTTCCCAACCGGCGTCATCTGGAGCAGGCCCTCGACCAGGCGCTGCGCCTGGCCCGGCGCAAGCAGGGCCGGCTCGCCGTCTGCTGCCTGGATCTCGACGGGTTCAAGGCGGTCAACGACACGCTGGGCCACGCGATGGGCGACCTGCTGCTTCGCCAGGTCGGCGCCCGCCTGCTGGACGAGTGCCGCGACAGCGACCTCGTGGCGCGTATCGGCGGCGACGAGTTCGTCGTCGTGCTGCAGACCGGAGCCGGCTCGGATCACGCCTCGGTGGTGGCCGAGCGCCTGGTCCAGGTGCTGGGACGGCCGTTCGACCTCGGCGGCGCGTCCGCGCATATCGGCGCCAGCATCGGCATCTCCTTCTTTCCCGACGACGGGCAGACCACGGCGACCCTGTTCAAGTGCGCAGACGTGGCGCTGTACCGCGCCAAGGACCGCGGCCGCGGCCAGTTCTGCCTGTTCGAGCTCGGCATGGACCAGGCGGTCCAGGAGCGTCGCGAGCTTGAGCGCGAGCTGCGCACGGCCTTGTCGACCGGCTCGCTGTCGCTGCACTACCAGCCCCTGTTCGATGGCGGCGGCACGATCATCGCCTTCGAGGCGCTGATACGCTGGCAGCATCCGACGCGCGGATCGATCCCGCCGGACCATTTCATCCCTCTTGCGGAACGATGCGGGCTGATCCTGCCGATCGGCGAGTGGGTGCTGCGCACCGCCTGCCGGACCGCCGCGTCCTGGCCCCATGACTGCCGGATCGCTGTCAACCTGTCGCCTGCGCAGTTCCAGCGCGGCAGGCTGCCGGAACTGGTGGCGGACGCGCTGGCCGGATCCGGCCTGCCTGCATCGCGCCTCGAGCTCGAGATCACCGAGGGCGTGCTGATCGAGGATGCGGTGCACGCCCTTGCCGTGCTCAACGAGCTGAGGGCGCTGGGCGTCCGTGTGGTGCTGGACGATTTCGGCACCGGCTATTCGAGCCTCGGCTACCTGCACAGCTTCCCGTTCGACAAGATCAAGATCGACCGCTCCTTCATCAACCGGATCGCGACGGACAAGAACGCGTGGACCATCGTCGACGCGATCATCGCCATGAGCCACAAGCTGGATCTCGCGGTGACCGCCGAGGGCATCGAGACGCAGGCCCAGTTGTCGATGCTGACCGGGCAGGGATGCGACGAGATGCAGGGCTACCTGCTCGGCCGTCCCATGGCGGAGCACCAGATCGAGAACTTCGTGCGCCGGAACAGCGAACCGGACATGGCCGGCTGGAGCGTCACCGGATCGGGCGTCGTCACCTGATCGGCAAGGATGCTTGTTGAAGCCACGAGCTGGACCGCGCTCCCCGCCGCCCGGCGCTCACCCCGCCATCGCGGCGGCCCGGGCGAGGTCGACCGACAGCACCCTGCTCACGCCACGCTCCTGCATCGTCACGCCGTAGAGCCGGTCCATGTGCGCCATGGTCAGCGGATGGTGCGTCACCACCAGGAACCGGGTGCCCGTCTCGCCCGCCAGGTCGTCCAGCAGCGTGCAGAAGCGGTCCACGTTGCTGTCGTCGAGCGGCGCGTCGACCTCGTCCAGCACGCAGACCGGCGCCGGGCTGCAGCGGAACACCGCGAACACCAGCGACAGGGCGGTCAGCGCCTGCTCGCCCCCGGACAGCAGCGACAGGGTGGACAGCTTCTTGCCCGGCGGCTGGGCATAGATCTCGATCCCGGCCCCCAGCGGATCGTCCGAGCCCACCAGCCCCAGATGGGCGCGGCCGCCGCTGAACATGCGCGCGAACAGCGACCGGAAATGCCGGTCCACCTGCTCGAACACCGCGACCAGCCGCTCGCGGCCGACCCGGTTGAGGTGGCCGATCTGGCCGCGCAGGCGGTTGACCGCGTCCCCCATCTCGTCCCGCTCGCGCCCGATCGCGGCCTCCTGTTCCTCCGCCTCGCGCAGCTCCAGCTCCGCACGCAGGTTGACCGGGCCCATCTCGTCGCGCTCGCGGACCAGCCGGGCGATGCGTCGGCGCAGCCCGGCTTCGGCGGCATCGGACAGGTCGGCCGGCGCATCCGCCGGCGGATGCGGCCTTTCTGCCTGCAACTGCGACAGCACCGCCTGCGCCTGCATCTCGCGCCCTTCCGCGCGCAGTGCCGCTTCCCGCGCGGCGGCGACCCCGTCCTCGGCGGCACGCCGCTCCTCCTGCGCCTGCCGTGCCCTGGACACGGCATGCCCGAGCGCCTCCTGCGCAGCCTCGTGAGCTTCCTGCGCGGCAAGCAGCGCCTCGGCCAGCGCCTCGGCCCGTCTGGCCGCCTCCGCCGGACCGTCCGCACCCTTCGCCCGCTCGGCCTGGGCGGCCGCGAGGCGCGTCCCGGCCGCCGCCAGTGCGGTCCCGGCCGCCTGGCGACGCGCCTGCCATTCTGCCAGAGCGCGCTCGACCGGACCCCGCCTCGCGTCCAGCGCCGCCTGTTCGGCGGCAAGCGCCTGGCCGCGTTCCCCTGCCTCGCGCTCGTCCTGCCGGATCACGGCCACCGCGTGCGACGACTGCCGTGCCGCTTCGGCGGCAAGAGCCGGGTCCGGCAGTTCCGCCGCCGCCACCGCCCGCATGGCGTCCCGTGCCGCGTTCCGCTCCGCTTGCGCATCGTCCAGCCGGCTGCGGAGCGCATCCAGGCGGCTCTGCCCCTGGAGCAGCGCGGACGCGGTCCGATCGCGCGCCGCGGCACGCGCGTCGAGCCGGACCCGCGCCGCGTTCCTGGCTTCGCCTGCGCCCGCCTGTGTGGCCTCGGCCGCTGCCGCCTGCGCGAGGGCGGCGTCGAGCGCCGCCCGGCCGCCATCGCGAGGCAGCGCGGCCAGAACGGTTCCCGCTTCTGTCAGCGCCACGGCAGCCGCCTCCGCATCGTCGATCGTGCGCGCCAGCAGCGGCGCCAGCGCCTCGGACGCGGTTCCCGCCTCGGCCTGGCGAGCGGACAGGGCGGCCGCCGCCTCGCGCCGTTCCTGCAGGACGGCTTCGGCCGCCTGACGGCGCGCACGGGCCTCCGCTTCCGCGGCGAGCGCTCCGGCTTCCCGATCCCTGGCCTGCTCGTGCGCCCGTGCCGGCTCGTCCGGATCGGCCATTGCCTCGCAGGCCGCGCGCCCGGCTGGATACGCTGGCGCCGCAACGGGACCACGCCGTGCTGGCCCGCG
>CALMVN010000313.1 GCA_937873225.1 uncultured Acetobacteraceae bacterium
GCTGTCGCCGGCGGCGGTGCTGTCCACCACCGCGACCGCCAGCGCCGGCGCGTGACGGCGCACGCCACGATCCCACAGCACCGCGCCCTCGCCGCCGAGCGTCACCACGGTGGCGCAGCCATGCGCCTGGTGCACCGCGTGCGCGATCCGCTCCGGATCGGTTGCGTCGATCCCGAGCGCCGTGCCGATCGCCTCCGCCTCGGTCTCGTTGACCACCAGCAGGTCCAGCGCCGCCAGCACCTCCGCCGGCACGGCCGCCGCCGGCGCCGCGTTCAGCACCACCCGCGCCCCGCGTTCCCGCGCCAGGCGCACGGCGGCGAAGGTCTCGCCGAGCGGCAACTCGCATTGCAGCAGCACCACGTCCCCGGCACCGAACGCGCAGGCCTCCAGCTGCGACGCCGCGGTGTGCCGGTTGGCGCTGGACGCGGCGATCACGGTGTTCTCGCCTGCCTCGTCCACCGTGATCAGGCAGGTCCCGGTCGGCGTCGCGACCGTCCGCACGTGCCGCAGGTCGGCTCCCGCCTCCTGCAGCAGCGACGCCGCGACGATCCCGGACTCGTCCTCGCCCCGGGTCGCCACCAGCGTCACCGCAGCACCGGCGCGCGCCGCCGCCAGCGCCTGGTTGGCGCCCTTGGTTCCGGGCACCACGTCGTAGCCGTCGCAGCCGATCGTCTCGCCCGGCCGCGGAAAGCGCGGCACGCGGACGACGATGTCGACGCCGATCGCACCGAACACGACGATCACGCTGGTATCCTCCTGGCCGGGCGGCTGGACCGCGTCAGATGCCCTTCTGACGGCGGGCCAGCAGCTCGTCCACGTTCTGCGGCGTCACCGGCGTCCACGGCACGTTGTAGTTCTTCGCCGTGCCGTCATCCCACTTCATCTGCGGATACTGCTGCCAGATGTCCGATTGCGGCTTGAAGCTCGCCCCGTCCACCTGTCGCACCGCCACGTCCATCGAGCCCTGAGCCTGCGCGTTGGCGTCCTGCAGGATCGACGTCATCTCGCCCGCCTTCACCGCCAGCAGCGCGTCGGTGATGCCGTCGATGCCGGCGATGGCGAAGCTGGTCACCTTCAGGTTGGCGCTCTTGATCGCCTCGATCGCACCCAGCGCCATCTCGTCGTTCTGGCCGATGATGCCGTTGATGCGGCCGGGATAGCGCGTCAGCCAGTCGTCCATCAGGGTCTGCGCTTCCGCGCGCGACCAGTTCGCCGTCTTCATCGCCAGCACCTTGACCGTCGGGCACTCCTTGAGCGCCTTCAGGTTGCCCTCGCGCCGCTGGATCTGCGCCGAGATGCCGATCGGGCCCTCGATGATGACGACGTTGCCCTTGCAGCCGATCTTGTCGAGCACCGCCTTGGCCTCAAGGTAGCCCGAGCGGGTGTCGTCGGAGCCGACATAGGAGGTCAGCAGCGGGCTGTTGGCGCGCGTGTTGGTGCCGATCACCGGAATGCCGGCCTTGTGCGCCGCCTCGACCGCGGCGGCGGCGGCGTCGGCGTCGATCGGCGCGAAGATGATCGCGTCGTATTTCTGGCTGATCATGGTGTCGAACTGGTTCTGCTGCACCAGCGAGTCGTAGCGTCCGTCGAACACCGTGACCTCGACGTTGCCGCTCTTCACCTCCGGGCTCTGCTTCACCGAGGCCGCCCAGAGCTGCATGAACTCGGCCTTGAGGCCGTACAGGTCGACGCCGATCTTCAGCTTCTTCGCCGGATCGGCGTGGGCCGCGCCGATCGTCGCCAGAAGGGCGGCGGTGCCCGCGAGGCACGCTTTGCGGAAACTCATGGTGTCTTCTCCCTTGGATAGGAACCGGCTTGGCTGCCGGCCTCGGTGTTGTCAGTGGGCCTCGCCGCGTCGTGCGGAGTCGAGCATCACGGCGCCGACGATCATCAGCCCCTTGAAGATCTGCTGGTAGTTCGAGTCGACGCCGAGCAGGTCGAGCCCGTTGTTCATCACCCCGATGATCAGGGCGCCGAACAGCGTGCCGGTGACGCCGCCCACGCCGCCGGACAGGCTGGTGCCGCCGATCACCACCGCCGCGATCGCGTCGAGCTCGTAGGAGATGCCGGCCTGGGTCAGGCCCGACCCCGTGCGGGCGGCCAGCATGATCCCGGCCAGCCCGGCAAGCCCGCCGGAGATCAGGTAGACCAGCAGCCGCACCCGCGACACGTTGATCCCGGACGAGGTCGCGGCGCGCGGGTTGCCGCCGGTGGCGTAGACCTGCCGGCCGAAGCGCGTGTAGCCCAGCACCCACCAGGCGACGGCGAACACCACCGCCAGCACCAGGATCGGCAGCGGCACGCCGAACACCTCGGAGGTCCCGATCCAGCGGAACTGCGGCGTCAGGTCCGGGATCGGCCGGCCGCCGGCATAGAGCAGGGTCAGTCCGCGCGCGATGGACAGCATGCCCAGCGTCACCACGAACGGCGGCACGCGGAACCGGGTGACGATGCCGCCCGACACGCCGCCGCTGGCCAGCCCCACCAGGAGCCCGACCGCGATCGCCAGCAGCGCCGGATACGGGGCGCCGGGGATGCCGGCGATGGTCGACCGGGTCGCGAACGAGGTGGCGACGATTCCGGCGAGTGCGGCCACCGAGCCCACCGACAGGTCGATGCCGCGCGTCAGGATCACGAATGTCATGCCGATCGCCAGCACGCCGTTGATCGAGGTCTGGCGCAGGACGTTGACGATGTTGCCGACCGACAGGAAGTAGTCGGACACCAGGCTGAGCACGATGCACAGCGCGAAGAACGCGGTGACGATGCCGTAGCGCTTCATGTACTCGACCGCGACGCGCGCGCCCGCCATCCGCCGCCCGGTGCCAATGCTGCCAGCGCTCATGCCATCCCGTGTCCGTGCCTGGTTCATGCCGCGAGATGCAGCATGGTCTGCTGGTCCGCCTGGCCACGCTCCAGGATCGCGGCGACGCGGCCCTGTCGCATCACCACGATGCGGTCGCACATGCCCAGGATCTCCTCCGCCTCGCCCGACACCATGACCACGGCACCCCCCTTCGACGCGAACTCCGACATGATGGAGTAGATCTCGCTCTTCGCCCAAACATAAAAAAAAAACGTCGGCTCGTCGAACAGGAACACCTTGGGCGTGGTCATGTCGAAGCGGCCGATCACCACCTTCTGCTGGTTGCCGCCGGACAGGCTGCCGACCGCGAGCCGGTCGGTGGCCGTCCTGATGCCGAAGCGCCGGATCGCCTCCACCGCGGCGCCCGCTTCCCGCTTGCGGTCCATGACCCCGCGCGGCGACAGCGCCGGCAGCATCGCCAGGCTCAGGTTCTCGCGCACCGAACTGGTCAGCACGAGGCCGCTCTGCTTGCGGTCCTCCGTGACCAGCGCCAGCCCCGCATCCATCGCGGCACGCGGCGAGGCCGCCCGGACCGGCACGGAATCCACCGTCATCCGACCGGTCCAGCCCCGCTGCAGCCCGAACAGGCACTCCATCAGCTCGGTGCGCCCGGCGCCGAGCAGCCCGTAGAAGCCGACGATCTCGCCCGCACGCACCGTGAACGAGATGTCGCTCAGCGTGCCGGGCAGCGACAGCCCGTCCACCGCGAGCCGGATCGCCTCGCCCGGCACGTTGGTCTTGACGTACTCCTCGCTGAGCGCGCGTCCGACGATCATGCCGATCAGCCCGGCGCGGTCGATCTCGGCGACGCGGCCGCTGGACACGTAGCGGCCGTCGCGGAACACCGTGTAGTGGTCGGCGAGCTCGAGGATCTCGGTCAGGCGGTGCGACACGTAGACGATGCCCTTGCCCGCGTCGCGCAGCCGCTTCACCGCCGCGTAGAGCTGTCCGACCTCGGTCTCGCCCAGCGCCGAGGTCGGCTCGTCCATGATGATGATCTGCGCGTCGTGGCTCAGCGCCTTGGCGATCTCGACCAGCTGCATCTGCCCGATCGACAGGGTGCGCATCACCGCACCCGGGTCGATGGCGAAGCCCAGCTGCCGCAGCAGCCGCTCGGCGTCGCGCCGCATGGCCGCGAAGTCGATCCGCCCGAACGCCGCCACCGGCTCCCGACCCAGGAAGATGTTCTCCGCCACGGTGAGATCCAGCACCGGGCTCAGTTCCTGCTCGATGATGGCGATCCCGGCGGCGAGCGCCTGCGAGGGATGGGTGAAGGCGACCGGCTTGCCCGCGACGGCGATCGTGCCGGAGTCGCGCGGCTGGATTCCCATGACGATCGACAGGAAGGTCGACTTGCCGGCGCCGTTGCCGCCGCACAGCGCGTGCACGGTGCCCGCCTCGAGCCGGAACCGGCCGTCCGCCAGGGCGACCACGCCGTCGAACGACTTCGTCAGGCCGAGGACGTCCAGCAACGCCGATGACACCGGATCACGCCTCCCCAGGGCGATCTTCGTCCTGTTCCGGACGGTTCGATCGGGCACGATCCGCCCCGTGCCGGACGTCATGAAGCGCCTCCTTCCGAAAGGATGTCAACCCACCTGGGCATCCGTGCAGGATCTCCTCGCGGTCCGTTCCGTGAGGGGAGAATGCAGGCAACCAGGCCAGTCTCCAGACCCGTTTTAGCTCGGGCATGGCCAGTTCTGCACAACTGTCCTCCTATCCTGAAAAAACAACCAGACGCGCAGATGGGCCGCCGTGGCTTGCGGCGGCCGGTCTCCGGCTCCCATGCTCGACCACGACATCCCGCTCCGCACCCGCGGAGCGGAAACCCGGAAGGTTGCGCGTGAGCCCATCGATTCGCACGATCAACCGGCTGCTGCCGGTTTTCGCCGTCATGGGCGCGCTCGCGCCGATCGTCCCGGCCAGCGCCGCTTCCCCCGCACCAGGTCTGCCGTCCACCTTTGCCGACGTCGACCCCATGATCGGCACCGGGCCGGACGGCCACACCTATCCCGGGGCCACGGTGCCGTTCGGCATGGTCCAGCTCAGTCCCGACACCTGGATCGGCGACTTCCACCACTCCTATGCCCACGCCGCCGGCTACCGGTACGAGGACGGCACGATCCAGGGCTTCTCCCACACGCACTTCTCGGGTTCCGGGCATTCGGATCTCGGCGACGTGCTGGTCATGCCGATCGCCGGCGCGGTGCCGCTCGATCCGGGCGATGCCGACAAGCCCGGCTCCGGCTACCGATCGCGCTTCAGCCATGACACCGAGCATGCCGAGCCGGGCTACTACGCCGTCACCCTGTCCGATTCCGGCGTGCGTGCCGAGCTGACGGCGACGCCGCGCGTCGGCGTGCATCGCTACCGGTACCCGGCCGACAAGCCGGCACACCTGCTGATCGACCTGCGACAAAGCATCTACAACTATCCCGGCAAGGTGCTGTGGTCGCGGCTGACGCTGCATCCCGACAACACCGTGACCGGCTTCCGCGAAACCCGCGGCTGGGCGCCGGCGCGGCAGCTCTACTTCGCCATGCGCTTCTCCCGCGCGCCCACCGGCCACGCCTTCCACGACATCGAGCCCGGGCCGGTGCCATACCGCGGCTTCAAGGGCCCCGGAACCGACCCGTCGGACACCGATGCCGTCGCCGGACGCGGCCTAGTCGGCGTGGTCGATTTCGGCACGCTCACCGCCCCGCTGGTGGTGGAGGTGGCGCTGTCCTCGGTCGGCGAGGAGGGCGCGCTCGCCAACCTCCGTGCCGAAGTCCCGGACTTCGACTTCGACCGCGTCCACGCCGCTGCCAGCACGGCCTGGCACCAGGCGCTGTCGGCGGTGGAGTTCGACGCTCCCGCAGCGATGCGCCGTACGCTGGCGACCTCGCTCTACCACGCGCTGCTGGCGCCCAGCCTGTCGATGGACGTGGACAACCGCTACCGCGGCCCGGACGACGCGGTGCACCAGGCAAGCGGATTCACCTTCGTGTCCACCTTCTCGCTGTGGGACACCTACCGCGCCGAGCAGCCGCTGATGACGCTGATCGAGCCGGCCCGCCGCACGGTGGACGTGGTGGACTCGCTGCTGGCCTCGCAGGCGGAAAGCCCGTTCGGGATCCTGCCGATCTGGCAGGTCCAGGGCCAGGAAACCTGGTGCATGATCGGCTACCACGCGGTGCCGGAGATCGCCGACGCGATCTCGAAGAACATCCCCGGCATCGACCGCAACCGCGCGCTCTCGGCCATGGTCGCCAGCGCCACCTACGCCCCCTACGGCCACCTCGGCGACTACATGCGGCTCGGCTTCGTCCCGGTGGACCACGACGACGAGGCGGTGTCCAAGACGATGGAATACGCCTTCGACGACTGGACCATCGCGCGCACCGCACGCGCCATGGGCCGCGACCGCATCGCCGACACGTTCGACAGGCGTGCCCGGAACTGGCGCAACGTGTTCGACCCGAAGGTCGGCTTCGTGCGGCCGCGGCTCGCCGACGGCCGGTTCCGCGAGCCGTTCGACCCGGCCCGCGCCGGCGCCGGCAGCGGCTTCACCGAGGGCGATTCGTGGCAGTACTCCTGGTACCAGCCGCAGGACGTGGGCGGCCTGATCGCCCTGCTGGGTGGCGACGACCGCCTGTCGGCGAAGCTCGACGCGATGTTCGACGCCCGCATCGCGCCGCACCAGTACGACGCGGTCGAGGACATGTCCGGCCTGATCGGCCAGTACGTGCACGGCAACGAGCCCAGCCACCACCTGGCCTATCTCTACGCCTATGCCGGCCAGCCCTGGCGCGGCCAGGCGCGGCTGAAGCGGATCGTCGACAGCCAGTACCGCCCGGCGCCGGACGGGCTGGTCGGCAACGACGACCTGGGCCAGATGTCCGCCTGGATGATCTTCACGGCACTCGGCTTCTACCCGGTCGCTCCCGGCTCGAACCAGTATGTCATCGGCCGCCCGTTCGTGGACCGCGCCGTCCTGCACCTGCCCAACGGCAGGAAGTTCACCGTCAGCACCGACGGGCTGTCCGACGCCCACCCCTATGTCGGCCGGGTCACCCTCGACGGCGCGCCGCTTCCCCGCAGCTACCTGCGCCACGACGAGATCATGCGCGGCGGCGCCCTGCGCTTCACCATGCAGGCCACGCCGAACAAGGACTGGGCGGTCCGGACGGAGGACCGCCCGTTCTCGACCACGCCCTATGGCGGATGACCCCGGACGCGTCAGCCGTTCACGGGATCACCCTGGCCGCGCGCAGCCGCTCGAACAGGTCGAGGAACGCCGCATCGGTCGGCTGGTAGTCGAGGAAGCCGAGCTTCCGGCTCCGGCTCATGTCGGTGACCACCTCGATCGGCCGCCCGAGGTCGGCATCGGTGTGCCAGGCCGAGGCGAGCCGGCCGAGATCGGGCTCGACCAGGCCGTGGCGCCGGGCGATCTCCGTCCAGGCGGCTCCCGCGTCGGCCAGCCGCCGTTCCAGCGGCATCGGCTCGTCCGGGAACGGCGCCGGCTCGATCCCGAAGAAGGCGGCGAGGCGGCCCCACATCCAGTTCCATCGGAAGATGTCGCCGTTGACCACGTTGAACGCCTGGTTCCGCGCCGCCTCGGTGGTGGAGGCCCAGTGGAGGTGCCGGGCCAGCAGCCGCGCATCCGTCATGTCCGTCAGCCCGTTCCACTGGGCGGCCGAGCCGGGAAACACGAACGGTTGGCCGGTCTCGCGGCACAGCGTGGCGTAGGCGGCCAGCGTGACGCCCATGTTCATGGCGTTGCCGATCGCGTAGCCGATGATCGTGTGCGGCCGGTGCACGCTCCATCTGAACCCGTCGCGCGCGGCGGCGGCGAACACCTCGTCCTCCTGGGCATAGTAGAAGTTCTCGATCGCGAGCCGCGGCTGCTCCTCGCGGAACGGCGTGGCCGGCAGGCTGCCCTTCCCGTACGCCTCGAACGGGCCGAGATAGTGCTTGAGCCCGGTCACCAGGGCCACGTGCCGCACCGATCCCACCGGGCGCAGCGCGTCCAGCAGGTTGCGCACCATGGCCGCGTTGACCCGGATGTTCTCCGCCTCCGTCGGCTGCCGCAGCCAGGCGGCGAGGAACACGTGGCTGGGGCGCAGCCCGGCCAGCGCGCCGCGCAGCCCGTCCGGATCGAGAAGGTCGGCCGCGACCGGCTGCAGCCCGCCCGCGTCGCGCGACGGATGCCGGGCGAGGCCCGCGACCTCCCAGCCCCGTTCGAGCAGGTGCCGGGCCAGCGTGTTGCCGACGATGCCGCTGGTGCCGGCCACGAGGGCGATGGGGGTCATGGGCTCACCTTCCTGTTGTCGCGCCGGTGGATGGGCCGCCTCCGCGCGGCAAGCCGCTTCGGCCCGCGCAGAGGAGCGTCCGGGTTAGGATTATGTTTATCTTCCGCGTCTAGGCTTGGCGCCATCGGATCGAGGAACGCGGTGCTGCCACACCGCTGGAACGGCTGCTCCTCGTCCTGCGAACCGGAGTTGCTGCCCAGCGACCGCTTGCGGCGGCCCTGCTACCCGACAACGACCGTCCGGACTGGAGTCCCATGAACGTCACGTATGAGAAAGGGATCCGCACGGGGCACAGCATCGTATGGAAGCTGCTCCTGCCGATACCCCTGATCTGCCTGGCTGTCGCACTCGCCGCGACGGTGCTCCTGCCTCCGCTGATGCGGAACAACGCGGTGGACGATGCGGTGGACGCGTCGCGTCGCACCGTGCAGCAGTTCCAGCTGATGCGCGCCTACTACACGCGCGAGGTGGCGGCGAAGGTGCTGGCCCGCGGCGCCATGCACACGTCCACCAACCCCAGGGCGAACCCCGACGCCATTCCCGCGCCCTCGACCATGGTGCATGAGCTGGGCGATCTGCTGGTCGGACAGGGCACCGCGGTACGTGTCTACAGCCCTTATCCGTTTCCGGTCCGGGCCGGCCGGAAGCTCGACCTCTTCCAGCAGGAAGCCTGGGACTTCCTCAGCAGGCATCCCGACCGGGCGTTCACGCGGAGCGACAACATCGACGGCCAGCCGGTGGTCCGCGTCGCCCTGGCCGACCGCATGACCGACCAGGCCTGCGTGCGCTGCCACAACGCGACGGTGGGCCTGGCGAAGCGCGACTGGAAGCTCGGCGACGTGCGCGGCGTGATGGAGGTCGATTCCAACGTGTCTGCCCGGCTCGGCCGCGACCACAGGCTGACGCTGATCCTGCTCGGCGCGGGGGTCGGGAGTGCCGTCCTCCTGTCCCTGGCGTCGGCGTACCTGGCGCGGCGCATCAGCAGGCCGCTCCGTTCGCTGACCGCCGTCATACACCGGCTGGCCGCAGGGGACACCTCGGTGGAGGTGGACCTTCCGGCACGCGACGACGAGGTGGGAACGATCGCTGCGGCCGTGGAGGTGTTCAAGCGCAACGCCGTCGCGAAGGTGGTCCAGGACGAGCAGCTGTCCCGCACCAACCTCCGGTTCGACGCCGCGCTGAACAACATGTCGCTGGGCCTGTGCCTGTGCGACGGGGAGAACCGCGTGGCGGTCGTGAACCGGAGGTTCTGCGACATGTTCGGCCTCGCCGACGTGCCCCAGGGAACCGGGCTGCGCGAGCTGCTCGGCGCAAGCCTCGCGTCCGGCAACCACGAGAAACGCGACCTCGACGACGTGCACACGGAGTGGCTGTCCAACATCGAGCGGCGCGTGTCGATGACGCTGGTGCAGCATCTGCGCGGCGGACGGATCGTTGCGGTGTCGCACGAGCCGATGGCCGACGGCGGATGGGTCGAAACCTTCGAGGACATCACGGAACGGGAGCAGGTCGAGAAGCGGATCTCCTTCATGGCGCGGCACGATGCGCTGACCGGCCTGTCGAACCGCATGATGTTCAACGAGATGCTGCAGCACGCGCTGGCGGATGTCGGGCGGGGCAACGGAGCCGCCGTGCTGTGCCTCGACCTCGACCGCTTCAAGTCCATCAACGAGACGCTCGGCCATCACGTGGGCGACGAGCTGCTGCGTGCGGTCGCCGACCGGCTGGGCGCCTGCGTGCGGGAGGTGGACACCGTGGCGCGCCTGGGTGGCGACGAGTTCGCGGTGGTGCAGGCCAACGTCGACCGCCCGGAGGATGCCGAAACGCTCGCCTCCCGGATCGTGACCGCGCTCGGGAAGCCGTACAGCCTGTCCGGGCACGAGGTGGTCGTCGGCGTGAGCATCGGCATCGCGCTTGCGCCGACGGACGCGACGGGAGCCGAGCGGCTGCTGAAATGCGCCGACATGGCGCTCTGCCGCGCGAAGTCCGACGGCTGCGGCGTGTTCCGTTTCTTCGAGCGCGAGATGGACATCAAGATCCAGGCGCGGCGCGCGCTGGAGCTCGACCTGCGGCGTGCGCTGCAGGAGGAGGAGTTTCTCCTGCACTACCAGCCCCTGGTGGATCTCGGGGCCAATCAGGTCACCTCGTTCGAGGCGCTGCTGCGCTGGAAGCATCCGGAACGCGGGCTGGTGTCGCCGGCCGAGTTCATCCCGATCGCTGAGGAAACCGGCCTGATCGTCCCGCTCGGCGCGTGGGTGCTGCGCAGGGCCTGCGCGGACGCGACGAGCTGGCCGAACGGGATCAAGGTCGCGGTGAACCTGTCGCCGGCACAGTTCCGGGAACCACGCCTGGTCGACACCATCCGCGCCGCCTTGGACCAGTCCGGACTGGCACCGTCGCGACTCGAGCTGGAGATCACGGAGTCCGTGCTGCTGCAGGACAGCAAGGCGACGTTCGTGATCCTGCACGAGCTGAACAGGCTCGGCACGCCGATCTCCATGGATGATTTCGGCACCGGCTACTCGTCGCTGAGCTATCTCCGGTCGTTTCCCTTCGACAAGATCAAGATCGACAAGTCGTTCGTCAGCGACCTCGGGGACAAGGAGTCGGCGGTGCATATCGTGCGTGCCGTGACGGGGCTCGGCGTCAGCCTCGGCATGCTGACCACTGCGGAAGGCGTGGAAACCCTGGAACAGCTCCGGCAGCTGCGTCGGGAAGGCTGCAGCGAAGTGCAGGGCTACCTGTTCAGCCGGCCGATGCCCAAGGAGAACGTTCCGGCGATGCTCGGCCACGTGCACGGGGTGCTGGACGCCGAAGCTGAGTTCGATCCTTCGGAAGGCGTCCAGCCCGTGGCCCTGCCGGTCGCCTGAAGCGTCGGCTCCCCTGCAACGCGGCGGCAGCGTCGGGCAATCGGCATGCCGCAAGGACCGCGCCGGATCGCGTGGTCAGGCACCTCGCCGCAGCGCCGCCGCCTTGCGGCAGGCGAGACGGACAAGCGACCCACCTGTCCCCGATCCTGCCTGGTTGCCGTCCTGCCGAAGGCGATTGTTCATCGCCCCGCTTCAACCGGGTCGGGCGGCGACCCGGCACGCATGGTCCTCCAGTTCCTCACCGGAGCCGCCCCAGCCCGGGCCGAGCCGGATCCGCGAGGCGATCGCAACCGCGAGCGGTTCGGACACCCCGTCCAGCAGCACGAAGCCGGGCCGGCCGCTTCGCGTGGCGCCGACCAGCACCAGGCTATGGCGGCCCATCTCGGTCGCCGGATCGGCGAGCGAGGCGGCCAGCAGGCGGAACGGGTTCGCCCCGGGCGTCTCGCCCGGCAGCCAGAGGGCGCGATAGCGGTGCAGGGCGAGGCGCATCGGCAGGGCGCGCCAATGACCGTCGAGTTGCGCCGGAACCGGCTCAAGGGCGGCACGGATCCCGGCACCGACGCAGTCCACGTGGATGTGCAGCTGGTCCTGGCTGCGCCGGTCCTGCGCGTTGATCGCCAGCGCGAAGTCCTCGCGCGGCAGCGTCCGGTGCAGCCGTGCCTCGACCAGCCTGATCGCGGCCCACGCCTCGGCGAAGTAGTTCGGCGCGTCCGGCGCCAGGATCGCCGGCGACTCGATCCCCCCGATCCGCGCCGTCGGGATCAGCAGGTACTGCGCGTCGCCCTTGGCGTCCTTGAGCACGACGCTGCCGGCCTGCTCGCCATGCGACAGGTCCACGCTGGCGCATGGCGCCGGATCGCTTCGTGTCCGCTGGTCCGGCACGCAGCGCTCGTGCACGATCCTCCACAGCGCGTCGGGATCGCGCGCCGGAGCGGTCGTGGCGGCTGCGGCGGCGAGCCCCAGCCAGGCCGGCAGCGTGGCGAGCAGCAGGCGGCGCGTCACGCGGTGGCGATCTCCGGCGGCAGACCGATCGCCTGCGCCAGCCGGTCGAGCCGGCGGCTGACGCTTTCGCCGTTGATGGTGCCCCGTTCCCCTGCCAGGCGCAGCACCAGCCGGCCGCCCTCCAGCGTCAGGCTGGTGCCGGCGAGCAGGTCGGGCACGCCCGCACACAGCGAGTAGGCCAGGCGCAGCGACAGCCCCAGGACCTCGGCACGGCGGAAGGCGGGGATCTCCAGCAGGCGCCTGGCCGGCTGCAGGAACGGCTGGTCGAGCTCGGTCTCGTAGCGCATCGCCAGGGTGAGGGCGAGAAAGGCGCGGGTCGGATGGTCGAACGCGACCCCCGGCTGGCGCAGCACGCGCAGGAAGGTCTGCTCGGCGCGGTATTCCGGATGGTCCAGCGCCCCGCTGTCGGACATCCAGCACGCGCTGACCCGCAGCCGGCGCTGCGCCGGGGTCTCCCCGCCCAGCACGCCCGCCTGGCCGAACAGCGCGTCGGTCCACGCCACCAGCGCCGGCGGCAGCGCGGTGTTGCGCCCGAGCTGCTCGGCCATGTCGCGCGACGCCGCTTCCAGCGGATCCTGCGCCATCACCTCCGGCGCCACGTGCCGCATGAACCAGCCCTCGCGCACCCCGTCGACGCAGAACCTCACCCGGTCCGGGCCCATGCGCCGCAGCAGCCGGCGCAGCACGATCGCGGCGTAGGGCAGGTCCTCCAGGCGCTTGCGCGGCGCGCCCGGCATCCGCTCCAGGGTCCGCCGGCTCGATCCGGTGATCCAGCCGGTCATCTCGCGCGCCTCGTCGGCGGCCATCTCGTAGTGGTGCACGATGTTCAGCGGGTAGAAGGTGCGCGCGATCTGCAGCCGGGCCAGGGCGCGGAACGCGCCGCCGACCAGGTACAGCGTGCGGCCGCCCTGTCCGCGCAGCCAGTCCACGCCCAGCAGGTCCTGCTCGACCAGCGTCCGCGCGCGCTCCAGGTCGCCGCCGGCGCGGTCGCCGAGCCGGATCACGCCCAGCTTCAGCGTCTGCGCGCGCCGCTTGGCGCCGCCCTGCACCCGCACCAGCTCCAGCGAGCCGCCGCCGATGTCGGCTACCGTGCCGTCCGCCTCGGGAAGGCCGCACAGCACCCCGGTGGCGGCGTAGTCCGCCTCCTCCTCGCCGGACAGGATGCGGATCGGCACCCCCGGCATGATCCCGCGCAGCCGCTCGACGAACGCCGCCCCGTTGCTGGCGTCGCGCACCGCGGCGGTCGCCAGCACCTCGAACGGGTCGGCGCCGAGGCTCAGCGCCACGGCGTGGAAGCGGCGCATCAGCGCCAGCGCCTGCACCACGCCGTCGGGGTTGAGCAGGCCGGTGTTCTCCAGCCCGCGCCCGAGGCGCACCACCGCCTTCTCGTTGAAGATGGTGACCGGGTTGCGCGCCTTGCCCTCGAACACCACCAGCCGCACCGAGTTGGAGCCGAGGTCGACCACCGCGGCGCGCGGCGCCCTGGGTTGCGAGGGAGCGGTGGGGGAGGCGTTGCTCACGGCGGTCAGTCCTCCAGGATCCGGTCGGGGCGCCTGGGCAGCGGACGCGCCACCGGCAGCGCCACCTTCTGCCCGGCAGAGCCGCGCCCCGACAGGGACGGGTTGGTCATGAAGTACTCGTGCGCGGAGAACGGTTTCCCCCCGGGGTCGAGGCGGGTCCAGGCCCCGTGCGCGTCCAGGGTCCAGGACTGGAGGTTGTCCTTCAGCTCCATCACCATGATCTGGTCGAGCACCTGGGCGTGCACGGTGGCGTTGCGCACCGGCACCATGCTCTCGACCCGCCAGTCCATGTTGCGCGCCATCCAGTCGGCGCTGCTGATGTAGACCAGCGCGTCGCGCGACGGCAGCCGCGCGCCGTTGCCGAACACGAAGATGCGGCTGTGCTCCAGGAAGCGTCCGACGAGCGACTTGACCTGGATGTTCTCCGACAGCCCCTTCACGCCCGGGCGCAGGCAGCAGATGCCGCGCACGATCACCAGGATGCGCACGCCGGCGCACGACGCGGCATACAGCCGGTCGATCAGCTCGTCGTCGACCATCGAGTTCATCTTGAGCCAGATCTGCGCCGGCTTCCCCGCCCGGGCGAAGCCGATCTCCTTGTCGATCAGCGCCACCAGGGTGGAGCGTATGGTGAGCGGGCTGAAGGCCAGCGCGTCCATCGAGTTCGGCCTGGCATAGCCGGTCATGTAGTTGAACAGCCGCGCCGAATCGCGCGCCAGCGCCTGGTCGGCGGTGAAGAAGCTGAGGTCGGTGTAGATGCGCGCGGTGATCGGGTGGTAGTTGCCGGTGCCGAAATGCGCGTAGGAGCGCACCGATCCGCCCTCGCGCCGCACCACCAGGCTGAGCTTGGCGTGCGTCTTCAGCTCGGCGAAGCCGAACACCACCTGCACCCCGGCCGCCTCCAGGGTACGGGCGAGGCGGATGTTGGCCTCCTCGTCGAAGCGCGCGCGCAGTTCCACCATGGCGGTGACGGACTTGCCGTTCTCGGCCGCCTCGATCAGCGCCTTGACGATCGGGCTGTCGCGCGAGGTGCGGTACAGCGTCTGCTTGATCGCCAGCACCGCCGGGTCGAGTGCGGCCTGCCTGAGGAACTGCACCACCACGTCGAAGCTCTCGAACGGGTGGTGGACGATGATGTCCTTGGCGCGGATCGCGGCGAAGCAGTCGCCGCCGAAGTCGCGGATGCGCTCGGGAAAGCGCGGCACGTAGGGCGGGAACAAGAGGTCGGAGCGGTCGCTCTCGATCACCTGCTTCACGTCGACCACGCCGACCAGCCCGTCATGCTTCTGCGCCTCGCCGAGCGGCACGTCGAACTCGTCGGCGACCAGCTCGGCCAGCTCCGGCGGCATGCCGTGCGCGATGTCGAGGTGGATCACCACGCCGCGCCGCCGTCGCTTGAGTGCGGTCTCGTAGGAGCGGACCAGGTCCTCCGCCTCCTCCTCGAACTCCACGTCGGTGTCGCGGATCACCCGGAACACCCCGCCGCCGCCGACGTGGAAGCCGGGGAACAGCCGGTCGAGGAACACCCCAATCAGTTCTTCCAGGATGATGAACCGGGCCTGCGTCGGCGTCTTCGGTCCGCCCCCGCGTGTCGGCAGCCGCACGAAGCGGTCGACCTGGCCCGGCAGCATGATCAGCCCGGTCATGGCGTGCCGGTCGTCCTCGTCGCGCAGCAGCCGCAGCACCAGGCCCAGCCCCATGTTGGGGATGAACGGGAACGGGTGCGCCGGGTCGATCGCCAGCGGGGTCAGGATCGGGAAGATCCGCTCCATGAAGCAGGTCTCGAGCCAGGCCCGGTCCTCGGCGTCGAGCCCGTTCGCGGACAGCACGGTGATGCCGGCCTCGCGCAGGGCGACGCAGAGCTCCTTCCAGATGCGCTGCTGCCGCCCCAGCAGGATCCGGGCGCGCTCCTCCACCCCGGCGAGCTGCTGCGACGGGCCGCGCCCGTCCGGCGAGCGCGTCGACAGCCCTTCGCGCACCTGGCCGACCAGCCCCGCCACGCGCACGGAGTAGAACTCGTCCAGGTTGCCGGCGCTGATGGACAGGAACCGCACCCGCTCCAGCAGCGGGTTGCGCGCGTTCTCCGCCTCCTCGACCACGCGCTGGTTGAAGTCGAGCCAGGACAGCTCGCGGTTGATGAAGCGCTCCGGCGAGCGGATGTCGATCGCGGGGGTGGCCGCGTCGTCCGGCGGCCCGGGCTGGCTCGGCGGCACGACCCGCGCCGGCCGGCCGCTGCCGAGCGGCCGCGCCCGCGGCCTGCTGCGCGTCGCCGCCCGTGTCGCCGCCGGCCGTCCTCCGTCCACCCGTATTCCTCCGATCCACGTCCCGGAGCCTAGAACAGTTCCCGGTGCATCGGAACCGGGCGCAAGGGCTGCCGGGAGCCGCATGCCGCCGGGACGGATCCCCCTGAGCCTGTCGGGAGCTTCGCCTGCATCGTGGCGGCCGCTTGTGTCCGCCCGGTGGAAGACAGCTCCAGGGCGCGGACCCGTTAAGTTCCTGGTTCGACGCGGCGGGGTGTGATGCACACGATCTCTGGTGTGGGGGATCGGGTCATGGCGGACCTGTTCTGGCTGAGCGAGGCGCAGATGGCGCGGCTGCGGCCGCTGCTGCCGGACAAGCCGCGCGGCGTGCCGCGGGTGGACGACCGGCGGGTGATCTCGGGCATCGTGCAGGTGCTGATCAGCGGCGGGCGCTGGGTCGACGCGCCTGCCGTCTACGGCCCGCGCAAGACGCTCTACAACCGCTGGGTCCGTTAGGCGCGTCAGGGTGTCTGGCGCCGAGCCTTCAAGGAGCTGGCGGCGGCCGGCGGTCCTGCGGCCGAGCTCATGCTCGACAGCACGCACGCCAGCGATCGACGCAAGCGTCGATCGCTGCGCTGCCGGCGTGCCGGGGGCTTCTGCCAGGCCACAAGGCGCTCACGCGGCGGCCGCACCACCAAGCTGCACGCGTTGGTCGACGGGCAGGGACGGCCCGTGGCGGTTGGTCATGACGCCGGGCCAGCGCGGCGATCCATCGGTCGCTGTCGGCCTGCTCGGCCAGGCACCGCTGGCGCGCCTTGTGACGGCGACGCCCTGCGGCAGGTCCTGCCGGCGCGCGGCATCACGCCCGTGATCCCGAACAACCCCAGGCCAAAGCGCCACCATCGGTTCGAGCGGAGCCTTTACAGGCGGCGCAACGTCACCCTGCGCACGTTCTGCCGCCTGAAGGACTTCCGCCGCGTTGCTGCCCGGCTCACGACAGGTTGGCCTGCACCTGCGATGCCGCCGTCTGCCTCGCCGCCATCGTCATCTGGTGGTCGTGTATCTGGAGCCTGGTGCAGTTCCCGGTCATTGGAACCGGGCGCATGGGCTGCCGGGAGCCGAGCCTTGTGAGGGCTCTTACCTGCAATCGCCGTGACCGCTTGTGTCGGCCATCCGCAGCCTCGAAGCAGCGGTCAGGTGATCCCGCGGTGAGCACGGCGAGCGGGCGAATCATGGCGGATCCGGTGGCGGCGACGGACCGGGCTACAGGGTGACCGGCGAGCGGTCGCGCGACGACGTCACGGACGTCGATGACCGGAACGATGTCGCGGCCGTGCATTGCCGTGCTGGACCGGTTGCGCTTCCAGGGCCACTCAAGGATCCACTGCTGTCACGAAACAATCCAGCCCGGCTGACAGGTCCTCCCTCAGCTCGTCCAGTGGCCGGTCACTGGACAACGCAATCCACAGCATCCCATCGATGAGGGAGGCGATGCTCAACGCCGTCTGCAACGGGCTCATGACCAGCCTTATCTTGCCCTCGTCGGCCATCGTCCGCAGGTACTGCACCAGGACGTCCCGCGATCTCTCGATCTGCGGCTTGAGCATGTCGTGCAGAGGGCCGGGATGGACGCATTCCGCATAGAGCTGCAGCCTGGCGCGTGCGGCGGTCGCGACGTCGAAGCCCATCTGGCTCTCGAGGTTGGTGATCTGGGCCCTGAACGTGGCCCAGCTCCTCGGCAGCATTGACCCGGTCATCGCTCCGAACTGGAGCGCTTCCGCGATGATCTCGTCCTTGTTGCGGAAGTGTACGTAGACGGCTCCGGCGCTCAATCCTGCCTGCTGGCAGATGCTGGCGATTGATGTCCGCTTGATCCCCATCCTGCTGATGCACTCGATCGTGGCACGCACGATCCTGTCGCGCTGGAGCCGCATGTGAGCCGGGTCACGTTTCGGCATCCTTGCCCCGCAATTGCTCGGCTGTCGTCGAGCATTTCCATCCGACCGACAGATCCCGTCCGGCCGCGTGACGCCCTAGAGCATTTTCCGTTCACCTAGGTTCACTTCAAATGCTCTAGTGTATTGTTTTGACGAGCATCTTCACCCGATCAGGTGATCCACCTGATCGGGATCTGCTCTAGCTTCCCTTGACAGGAATGTCAAAAAGAACGGATGCTCGTTTTTTATTAGGAAGGGGGCATCCCTTGAAAACGCTGGTCCTGCTCTGCGCCTTGGCGGTCGCCTTTTGCACGGCGAGCACGGTGTTCACCCCCGTCAAGGCTCAGGCGCTCACGACCCCGCCGGAAACCCCTGTAGCCGGGCCGGTCGGGAGCACGACCGCAGGGCACGCCCTGACGCGCGAGGATCTGGAGCCGTGGCTGGATGGAGTGGTGCCCTATGCGCTCAAGGTGGGAAACGTCGCCGGCGCGGTGGTGGTCGTGGTCAAGGACGGCCAAGTCCTGCTGCAGAAGGGCTACGGCTACTCGGACGTCTCGGCCAGGACGCCGGTCTCCCCCGAGGCCACGTTGTTCCGCACCGGGTCGATCGGCAAGCTCTTCACCTGGACGGCGGTCATGCAGCTCGTCGAGCAGCACAGGCTGGACCTCGACCGCGACGTCAACGCCTACCTCGACTTCCGGATACCGCCGGCATTCGGCAGGCCGATCACGCTGCGTAACCTCCTGCAGCACACCGCCGGGTTCGAGGACCACGCGAAGAACGCCTTCGTCGCGCCGCCCTACAGGACGTCGATCGGCGACTTCCTGAAGCACAACATCCCGGCGCGCATCTTCCCGCCCGACGAGTATCCGGCATACTCGAACTACGGCGCCACCCTGGCCGGCTACATCGTCCAGCGCGTGTCGGGCGAGCCGTACGCGCAGTACGTCCAGCGGCACATCTTCGCGCCGCTCGGCATGGACCACAGCACCATGCAGCAACCGCTGCCTCCGGCTTTCGCGCAGGACATGTCGAAGGGCTACCGGCTGGGATCCGAGGCGCCGCTGCCGTTCGAGCTGCTCAACATCGTGCCGGCCGGCGCCGGCTCCAACACCGGCGCGGACATGGCGCGCTTCATGCTGATGCACCTGAACCGGGGACGGCTGGGCGACGCGGTGATCCTGCAGCCCGCCACCGCCGACCTCATGCACCGACAATCGTTCCAGGCCACGCCTCCACTGCCCGGATTTGCGCTCGGCTTCTACCACGAGGACCGGAACGGACACGACATCATCGCGCATGAGGGCGATACCAACCTGTTCCATTCCGACCTCGAGCTGCTTCTCGACGACCACGTCGGGTTCTTCATCAGCGTCAACAGCCTGGGCAGGAACGGTGCCGGCGGCACGCTCCGCAACCTCGTGTTCGACAGGTTCGCCGACCGCTACTTTCCGGCACCGCAGGGCGCGCCCGAGCCGACATCGGCCAGCGCCAGGAAGGACGGCGCGCTGCTGGTCGGCGACTACCAGTCGACGCGACGCATCCAGACCACCCTGCTGAGCTTCGTCTACCTGCTCGGCCAGAGCAGCATCGCCATGGACGCCGACGGCACGCTCGCCGTCGGCGGCATCGAGACGTTCGGCGGAGCGACCAAGCACTGGCGCGAGGTGGCGCCGTTCCTGTGGCGCGACACCGTCGGCCACGACCGGATGGCGGCCAGGGTCGAGAACGGAACGGTCAAGGCGGTCTGGTTCGACGAGACGGTGCCGGCCTTCGTGTTCCAGCGGGTTCCCGCCCTCCACGACAAGAGGTGGATCATCCCGCTTCTCGTCGTCTCCTCCGTCCTGCTGCTGGTGGTCGCGCTGTCCGGGCCGGTCGGCGCGCTGATCCGACGATCCTCCGGACGGAACCTGGTTCGCACGCCCGCGCGGGCCTGGTCTGCCCGCCTGGTCAGGATAGCGGCTGCCGCCGACGTGGTGTTCGTCGTCGGGATGGTCGCGACGCTGCTCTCCATGGCCAGCAGCGCTCTCACCTTTGACGCGTCGACCGACTGGATATTCCGGCTCTTCCAGGTGTTCGGGCTGGTCGGCCTGTTCGGCGTCCTGGCCGGTTTCTGGAACCTCGTCGAGACCTGGCGGGACAAGGTGTCAAGCTGGAGGGTCAAGTCCTCCAGCGTGCTGGTCGCGGCTGCCCTGGTCTGCATCGCCATTCTCGGCATCGATCTCCATCTCCTCACCTGGTCGCTGAACTACTGAGGAAACCGGGGGCGTCGCGGCAGGATGTCACGGGCGTCAGGCCTTTCGGTGATGACGTCGTATCTTGCGAACCTCGCCTGCGTTGGGCTCTCGGTGCATCCCTGTTCGCTGGCGCGACCTGCATGTCGGGCAGGAAGGGCGACACCCTGGTCCGACCTTCACATGTGGGATGACGCTGAGTGATGGTGCAAAAGCCTGTGCTGTCGCGCGGCATCATCCAGCAGACGCGCTCGACCAAGCCGACGTCCAACCAGGGTGTTGGCTGTCACTCGCCGGCAGCAACGACCTGCCCACCCCTTGCCTTCAAAACGGGCAGACCGCTGATGACAGCCTACGGAACGGCGCTCGGTCTGCCGTGCCCCTGGGCCAAGCGGCGCGCATGGCGATCATGGGGAATCCCGGTCTCGGGGCGATGCTCGGATGGTCTCGGGCGGGGCACAGAGCCTGAACCACGCCCTGCGTCAGCGACCGCCCCTATGCCAGCACGGAACCGCGCCGGCCGTCCCATTCGCTTGACCGACAGGTGGAACGTCGTCGTCTCCCGCCAATGATGACGCCATTTCGTGACACCACGCCGGGTGTTTCTCCATCCTCCACCAAGCCTCGAAGGCACGCGATTCTGTTGCAACCCTCGTTCCTGGGACGGCCTGATCTCCACCCCAGGAGCATCGAGGCACACGACTACATGCCGACCCGCGCCACCCGATCAAGGCGACCGGTCGTGACGCCGTCCGCACTCCCCGAGGCCACCCGCCAGCCAGCCCTTCTCCATCCAGGGAAGATCCAGTTGAACGAATGGCGGCTCCCGGAAAGCGGCCACGCCCTTTCGCAAGGTTTGGGACAGGTGCAGATGCAGCTGACCACCTCTAGGCAGGGCAACGGCAGGCACGGATAGTGCAGGGACCACGTCCTCCCAGCACCGAGGAGCCCGCACGGTGCGACGCAGATCCTTCATCGCCACCCTTCCCGCCGCAGCCGTCGCCGCGCTGCCGTCGCGCGGCACCGCCCAGCCGGCGGCCCAGCCAGGCCAGGCCGGCGCGACCACCAGCGCTCCCGGCCAGGGCGGCGCGCCCAGGCCCGAGCCCGGCCCGCTGCCGGGGTTCCAGCCGCCCGGCGCCGACCGCTTCACCCGGCCGGACGTCCATGCCGGCGACCGGCCGTTCGGCGCCAGCTTCGCCACCCGCTCGGCCGCCATGGGCCGCAACGGCGCCGCCGGCACCGCGCACCCGATCGCCACCCAGGTCGCGATCGAGACGCTCCGCCGCGGCGGCTCGGCGGTGGACGCCGCGGTGGCGGCCAACGCCGCGCTCGGCTTCCTGGAGCCGACCAGCTCCGGGCTCGGCGGCGACTGCTACGCCATGGTGTGGGACCCGGCGCAGGCCAGGGTGGTCGGTCTCGCCGGCTCCGGCGCCAGCCCGCGCGGCCTGAGCCTGCAGACGGTGCGGGCGCATGCCCGCAACGGCGCGCTGCCGCCGCTCGGCGCCGTCACGGTGTCGGTCCCGGGCGCGCTCGACGCCTGGGGGACGCTGCACGGGCGCTACGGCCGCCTGCCCTGGCGCACGCTGTTCGAGCCGGCGATCGGGCTCGCCACCGACGGCGTGCCGCTGCCGCAGATCATCGGCAACTACATCTACCGCAACCTGCGCGCCTTCGTGCGGCCGGGCTCCGGGGTGGAGGAGACCGCCAACGCGCTCCACACCTACGCGCCGGGCGGGGCGGCGCCGCGCGAGGGCGACGTGTTCCGCAACCCCGACCTCGCCCGCACCTACCGCACGATCGCCGACGGCGGGCGCGACGCGTTCTACGACGGCCCGATCGCCGACACCATCGAGCGCTACTTCCACCGCATCGGCGGCTGGATGACGCGTGACGACCTGCGCCGCCACCGTTCGGAGTGGAACGAGCCCCTGACGACCACCTATCGCGGGATCACCGTGCACGGCATGGCGGAGAACACCCAGGGTGCGGCGACCCTGCAGATGCTCAACATGCTGGAGCATTTCGACCTGCGCGCGATGGGCTTCCAGTCGCCGGCCTCGCTGCAGGTGCAGATCGAGGCCAAGCGCCTGGCCTACGAGGACCGCGCCCGCTACTACGCCGACCCGCATTTCTCGAAGGTGCCGTTCGAGTGGCTGGTGTCGAAGCAGTACGCGGCCGAGCGCGCGGCGCTGATCCGCCCCGACCGCATCAACGCCGCCATCCGTCCCGGCGACGCGCCGAGCCACGGCGACACCACCTACTTCACCGTGTCCGACAGCGCCGGCATGATGGTGTCGATGATCCAGTCCAACTTCCGCGGCATGGGCTCGGGCCTGGTGGCGGACGGGCTCGGCTTCATGTTCCAGGACCGCGGCCAGCTGTTCTCGCTGCGCGACGGCCATCCCAACCTCTACCAGCCCGGCAAGCGCCCGTTCCAGACCATCATCCCCGGCTTCGCCACGCGGGACGGCCAGCCCTGGATGAGCTTCGGCGTGATGGGCGGCGACATGCAGCCGATGGGCCAGCAGCAGATCATCGTCAACCGCGTCGACTACGGCCTCGACATCCAGGCCGCCGGCGACAGCCCGCGCTGGCACCACGAGGGCTCGTCGCAGAGCATGGGCGAGGACGCGCCCGGCCTGCCGCCCAACGGCATCCTGCGCCTGGAGACCGGCGTCCCAACGGCGACCCGCTCGGCCCTGGCGGCGCTCGGCTGGACCCTGGCGCCGTCCGACGGCGGCTATGGCCGCTACGAGTGCATCGAGCACCGGATGAGCGGCAGCGACCGCGTCTGGGCCGCCGCCAGCGAGATGCGCGCCGACGGCTGCGCGCTGGCGTACTAG
>CALMVN010000314.1 GCA_937873225.1 uncultured Acetobacteraceae bacterium
CCGCCGCCGGCGAACCTGCCGTCGTTCCTCAACGCCTACAACACGGCGCTGCTGATGCCGATCGCGCACGGCGCCGGAGGCGGGGAGTACTGGATCGTCTGCGACGCCCCGCCGGGCCCGTCCCTGCGCGACAGCCTGACGGAATCCGCCACCCCGCCTTCCGAAGCGGAGCTCGCCACCATCTACCTGAGGCCGCTGGCCCTGGCGCTGGGGCGCCTGCATGCGGTCGGGCTGGTGCATCGCGGCGTCAGGCCGGCGAACCTTTACCGCTCGCTGGAAAGCGGCCGCATCCTGCTGGCGCCCGGCTGCGTGATGCCGCCCGCCTTCGGGCAGCCGACGGTGTACGAGCCTGCCTCGACCGGCATCTGCGCGCCCTCCGCCCGCGGCGTCGGGCTGCCGGCGGACGACGTCTACGCGCTGGGTGCGGTGCTGCTGGAGCTGCTCCTGGGCCATCCGCTGCTGCCCGACCTCGACGACGAGCGGATCGTGCACCGCAAGCTGGAGCTCGGCAGCTTCCAGGCGCTGGCCGGGAACGAGCGGCTGCCGCCGGTGCTGGTGTCGCTGCTGCGCTCCATGCTGTCGGACGACCCCAACGCCCGACCGAGCCTGGCGGCGCTTGCGGAACACGGGATCGGCGCGGAACGTCCCAAGGCGCCGCGCCCGGAGCCGCGCGCCCCGCGGCCGCTGATGGTGGGCAGGATCCCGGTCTCCACCGCGCGCTCGCTGGCGCTGGCCTTCGCCCGTCAGCCGGTGGAGGCCCAGGTGCTGCTGCGGAGCGGCACGGTGGAGCAGTGGCTGCGCCGCGCGCTGGACCTGCCGCTGCTGGCAGCCCGGATCACCGAGGCGCTCCGTGCCGCCAACGACCGCAACGCGGACGGGGCGGAGCAGATGGTGCTGATGCAGACGGTGGCTCTGCTCGATCCGCTGGCGCCGATGTTCTGGGGCGGACGCTGGTTCTGGCCCGACGCCATCCCGTCGATGCTGGCGATGCAGCTGATCTCCGGCGGCCCCGACGGGTTCATCGCCGAGGCGATCCGGCACGCGGCCCTGCGCCGCTGGGCGTTGTTGACCGGACGCAGCGGCCTGCAGGTGTCGGAGGAGCTGGAACGACGCAACGCCCGCGCGTCGCGGCTGCCCGTTCCGGCCTTGCGCATGCCGATGCTCGCCTACAGCCTGAACCCGTTCCTGGCCTGCACCTCGCCCGCCCTCGGCGGGGCCTGCGTGCTGCGCTCGGACCAGCTGGTGACGGCGCTGGAGGCCACGGCCAAGGGCAAGGCCCCGGCGGCGCGTCTGCTCGACACCCAGATGCTGGCGCTGCTGGCGGCGCGCTCGGAAACGCCGAACAACGGCCAGGAGCTGACGGTGCCGTCCGATGCGGACGAGCGCCTGCTCGACCTGCAGGGCCTCGCACAGGCGCAGCTGCAGAGCCGGACCCGTGTTCCGGGCGAGCCGGCAACGGAACCGTTGGCGCTGCCGAAGCTGGCGGCGAGCCTGCTGCCGGTGGCGCGGGAGCGGCTGAACAACTGGCCGGGCAAGGGCCGGCGGATGCGCCGCCTGGAGCGTCTGGACAAGGCGGCCGAGGCAGGCGACCTGGTCGAGATGCTGGAGCTGAGCTGCCGCGACGCCGACTGGGCGGAGGATGATGCCGCGCTGGGCGCGGCCCGTGCGGAGGCGGACGCGCTCCGGTCGTCGCATCAGGCCTCGCTCGACGACGCGCCGCAGCGTGCCCGTCAGGCGCGGGCGGCAGGACGCGAGGTGGGCGTGATGGCGGGGATCGTCGGGCTGCTCGGCGCGGTCGTGGCCGGGGTACTGTCCTGATGCCGGGTACCGCCGCGAAGGAGGCGACGCCGCCCGCAACGGGCAGGCAGAACGCCCTGCTCTGGTGGGGCGGTCTCGGCTGCGGTGCCGTGGTGGTGCTGTCCCCGGGCACCGCGCTGCTGTTGTCGTCGCTGCTGGCGCCCGTGCTGCTCCTGGCATTGCTGCCGGAGGAGGGACGGGGAGGGCGGATCGTGCGCGCCGGCCTGCTGTTCGGGTTGGCGGCCGGCATCCACCCGCTGCGCGTGCTGTGGGACGGCGGCGGCTCGATCAACGTCGCCGTGGTGCTGATCCGTCAGCCGGCCATCCTGTTCACCGCCTGGACCGCGATCGCGACCAGCTGGTTCGTCGGCGAGGTCGCCGGCGTCGTGCTGCGTCTGGCCGCCGACCTGTCGGCAGCAGCGCAACGCCGCAGCCTGATGGCAGCGGTAGCCGAACTTGAGGAGGAATGGGGGCCGCTGGCGTCGCCGGCCCGCTCGAAACGTTCCTGACCCGCGCCCGGGAAACCGGACGGTCGCGCCGTCGCGGTTCCCGGTTCGCGTCAGGCCGCCTGGTCGGCCAGGCGACGGGTCGTCACCTGGGCCTTCATCGCCTTCTGCACCTTCTCGAACGCGCGCACCTCGATCTGGCGCACCCGCTCGCGCGAGATGCCGTAGTGCTGCGACAGGTCCTCCAGCGTCGACGGCTCCTCGTTCAGCCGGCGCTCGACGAAGATGTGCCGCTCGCGGTCGTTCAGCGTGCGCAGCGCGTCGCCCAGCAGCGCCTTGCGGCCGCTGTACTCCTCGCTCTCCGCCAGGGTCTGCTCCTGGCTTTCCGCATCGTCGACCAGCCAGTCCTGCCACTCGCCCTCGCTGTCGGCGCGGACGGGAGCGTTCAGGCTGTGGTCAGGTGCCGCCAGCCGGCGGTTCATGTTGATCACGTCCTGCCCGGACACGCCGAGCGTGGTGGCGATGTGATCGACCTGCTCCGGCTGCAGGTCGCCGTCCTCGATCGCCTGCATCTGCCCCTTGAGGCGGCGCAGGTTGAAGAACAGCTTCTTCTGCGCCGCCGTGGTGCCCATCTTCACCAGCGACCAGCTGTGCAGGATGTACTCCTGGATCGCGGCGCGGATCCACCACATCGCGTAGGTGGCGAGGCGGAAGCCGCGATCCGGATCGAACCGCTTCACCGCCTGCATCATGCCGACGTTGCCCTCGCTGATCAGCTCGCTGATCGGCAGGCCGTAGCCGCGATAGCCCATGGCGATCTTGGCGACCAGGCGCAGGTGCGAGGTCACCAGCTTGTGCGCCGCAGCCGAATCCTCGGTATCACGCCAGCGCTTGGACAGGGCCAGCTCCTCCTCGGGCGCCAGCATCGGGAACTTGCGGATGTCCTGAAGGTAGCGCGAAAGGTTGCCTTCGGGACTGACATTGATAATAGCGGAAACCATCGAACGGCTCCTTTCGCCTGGACCGGCTGCGGGATCTCGACTGTCCTTACGGCACAGCCGGAACACGGTTTCGCAAGCCGTCAGCATGGGCGCGGATGAGGGCTTCACGTCCCTGAGACCCTCCCCTTGTCAGCAGGCGGAGCGATCCGGGACGTGCAGACCGGCGGGCGCGCCCGCTCGTCGGAATGACGCTGACGTAACAGGACCGGGCTGGTCCTGTCAAGAAATGACGCACTGCAACGGCTGAACTTTCCTCCATGTTCCCGGTGGCCTAGCGGCCGAGCAGGGCCGCCCGCAGGCCGCGGAAGTCCTCCGGCGGCGGGGTCTCGAACCGAAGCGGCTGGCCGGTGACCGGATGCCGGAAGCCGAGCACGGCGGCGTGCAGCGCCTGCCTGGGGAAGTCCAGGGCCAGCTTGCGGGGCGGCTCGGGCAGCAGGCGGGCGGCGGCCGGGATGCGCCGCAGGTAGACCGGATCGCCGACCAGGGCGTGCCCGGCCTGGGAAAAGTGCACGCGTATCTGGTGGGTACGGCCGGTGGCCAGCCGGCATTCCATCAGGCTGACCGCCCCGCCAGCCGTGTCCAGCGTCCGGTAGTGGGTCAGGGCGGTCTTGCCGCCGCGTGCGACCACCGCCATGCGCTTGCGGTCGCGCGGGTCGCGGCCGATCGGACCCTCGAGCGTCCCCTCGGACGGGCTGGGCAGGCCCCAGCACAGCAGGAGATAGCTGCGCTCGATCGTCCGCGCGGCGAACGCTTCCGACAGGACGGCGAGCGCCTGCTCGGTCTTCGCCACCACCATCACCCCCGACGTGTCCTTGTCGAGCCGGTGCACGATCCCGGGACGCCGCTCCCCGCCGATCCCGGGAAGGTCCTCGCCGCAATGGGCGAGCAGGGCGTTGACCAGGGTCCCGTCCTCGTTGCCCGGCGCCGGATGCACCACCAGGCCGGCCGGCTTGTCGAGCACGAGCAGGCTTTCGTCCTCGTGCAGGATGGCGAACGGGATGGCTTGCGCCGCCGGACGGGCCGCCACCGGCGCCGGCGGCATCAGCTCGAAGCGCATCCCCGGCCGCACCGGCTCGGCCGGCGCACGCACCGGCTGGCCGTCCCGGCGGACGTGGCCCGCCTCCATCAGCCCCTTGACCCGCGAGCGCGACAGGCTAGGGGAAGCCTCGGCGAGGAACCGGTCGGTCCGCATGCCCTCGTGCGCGGGTCCCGCGACCAGCAGCACCGGCACGTCCGCCGGCGGGGTGGGAACCGGCCCGGTCATGGCGACGGTGCAGCCGCAAACGGAAGGAACGGGACATGCAGGCGAGCCAGACGCAGGCGACCCGGGCGCTGCTGGCGCTCGTGATCGTCATGGGAGTGCTGATCCTGGCGGGCACCGCCGGGCTGGTTGCCGTGGTGGTGCACCGGCTGGCGCATCCGGCGGCGCCCGCGCCGAGGGCCGGCCGGGCTGCGCCGTTGCAGGAAGCGTTGCGTCCCGAGCCAGCCGGCACCCGGATCGCGGCGCTCGTCCGGCAGTCCGACACCGTGCTGGCGATCGCGCTGACCGGCGGCGGCCCGGACCGGGTGCTGGTGTGGGACCTCGGTGCCGGCCGCGCCGTGGCCGAGATACGCCTCGGTCCCTGAGGTCAGCTGCCGCTGAACCAGTTGTAGCCCTGGTCCTCCCAGTAGCCGCCTGGATAGGTGTTGGTGACGAACACCGCGGCGATGAACTTGGGGTTCTTGAAGCCGAGCTTGGTCGGGATCCGCAGCCGCATGGGATAGCCGAACCCGGTCGGCAGCGGCTTGTTCTCGAAGTCGAGCGCCATGATGGTCTGCGGGTGCAGCGCGCTCTGCATGTCGATGGAGGAGTAGTAGCGGTCGGCGCACTTGAAGCCGACATAGCGCGCGGTGGTGTCGGCGCCCACCTCGTGCAGGAACCGGCTGAACGGCACCCCGCTCCATTGCCCGATCGCGCTCCATCCTTCCACGCAGATCAGCCGGGTGATCTGGCTCCGTTGCGGCAGCGCGCGCAGGCGCTGCACCGTCCAGGGCGTCCTGTCGGACACCAGCCCGGACACCTCGAGCTTCCAGTCGTCCTCGTCGAGGTCCGGGGCGTTGTCGATCGGATAGAAGGCGTTGAACGGGAACGGGCGGGTGATGCGGCTCGCGGCATAGGTCGGCGCCAGGCGGGTCCGGCTGAACAGGGCGGCCTGCACCCGGTCGTTGAAGCGCGACATCGCCAGCAGCACCCGGTCCACCGCGTCGCCGTCGGCCAGGTTGCAGCCGGACAGCATGGTGAGCGCGCCAAGCGACAGGCCCTGGCGAAGCAGGGTGCGCCGGCCGACGCCCTCCAGACGCGGCTGCAGCGTTTCCAGCAGGGCACGGCGCTCGGCGCGCGCCTCGGGCGTGTGGTCGGTCACGGCCGGAGCTCCTCCGGCTCGACGGCGGTCGTGGCGCGGCCGGTGATCATCGCCGGCAGGGTCTTCGGCACCAGCGCCACCAGGACCAGGTGCACCACCACGAACAGCACGATGCCGGTCATGGCGCCGAAGTGGATCCAGCGCACCGTCGGGTAGCCGCCAAGCAGGTCGTCGACCAGCTGCAGCTGCACCGGCTTCCACAAGGCCAGGCCCGACACCAGCGCCGCCACGCCCAGCAACAGCACGACGATGTAGAGCAGGCGCTGGACCGCGTTGTAGGTGCCGAGCTTGTGCTGCAGACGCAGCGCCAGCGCCTCGCGCAGGTCGCGCAGCACGGTCCGCGGCGTCAGCGGCAGGAAGGAGCGCATGAAGTGCCGCCCCCCGAGCCCATAGGCGAAGTAGATCGCGGCGTTGCCGACCAGCAGCCACATAGCCGCCAGGTGCCAGGCGATCCCCGCGCCGAGCCAGCCGCCCAGGGTGGCCCAGGCCGGGAACTCGAACGGCAGCAGGGGGGAAGCGTTGTAGATCTGCCACCCGCTCGAGACCATCATCACCAGCGCGACCGCGTTCACCCAATGGGTCAGGCGGACCACCAGCGGGTGGATGATGACGACCCGCCTGGTCCGCGCCGGACCAGCCGTCGTGTCGGACATGATGCAGAACTCCCGAGCCGGCCGGACGCGCACCGTCGCGCGTGGCCGGACCTCATATGGGGAGACTACATCGGCGGCACCGTCCCGTCCTCCCCGACGATGATGCGCTTGGCGTCGACCGTGCCGTCCGTGCCCTTGGGCCCGAACGCGACCACGTGCGCGCCGGGCTTCAGAAGCGCCTTCGAGCCCGGCTCCAGGTCCACCACCGGCACGTCGTCGGGCACCAGCAGCTTCTTCTGCCCGCCCTTGTAGTCGACGGTCATGGTGCGCCCGCTGGTGCCGACCACCGAGCCGATGGTGCCGTTGGTCATGGACGAGTTCCGGCCCAGGTCCCAGCCGTAGTTGCCCTCGCCGGCGCCGCGCATGCTTTCGGGGAACACCGTGACCTCCAGCGCCTTCAGCGTGCCGCCCGGCTGCGGCACCGCCGCGGTGCCGATGAAGCGGCCGGCCTGCACCGCCGACAGATCGGCCTTGGTGGCGCCGACATAGCCGGTGTCGGCGGTGGTCTTCAGCGTGACGGTGCCGGCATGGCTGCGAAGGGTGACGCTGTTGTCGCCGACCGCGGTGATCACGCCGCGGGTGCGCGGAGGCACCTGGGCCGACGCGGCGCCGGCGGTGAGGGCGAGAACGAGGCCGGCAGCGGCGGGGACGGATTTCATGATCGACTTCCTGTTCTGCCGACGATCGCCGGGGCGAAGGCCCGACGGTGCGGCGGGCGGTCTACGTTCGGCGGCCGGCCTGGTTGCATGTGCCGCCCCAGGCGACATTCCAGACAAGGTTGCCCTTCGGTTAATCATCGGTTGCACAGAAGATATGCACATATCGGCGTCGACCCGGCGCGGGCGCGGCACCAGATGTCCGGTCCCCTGCCGGACGGTATGGCCGCCCGGCGCTGCCCTTGGATCCTTGTCCTCATGTCGACCCCCACCAAGACCCCGACGTTGCGCACCCGCGACGCCGGTTCCATCATGTCCAGCTGTGCCGCCGTGGCCGTGTCGGTGTTCTTCGCCGGCGGCATGTGGCTGGTGATGCGCTGACAGCCAGGCGCTGATCCGATCAGGCTGCGCGGATGCGCCCCGTGCGCATTCGCGCCAGACTGCCGACCGGCGATGCCGGACGCCGCGCCGGCAGCCCCACCCCATGCAGGAGACACCCATGAAGGCGATCTGGAACGACCAGCTGGTGGCCGAGAGCGACGACATCGTCATGGTGGAAGGCAACGCCTACTTCCCCGCCGCGTCGGTTCGGCCGCATGTGCTGACGCCCAGCACCCACACCAGCCGATGCCCCTGGAAGGGCACCGCGCACTACCATTCCCTGTCCGTCGGCGGCGCCGTGAACGAGAACGCGGTCTGGTTCTATCCCGATCCCAAGCCCGAGGCGGCCGGGATCAAGGACCGGGTGGCGTTCTGGAAGGGCGTCACGGTTTCCGCCTGACCCCGGCCGCGGCTGTCGTCAGGCCGGCGGATCGAAGGCCGACACGTTCTCGCGGCGGCGCCAGCCCTGCGCCTTCACGCCCAGCCGGTCGAGCAGGTCGCCGACCCGCCAGAACGCCGTGGCCCGTCTGGTTCCCAGTGCCGGCAGGCGCCACGGATCCGCAGGCAGCGAAAGGAACGGGTTGCGCCGGCCATAGGCCCACACCTCCACGCGCAGCCCTGCCGACGCGCTCGGGCCGCGCGCGTGGAAGCCGGACGTGTCCGCGACGATCAGGGTGTTGGCCGGCGTGGCGAAGGCGTGCGGCGCGCGGTAGCCGAGCCCGGCCAGCTCCTCCGGCGCGATGCGGAACGAGCCGCGTCCGCTGAGCCGGTCCGACGCGTCCCGCGCGGCCAGGCTCATCCGCCATTCCCAGTCCCGACGCGCCGCTGTCACCCGGTGCGAGCCCGGCACGTAGACGAACGGGCCGCCATCCGCGTCGACGTCGGTCAGGGTGAGCCAGGCCTTCACCGTCGGCTGGAACGTGTCGGCGTGCAGCGCCGTCTGCGGGTCCGGATCGCCCGCCACGGCGCCGGACAGGATCGACTGCAGGTAGCAGACCGGCTCGGAGTCGTGGCTGCCGACGTAGCGCAGCAGGCCGCGCCAGGTCGGGTGCGACAGCAGCCGGCGCAGCGCCGGCATCCGGTCGAGGGCGGCCGGATCGAGGGCCAGGCGGCGGGTGACGGTGTCGCCCTGTATGGTTTCCCGCGCCGGCCCGCGGAACGCCCGCGCCTGACGCAGCAGCGCGGCGAACTCCAACGGCGGCAGGAAGTCGCGGATCGTGACGAAGCCGTCGCGCGCGAAGGCAGCCGCCTGTTCGGCATCGACCAGGCGCGACAGCCGACGGCGACGCCGGTCGGCGAGGCGGTGGGCCAGGGCCTGGCGCCCGATGTGCAGGCCCAGCCGGTTCAACCGTGTGCTGCCGATGAGGGGGTTGTCCCGGAACGACTTGGCCCCCGTCAGCAGCTGTGCGGTCCAGAACGGTGCCAGCACGGCGCGTTTCGCCTGCCGGGCCAGGCCGCCGGCCGGGAACGGCCAGGTCGGGGTGCGGCGTTCGATCATTCGCGTGAGGCCTTCCTGCTCGTCCCGCGCCCGTGTGCGGGTTCGGCGGCAGCCGAGGCGTGGCTCCGGCCGGCATCCGGGGAGAATGACACGAGCGCCGGCCGTGTGCCAAAAACGCGGAAACGGTGCCGCCGGGCCGATCCGGCGCACACCGCATCATGACCGGACCGGCGGTTCCGCTTCCGGGACGCCGCCCTTCCTGGCAGCGTGCGCCGACACAGGACGACGAACCATCCATGGATCAGGCCGCGACCCTCGACCGAACCGGACCGCGCGACGCAGCCCCTCCCACGGCCGGCCGGCGGCCGGCGAGCGGCTGGCGGCGCCTGTTCCTGCTGCCGTTCCAGGCGGCGGCGGTGCTGACCGCGTCCAAGGCGTTCGACGCCAACCCGGTGATCGGCAGCGCGGCGCTCAACCGGCGCGGGCTGCACGTCGCGCGCCGGCAGATCGCGGCGCGGATCGGGGAGGGGCGACGCCGCCGCCTGACGAAGCTGCTGTCGGAAACCGACCGGGTCGCCTTCGAGTGCCAGGGCTTCATCGTCAAGCAGGACTTCCTCGACCCCGACACCTTCGCGGCGTTCCGCGACGAGATCCTGTCCCTCGACGTGCCGGCCCGGGAAGCGGTGATCGGCGACACCCTGACCCGCCTGATCGCCCTGGACGGCCCGACCCTGAAGCGGCTGCCGGTGGCGCGCGCGGTGCTGGAAGGGCCGGCCTATCGCGGCCTGCTGAACTATGTCGGCTCGTTCCGCCGCCGCCCCTCGCTCTACGTGCAGACCGTGTTCAGCCAGTTCGCGCCCGAGGCGGAGCCCGACATCCAGTCCTTCTTCCACACCGACACCTTCCATCCCACGGTGAAGGCCTGGTTCTTCCTGCAGGACGTGGAGCAGGACGCCGCCCCCTTCGCCTACGTCCCCGGCTCGCACCGCGCCAACCGGCGCAAGCTGGCCTGGGAGCGGCGGGTGTCGGTGACCGCGCACGAGGCCGGCGACCGCCTGACCGCGGAAGGCTCGTTCCGGATCACGGAAGCGGAGATCCGCCGCCTCGGCTACGGCGAGCCGCGTCGGATGCCGGTCGCCGCCAACACCCTGGTGGTCGCCGACACCAGCGGCATCCACCGCCGCAGCACCACCGACAAGCCGTCGGTGCGCGTGTCGATCTGGGCCTACAGCCGCTCCAACCCGTTCCTGCCCTGGACCGGCGGCGACCCGGTGGC
>CALMVN010000315.1 GCA_937873225.1 uncultured Acetobacteraceae bacterium
GGGGCGGGCTGACACGAGGTGGGTGCGCGGCTATATGACAGCGCGCGCCATGGAACCAGACGTGATCCCAGACGAGCCCGACTCCGCCATGAACGGGCCCGGATCCCGGACCGCCGGCCTCGAGCCGCGCCGGCGCCGCATCCTGTTCCGCGCCACCCATCGCGGCACGCACGAGACCGACCTGCTGATCGGCGGCTTCGTGTCGCCGCGCATCGCCGCCTTCTCCGACGCGGAGCTGGACGCGCTGGAGGAGCTGATGGAGCTGCCGGACGTGGACCTCGCCGACTGGCTGATGGGGCGGCGCGCCATTCCCGCCGACTGCGACACGCCGATGCTGCAGGCCGTGCTTGCCGCCGCCCGTGCCCGGCCGTTCTCGGGCATGACGCGGTGAGCGCCGACGGCGGGGCGCCTGCCGCCAGGATCACCGGCGTCTGGGGGGCGCCGGAAGGCTTCGACGCGCTCCTGCTGGCACGCCGCCAGACCGCGTTCGGCGGCGAGCATGACGGGCCGCTGCTCCATGTGGCGCGCGACGATGCCGGGCTGGCGCGCCTGTCCGACCTGCTCGCCTTCGTGCGGCCGGAGGCCGAGGTGCTGCGGTTCCCGGCCTGGGACTGCCTGCCCTACGATCGGGTGTCGCCCAACCCGGAGATCGTGTCGGAACGGGTGGCGAGCCTGTCTCGCCTGCTGGAGCCGTCCGCCCGGCCGCTGATCGTGCTGACCACGGTGAACGCGCTGGTGCAGCGCGTGCCGCCGCGCTCCACCTTCGCCGGGCAGTCGCTGACGGTGAAGACCGGCGACACGCTGGACGTCCAGTTCCTGGTCGAGGTGCTGGTGGGCAGCGGCTATGGCCGCACCGACACGGTGATGGAGCCGGGCGAGTTCGCCACCCGCGGCGGCATCGTCGACATCTTCCCTTCCGGCGAGCCGGAGCCGGTGCGGCTCGACCTGTTCGGCGACGAGGTCGAGAACATCCGCCGCTTCGATCCGGCCTCTCAGCGCTCCACCGACAGGCTCGACGCGCTGGTGCTGCGGCCGGTGTCCGAGATCTCGTTCGACCCGGACAGCATCACCCGCTTCCGCACCGGCTGGCGGGAACGGTTCGGGCCGGAAGCGGCCGAGGATCCGATCTACCAGAGCGTGTCGGACGGGCGGCGCCATGCCGGCGTCGAGCACTGGATGCCGCTGTTCCACGAGCGGCTGGAAACGCTGATCGACTACCTGCCCGGCGTGTCCGTCAGCCTGGACCATCAGGTCGACGAGGTGCTGGCCGCGCGGCTGGAGATGATCGCCGACCACGCGGAAGCGCGCACCCTGCCGGCGCGCGACGGCGAGGTGCCGTACCGGGCGCTGCCCTCGGCGCTGCTCTACCTCGACCGCGCGGCGTGGACCGCGATGCTGGACCGGCTGCCGGTGCTGGCGTTCAGCCCGTTCGCCAGGCCGGACGACGCGCCGGGCGTCGATGCCGGCGGGCGTCCGGGGATCATGTTCGCGCGCTCCTTGGCCCCCGGCCAGCGCGAGGGCGTGTTCGCCATGCTGCGCGAGCAGGTCGAGGCCTGGGCGAAGCAGCGCCGGCGCAGCTTCGTCACCGCCTGGAGCCGCGGCTCGCGCGAGCGGATCGGCACCCTGCTGCGCGAGGCCGGGCTGGAGGTCGAGGCGGTCGACGAGTGGGCGGCGGCGTCGAAGCTGAAGCCGGGGCGCGTCGGCCTGCTCACGCTGGGGCTGGAGCGCGGCTTCACGGCGCCTGGCGAAGCGGGCGGCCTGGCGCTGGTGTCGGAGCAGGACCTGCTGGGCGAGCGCATCTCGCGTCCGCCGCGGCGGCGCAAGCGGGCGGACCAGTTCATCGCCGAGGCCACCGAGATCGCCGAGGGCGACCTGGTGGTGCACCAGGACTACGGCATCGGCCGCTATGACGGGCTGGAGACCATCGGCGTGGATCGCGGCGCGGTCGCCTCGGCGCCGCACGACTGCCTGCGCCTGATCTACGACGGCAACGAGAAGCTGTTCCTGCCGGTGGAGAACATCGAGCTGCTGAGCCGGTTCGGCTCGGAGCAGGCGGGCGTCGCGCTGGACCGGCTCGGCGGCAGCTCCTGGCAGAACCGCAAGTCGAAGATGAAGCAGCGGATCCGCGACATGGCGGGCGAGCTGATCCGCACCGCGGCGGCGCGGCACATGCGGGAAGCGCCGAGCCTCGCGCCGGCGGAAGGCTCCTGGGACGAGTTCTGCGCCCGGTTCCCGTTCGTCGAGACCGAGGACCAGACGCGGGCCATCGCCGACGTGCTGGAGGACATGGCGGCCGGGCGGCCGATGGACCGGCTGATCTGCGGCGATGTCGGCTTCGGCAAGACCGAGGTGGCGCTGCGTGCCGCGTTCGTCGCCGCCCTGTCCGGCAGCCAAGTGGCGGTGGTGGTGCCGACCACGCTGCTGGCGCGCCAGCACGCCCGGGTGTTCGCCGCCCGGTTCGCGGGCCTGCCGGTGCGGGTCGAGCAGCTGTCGCGCATGGTCACGCCCAAGGAGGCGGCCGTGGTGAAGAAGGGCCTCGCCGACGGCACGGTGACGATCGTGGTCGGCACCCATGCGCTGCTGGCCAAGGGGGTCGAGTTCGCCGATCTCGGCCTGCTGATCGTCGACGAGGAGCAGCATTTCGGCGTCGCCCACAAGGAGAAGCTGAAGGCGCTGCGCGAGGACGTGCACGTGCTGACGCTGTCGGCGACGCCGATCCCGCGCACCCTGCAGCTGGCGCTGACCGGGGTGCGCGAGATGAGCCTGATCGCCACCCCGCCGACCGACCGGCTGGCGGTGCGCACCTTCATCATGCCGTTCGACAGCGTGGTGATCCGCGAGGCGGTGCAGCGCGAGCGGTTCCGCGGCGGCCAGGTGTTCTGCGTGGTGCCGCGCGTGGAGGACCTCGACCGCATGGCCGAGCGGCTGCGCGAGATCGTGCCAGACGCGCGCCTGGTGCAGGCGCATGGAAGGCTCACGCCGACCGAGCTGGAACGGGTGATGACCGAGTTCGGCGACGGCAAGTACGACATCCTGCTGTCGACCAACATCGTCGAGAGCGGGCTCGACATGCCGTCGGTGAACACGCTGGTGATCTACCGCGCCGACATGTTCGGGCTGGGGCAGCTGTACCAGCTGCGCGGCCGGGTCGGGCGCGGCAAGCAGCGCGGCTACGCTTATCTCACCTGGCCGCAGCAGCACCGGCTGTCGGCCTCGGCGGAGAAGCGGCTGGAGGTGATGCAGACGCTGGACCAGCTCGGCGCCGGCTTCACCCTGGCCTCCCACGACCTCGACCTGCGCGGCGCCGGCAACCTGCTGGGCGACGAGCAGAGCGGGCACATACGCGAGGTCGGCATCGAGCTGTACCAGCAGATGCTGGAGGACGCGGTCGACGACCTGCGACGCGAGAAGGGGCGCCGCAAGGCGGAGGATCGCGACTGGACCCCGAACATCGTGCTGGGGCTGCCGGTGCTGATCCCCGACACCTACGTGCCGGACCTGCCGGTGCGGCTGGGGCTGTACCGGCGCATCGGCGCGCTGCCGGGCGACGCCGAGACCGAGGCGATGGCGGCGGAGCTGGTGGACCGGTTCGGGCCGCTGCCGGAGGAGGTGGGCAACCTGCTGGAGGTGGTGACGCTGAAGCGGCTGTGCCGGGCCGCCGGGATCGAGAAGCTGGAAGCGGGACCGAAGGGCATGGTGCTGCAGTTCCGCGGCAACAGCTTCCGCAACCCGGCCGGGCTGGTGTCCTGGATCGGCGGCAGCAAGGGCGGCGAGATGCGGCTGCGTCCGGACCACAAGCTGGCGATCCTGCGCGAGATGACCACGGCGCAGCGGATCGGGCTGGCACGCGACGTGGTCGGGCGGCTGAACCTGCTTGCCGAGGGAGCCAAGGCGGCATGAGCGGCGCTGCGAGCGGCAACCGGTTCAAGGACCGGCTGCGGGCCGGCACGCTGCAGACCGGGTTCTGGCTGTCGCTCGCCAACGCCTACACCGCCGAGATCTGCGCCGGCGCCGGCTTCGACTGGCTGCTGATCGACGGCGAGCACGGGCCGAACGACCTGCGCTCGATCCTGTCCCAGCTGCAGGCGGTCGCCGCCTACCCTTGCGAGGCGGTGGTGCGCACCCCGGTCGGCGAGACCTGGATGATCAAGCAGCTGCTCGACATCGGCGCCCGCACCCTGCTGGTGCCGATGGTCGAGACGCCTGAGCAGGCGGAGTCGCTGGTCGCCGCGGTGCGCTATCCTCCGCACGGCCGGCGTGGCGTCGGCGCCGCGGTCGCCCGCGCCTCCGGCTTCGACCGCAGCCCCGACTACATGAGCCGTGCCGACAACGAGAACTGCCTGCTGGTGCAGATCGAGACCCGGCTCGGGCTCGACAACCTGGAGGCGATCGCCGCGGTCGACGGGGTGGACGGGCTGTTCATCGGCCCGGCCGACCTGTCCGCCTCGCTCGGCCATCCCGGCGACCCCACCGCGCCCGAGGCGCAGGCGGCCATCGACGACGGCCTGCGCCGCATCGTCGCCGCGGGCAAGGCGGCCGGCATCATCATGGGCGACGAGGCGCTGGTGCGCCGGGCGATCGCGCTGGGTGCCACCTTCGTCGCCGTCGGCACCGACGTGTCGCTGCTGTCGCGCGGCAGCGACGCGCTGGCGGCGCGCTATGGATGCGGCGGGACCCACGACGACAGGACCGGCAGCGTCTACTGACCTCGGGTCCGGGTGCGCGTCCGTCCCGGCCTGCGCCGCGACCCGAGGCGGCCGAGTTCCTTCGAACGGAGGTCGCGTCAGGCGAAGCCGGTGGACCTCGACACGGCGTCCCATGCCGCCAGCTCCGTCCGCATGGCGTCCAGCTTCTGCGCCACCAGTCCCAGCGCATCCTCGCCCAGGAACAGGCGTGCCGGCGGGTCCTCCGACTGGATGAGCGTCAGCAGCGCCTGTGCGGCCTTCGCCGGGTCGCCCGGCTGGTTGCCGCTCTTCGCCTGCCTGGCGGCCCGGATCGGGTCCATCACCGCGTCGTAGTCGGGGATGCTGCGCGGGGTGCGGTCCATCGAGCGTCCTGCCCAGTCGGTGCGGAACTGTCCGGGGGCGAGCGCGGTGACGCGGATGCCGAAGCCGGCGACCTCCTTGCCCAGCGCCTCCGAGATGCCCTCCAGCGCGAACTTGCTGCCGCAATAGAAGCCGATCCCCGGCATGGTGATGAAGCCGCCCATGGAGGTGACGTTGACGATCCGGCCGCGTCGCCGCGCGCGCATGCCCGGCAGCACCGCCTGGATCATCGCCACCGGCCCGAACACGTTGGCGTCGAACTGTCGCCGCAGATCGTCGATCGAGGACTCCTCCAGCACGCCCTCGTGGCCGTAGCCGGCGTTGTTCACCAGCACGTCGATCGGCCCTGCGCGCCGCTCGGCCTCCGCGACGCCGCCGGGGATCGCCGCGAAGTCGGTGACGTCCAGTTCCAGAGCGTGCGCGCGGCCGGGCGCCAGCGCCTCGAACGACGCCGCCGCCTCGGCCCTGCGCACGGTGCCGACCACCGCGTGGCCACCGCCGAGCGCCGCCTCGGCGAAGGCGCGGCCGAGGCCCGAGCTGACGCCGGTGATGAGGAAGGTGCGTCGGATGTCGGTCATGGCGGAGTCTCCGTCTTCGGCCAGGGCTATATCATGATATAGACAGCTTGATGCAAGGCCTCGGCCGCTTCATGATGCGCCATGCCGTCGACCAGCCAGGGCAGGGAGGAGAGGAGCCGGCTTTCGCGCGAGAAGGTCCTCGACGCGGCGGAGCGGCTGCTGCGCGCCGATCCGGGCGGGACGTTCTCGATGCGCGACCTGGCCGCGGAAGCCGGCGTCAGCTTCGCCACGCCCTTCAACCAGTATGGCGGCAAGGCGGCGATCGCCCGGGCGCTCTCGGCGCGGCGCATCGCGCAGATGGCCGACCGGCTCGATGCCGCCAGACCGGCCGGCGACGCCGTGCAGCGCACGCTGGCGGCGGTGCGGATCGCGGTCGACCTGCTGCTGCAGGAGCCGGAGGTGAACCGGGCGATGATGGGCGCGCTCGGGGCCTGGAGCGGCACGCCGGGCGCGGTGGGCGCGCAGTCCCGTTCGCTGTGGTCGGCGGCGCTGGGCGGCTTCGACGGAATCGACCCCGGCCTGGTCGCGGCGGCACGGCTGCGGCTGCCGGCACAGCTCGCCCTCGTGTTCCGCGGCTGCCTGTCGTTCTGGGTGGGCGGCGAGATCGCCGATCAGGCGTTGGGCGCCACCGCGGAAGGCGCTGCCAGCGTGGCGCTCGCCGGCTTCGTCGGTCCGGCCCGCCGCGATTCGCTGCTGGCCGGGATCGACCAGCCACCGCCGTGACGGGCCTCCCTGCACGGAGCTGCCGACCGGCCCGTCATCCGCGGGACGGTCAGCGGATTGGCAGCGGCACGTTGTTGACCGTCAGCACCCCGCGTTGAAGGGCGAGGTCCCAGTCCGCCTGGTCGCCGTGCCGGTGCGCGACCAGCTTGACCAGGAACAGGGCGGTGCGCAGCCGTCCCAGGCCGGACGCGTTGGCGGCGTCGAGCAGGGTGTCGAGGCCGTGCGCGGTGAGGTGGCCCTCGCCGCTGCTGTCCTGCGGGTCCGGCGCGATCGTGCCGTGGCCTTCCCCGCTCAGCGCGGTGTCGCCGCGCCGGGCGTCCAGCTGCCCGATCGTCACCTCCACCGGCCGCGACGGATGGTCGGGCGAGGCGAGCAGGACAGGGAGCTGGTCCGCCGGCACCGAGGCGTGCACCGTGAGGGTTTCCGGCAGCAGCCCGGCGGCGGCATCGTTCGACACCCCGCCGTCAAGGGCGATCGTCACCTGCGCCGCCGGTCCGTCGCCCTCCATCCGGAGCGATAGCCGGCGCGCGCCGAGCCGGGTGTTGCCGGAACGGACCGCCACCCCGGTCCAGGTGAACGCGGCCGAGCCGCCGTGGCCGAGCGCCTGCGCCAGCGGCTCGAGCGCACCGCGAAGCACCGGATCCGGGCAGGCGTCACGGTGGCCGGACAGGGCGAGCAGCACGGTCGCGGCCGCCGCGGTGGCGGCCTGCTCAAGCACCGCGTCCGACACGCCCGGCCCTCGGCCGTCGGCATGCAGGTGCGCCGCCCGCAGCACCGCGTCGGGCAGGGCCGGCAGCAGCACGTCCGGTCGGTCGGCATCGAAGCCGGTTCCGTGCGGGCCGCCGCCCTCGTGCAGGGCGGCGCTGTGCACCGCGGCACAGCCGGGCAGCGCCAGCGCCGCGGCGCTGGCGCCGGCGGAGGCGAGGCCCAGGAACAGGAGCAGGGCGCCGAGCGCCGGGAGTGGAGGATGGGTCATGCGGCGGGTAAGGTGGCGCAGCCTCCGCACCGTGGCAATTCGTGCCGCCCCCGTCGATCCCAGGATCCGATGCCGAAGCCCGACCCGTTCCTGCTGGCGCTGCTGGCGACCGTGCTGCTCGCCTCGGTCCTGCCGGCCCGCGGCGCCGCGGTGCCGCCGTGCCGCGACCTGACGGTGGCGGTCATCGCGGTGATGTTCTTCATGCAGGGCGCGCGGCTGTCGCGGGCTGCGATGCTGGCCGGGCTCGCGCACTGGCGGCTGCACCTGTCGATCCTGTCGTGCACCTTCGCGCTGTTCCCCATCCTGGGGCTCGGCCTGCACGCGCTGCTGCCCGGCCTGCTGACGCCGACCCTCTGGCTCGGCGTGCTGTTCACCTGCCTGCTGCCGTCCACCGTGCAGTCCTCGATCGCCTTCACCTCCATCGGCGGCGGCAACGTTCCGGCGGCGGTGTGCGCGGCGACCGCTTCCAACCTGCTGGGCATCGCGGTGACGCCGGTGCTGACCGGGCTGGTTCTGGCCGGACGCACGCATGGTGCCGGCGTGTCCGGCCACGGCGTGCTCGACGTCGTGCTGCAGCTGCTTCTGCCGTTCGCGGCCGGGCAGCTGCTGCAGCCGGTGGTCGGCGGCTGGGCGATGCGCAACGGGAGGCTGCTGAGCCTGACCGACCGCGGCTCGGTGCTGGTGGTGGTGTACGCCGCGTTCAGCGAGGCGGTGGTGCAGGGGTTGTGGCACGAGGTGCCGGCGTCGCAGCTCGGGCTGGTGCTGCTGGTCGACGCCGTGCTGCTGGCCGCGGTTCTGCTCGTCACGCGGTTCGGCGCGCGGGCACTCGGCTTTTCCCGGGCGGACGAGATCGCGGTCGTGTTCTGCGGCTCGAAGAAGACGCTGGCCTCCGGCGTGCCGATGGCGGGCGTGCTGTTCCCGGCAACGCTGGTCGGGCAGGTGGTGCTGCCGCTGATGATGTTCCATCAGATCCAGCTGTTCGCCTGTGCGCTGCTGGCCCGCCGCTATGCGCGGCAGGCCAGGGCCGGGGAGCCGGTCAGAAGGTGAAGTTCAGCCGGCCGTAGTAGAAGCCGCCGTTGATCGGCACGGTGGACGAGGTCTGGTCGTAGTGCGCGACGTTCAGGTACGACAGTTCCTGCGGCAGCTCGCGCGGGCGGACGTTGAAGATGTCGTTGGCGCCGATCGCGGCGTGCCAGTGCGGCGCGATCTGGTAGCCGATCTCGAGGTCGGTCAGCCACTCGGGAAGGTTCTTGAACTCGGCGAACTGGGTGCCGGAGAACTGCAGCGCCGCCGGCGCCAGGTCCTCGTAGGTGACCTCGTCGGTGGTCTGGCCGTAGCGGGTCTGGCGGACGTTGACGTCGAACCGGCCGATCCTCCAGAACGCGTCGAGGATGATCTTGGAGCGCGGCGAGGCGGTGGTCAGGTAGCTGATGCCCTGCGCGGTCAGGAACGGGTTGCCGAACGCGTCGGTGCCGTTGTGGTGCAGGCGGGTGCGGTTCAGGTCGATGCCGGCGGTCCAGGTCACGGTGCCGTACTGGCGGAAGTCGGTGAAGTAGTTGACGTTGATGTCGGCGCCCTGTGTGCGCGTGCTGGCGCCGTTGGCGAAGTAGTACGCGGACACGTCGCTGAGCTCGATGCCCTGCGGCAGGCTGGCGCCGGTGTCGGCGATGGCGGTGAGCGCCGGCTGTCCGGTGACGCCGCCGGCGCCGACGATTCGGTCGCGTATGTTGATCTGGTACACGTCGGTGGTGATGCTCAGGTTCGGCAGCGGCTGCAGCACGATGCCGGCGCTGGCGTTGGTCGAGCGCTCCGGCTTGAGCGGCACCGCGCCGATCGACTGCGCGCCTTTGGAGGTGGTGGACAGGATGCCGCTGGCGCCGGTCGGCGTCACGTTGAGCGAGGAGTAGTTCTCCTCCGCCAGCGTCGGCGCGCGGAAGCCGTTGGAGACCGTGCCGCGCAGCGCCAGCCACCTGGTGAAGTCGTAGCGGGTGGAGATCTTGCCGTTCTCGGTGTCGCCGGCGTCGGTGTAGTGCTCGTAGCGGCCGGCCAGGTCGACGTCCCAGTGCGTGATGGGGTGCAGGTCGTAGTCGATGTAGCCGGCCCACACGTTGCGCGAGAACGAGCCGGCGTTGGCCGGCAGCAGGCCGGCGAAGCCCTGCGTGCCGCCGTCGACGGTCGAGGCGACGCTGCCGGCACCCAGCCGGTAGACCTCCGAACGCTCCTCGGCGCCGAAGGCGAAGTTCATCGGCATGTGCAGCGCGGTGAACGGCCTGGTGAAGTCGAGGTTGTTGGTCCACTGCGCGTTCTGCTGGCTTTGCGCCAGAACGGTCGTGGGGGTGAAGCCGACCGGATAGCCGGCCGCCGGGTCACCGAGCATGTACAGGGTGGGGTTGGCGGTGTTCTTGTTGCCGATGTTGGTCACGTCGGCGCCATAGGTGGTGCTCAGGTCGGCGTGGAAGCCGAACACGTCGGGCGCCCTGATGCCGATGGTGGCGGCGTAGTCGTTCTCCTCGTCGGTTTCCAGCGGCGAGAACCCGTCCGGATACACCTCCGGCAGCTTGGTCGGCGTGCGGTAGTTCTCGTACGCCTCGCTGTGCCGGTGGCCGTAGGTGATCAGCCCGTAGCCCTCGATGCCGCCGAACGCGTCCTGCACCAGGGTCTTGCCGAACTCGATGCTGAGCGTTTCGCGCGTTTCCTCCGGCAGGCCCAGGATCTTGTTCGAGTTGGCAGGCTCGGTGAAGCCGCCGGGCGCGAATGCGGAGCTGCGGTCGTCCACCGTCTGCGCGGTGAAGTGGTCGGTGTGGAAGATCTGGCCGCCGACGTGGACGTAGCCGTCGTTGCCGAACGAGAAGCCGTGGTCGGTGTCGAGCTGGTACTGCCAGCCGTCGCCGTTGTAGGCGTCGGCGCCGGTGAAGGCGGTGGCGCTGCCGCCGTGGTCAGTCTTCTTCATGATGACGTTGACCACGCCGGCGATCGCGTCGGAGCCGTACTGCGCCGCGGCGCCGTCGCGCAGGATCTCGATGTGGTCGATCGCGGCGGCCGGGATCATGTTGAGGTCGACCGGGGTGGCGCCCTGTTCCGGCCCGGCATCGGCGGTGATGTTGGCGGTGGGGTGCCGGCGCTTGCCGTCGATCAGCACCAGCACCTCGTTCGGGTCCAGGCCGCGCAGCCGGATCGCCGCCACCAGCGCCTGGGTGTCGGCGCCGTAGGCCTGTATGCTGATCGACGGGTCGGTGCGCGACAGCTGGTCGTCCAGGTTCGGCTGGCCGGAGCGCGCCAGGGTGGTGGCCGAGATCACGTCGATCGGGCTGGTGCTGTCGCGCGCCTTCTTGCCCAGGTTGCGCGTGCCGGTGACGATCACGCTTTCGCCGTTGCCCGCCGCCTCGGCGGACACCTCGGCGCCGCTGCGGGTGGTGGACAGCCCGGTCGGCGCCTTCGAGCCCGGCACGGCGTCGGGGTCGATCGCGGAGGTCGAGGTGCCGGCCGCGGAGGCGACCTGCGTCTTCCTCGACGCCTTGCGTGCCTTGCGGGCGTGATGATGGGCGGCGGGAGCCGAAGCGTTGCCGGCCGCGGCGGCGGGCGTGGTGCCGGACGAGAGCTGGGCCAGCGCGGGCACGCTTCCGGCCATCACCGCGAGCGGGCAGGCCGTCAGCATCAGCAGGGTTCGACACGCGCCGGCACCGATCATCCGCATCCCTGATCTCCATCTCGGCCCGTGCTGCCGGGCGCCCTGTCGCCGGCGCGGGATCGTGCCGTTGCCGATCCGTTGCCGTGTCGGGATGAGTCCAACGATTTCGATGCGGAACGCAAGCGACCAGATGCACCTCAAAAGTGCAAAAGCGCCGCATGTGGTAGATAAGCATCACCTTGATTGCATATAAAATAATCAAATGAGTGAAAAACAGGCAGCTTGACCTTGCGAAAGCAGGCGGAATAGCCTTGTTTTGGCCTGCCGACGCAGCACCATGGGAGTGAAGCGCCTTGAACCCACGGACCGGAACGGAGCCGACGCGCCGGCAGCTGCTGATGCGCATCGGCGTGGCAGCCGGAAGTGCCGCGATGTACCAGGCGATGACGCGCCTCGGCCACGCCGCCGGCACCGACTTCGCCGGGTCGCCCTCGCTGTCCGGCGCCAGGCCCGGCACCACCGTGCTGGTGCTGGGCGCCGGGCTCGCCGGGATGCTGGCCGCGTACGAGCTGCGCCGCGCCGGCTACGGCGTGCGCGTGCTGGAGTACCAGTCCCGGTCCGGCGGCCGCAACTTCAGCCTGCGCGGCGGCGACACCCTGACCGAGCTGGGGGGCGCCACGCAGCACGTGAAGTTCGCCGCCGGCAACTACATCAATCCCGGACCGTGGCGGATCCCGTACCACCACCAGGGCCTGCTGCACTACTGCAAGCTGTTCGGCGTGCAGCTGGAACCGTTCATCGAGGTCAACCACAACGCGCTGCTGCACAGCTCGGTCGCGTTCGGCGGCCAGCCGCAGCGCTACCGCGAGGTGCAGGCGGACTTCACCGGCTACACCGCCGAGCTGCTGGCCAAGGCGATCAACCAGAACAAGCTGGACCAGCCGATCGGCGACGACGAGAAGCACGACCTGCTGGCCGCGATGCGGGGCTGGGGGCTGCTGGGTCGCGACTACGGCTACCGCAGCGGCAACCTCGCCTCGCTGCATCGCGGCTTCGCCAGGGACCAGGGCGGCGGCCCGGACGGAGCACCCGTGCCGGCGGCGCTGTTCGGACGCGCCGAGCTGATGAAGTCGGGGCTGTGGGAATGGCTGTCGTTCAACATGAGCTACGACTTCCAGACCACCATGTTCCAGCCGGTCGGCGGCATGGACATGATCGGCAAGGGCTTCGCGAAGCAGGTCAACGACCTGGTCACCCACAACGTCAAGGTGACCAGGATCGCGCAGGACGGGAACGGGGTCACCGTCACCTACGAGGACAACAGCCACGGCGGCGCGGTGACCGAGGCCAAGGCGGACTGGTGCGTGTGCACGATCCCGCTTTCGGTGCTGAGCCAGATCGACGTGCAGGCCGGCGGGCCGATGAAGGCGGCGATCCAGGCGGTGCCGTACGCCTCCTCGGTGAAGATCGGCCTGGAGTTCAAGCGGCGGTTCTGGGAACAGGACGAGCAGATCTACGGCGGCATCTCGTTCACCGACCAGCCGATCAGCCAGATCTCCTATCCCAGCACCAGCTACTTCGCCGACACCCCCGCGGTGCTGCTGGGCGGCTACATGTTCGGCGCCGCCGCCTATGCGTTTGCCGGCATGACGCCGGAGCAGCGCGTCGAGGAGGCGCTGCGCCAGGGCAGCGTGCTGCACCGGCAGTACAGGCAGGAGTTCAGCAACGGCGTCGGCGTGGCCTGGAGCCGGATGCCGTGGACGCTCGGCTGCTGCGCCACCTGGAGCGAGGAAACGCGCAAGGCGCACTACGCGGCGCTGACCGCGATCGACGGGCGCCTGGTGCTGGCGGGCGAGCACGCCTCCTATGTCGGCTGCTGGCAGGAAGGGGCCATCCTGTCCTCGGTGAGCGCCATCACCCGGCTGCACCAGCGCGCCGTGGGAGCCGCCTGATGCGCGCCCCGCAGCGCGCCCCGCAGCGCGCCATGCCGCACCTGGGCGCCCTCCTGCTCCTGCTCCTGGGCCTCGCGGCCATGCCCGGTCGCGCCCTGGCCGACGCCGCCGCCAACGTCGCCGGCCGGGCCACCACCAGCACCGACGGCCAGGTGATCTACACGCAGCTCTGCCAGGGCTGCCACATGGCCAACGCCAGGGGCGGCGTGGGGGCGGCGCGCATCCCGGCACTCGCCGGCAACGCCAAGCTCAGGAACGGCGGATACCCCGTCTACGTGGTGCTGAACGGCTACGGCGCGATGCCGTGGCTCAGCAACATGCTGAACGACGCCCAGGTCGCGGCGGTGGTGAACTACGTGCGCAGCCATTTCGGCAACGCCTACACCGACGCGGTGAAGCCCGAAGACGTCGCCGCCGTGCGCGGCCCCGATCCCACCATCGAGAGATGAGACCGATGACAACGACCCTGCGCGCCCGGCACCGTTCGGCGCTCCTGCCGGCGCTCCTGCCGGCGCTCCTGCTCGCCGGCGCGCCCCTCCCGGCACGCGCCGACGACCTCGTGCGCCACGCGACGGGCAGGTTCCCGATCGCGTCCGCCATCGAGGTGCCGCCCGGCTACACCACGATCTACCTGTCCGGCATGGGGGCGGATCCGCTCGACAAGTCGCTGGGGCCGACCCAGACCACGATCGCGGCTTATGGCGACACCGCGACCCAGGTGAAGAGCGCCCTGGGCAAGATCCAGGCGACACTCGCCGGGCTGCACCTGACGATGGCCGACGTGGTGCAGATGCACGTCTACCTGGCCGCCGACCCGAAGCTGGGCAGGATCGACTTCGCGGGCATGATGACGTCGTACACGCAGTTCTTCGGCACGACGGCGCAGCCCGCCTTGCCGACCCGCTCGGCATTCCAGGTCGCGGGGCTCGCCAACCCGGGCTGGCTGGTCGAGATCGAGGTGACGGCGGTACGCAGGTAGCGGACCGCGTCCAGCACGGGTCCGGTCAGGCCGGCAGCGTGTCCAGCGCCGCCACGTCGAGCAGGCGCTGGAACACCTCTGGTTCCTGCGCGCCCGACACCGCCAGCCTGTTGTTGAACACGAAGCACGGCACGCCGCCGATGCCGCGCCGGTGGGCGCGCAGGTTCTCCGACTGCACCAGCTCGCCGCCGTCCCGGCCGCGCAGGAACCGGCGCGCGACGGACGGGTCCAGCCCGACCGCGGCGGCAAGCCCGGCCAGCACCTCCGGATCGCCCAGGTCGGCGCCGTCGGTGAAGTGCGCCGCGAACAGCGTTCCCACCATCGCCGTGGCAAGCCCGAACCGCGCCGCCCAGGCGGCCAGCCGGTGCGCGTCGATGCTGGACGGGACCTTGCGCATGCGGTCGAACCGGAAGCCGATGCCGCTCTGCAGCCCGAGCTCGCTCACGGTGGCGTAGAGCCGGCGGGCGCGGTCCTCGCCGCCGTACTTGCGGATTGCGTAGTCCTGTCGCGACACGCCCTCGCGCGGGATGTCCGGGTTGAGCAGGAAGGGCCGCCAGACGAGCTCGAACGCCGTGTCCGGGCGCTGCGCCAGCGCGCCGAGCAGGCGCTGGACGCCGAGATAGCACCACGGGCATACGAGGTCGTACACCACCTCGATGCTCTGGCGGCCGCTGATCGGGGTCAATGCGTTCACGGCCGGGAGCTTACGACAAACCTCCCGCATTTCGAGGGGAAAACCGGCGGCCGGGAAGGGAGCAGCACCATGAGCGGGAGGGGAGACGAGGCGGAAGCGCGGTTCGCCGGGTATGTCGCGACCCTGGGCCGCGGCCCCGGACGCTCGCGCGCGCTCACCCGGGAGGAGGCGCGCGACGCCTTCGGCCTGGTGCTGGCGGACGCGGTGCACCCGGCGCAGCTGGGCGCCTTCATGATGCTGCTGCGCTACCGCGGCGAGGATCCGGAGGAGATCACCGGCCTGGTCGAAGCGGCACGCGACTCCCTCGGCCGCGACGCTGCGGGACCGGCCGCCGCCATCGGCCCGGTGGCGCTGGACTGGCCCAGCTACGGCGCCGGCCGCACGCGCGGCGCGCCCTGGTTCCTCCTGTCGGCGCTGGCGCTGGCGCAGGCCGGCACGCGCGTGCTGATGCACGGCACCAACGAGTTCACCGGCGGCATGCCGGTCGCGGACGGCCTGGCGGCGATCGGCAGCGCCCCGTCCGCCGGCGCCGCCGCGGTCGGCCGGTCGCTGGACGAGACCGGGTTCGCGTACTGGCCGGCCGCCTCCCTGTCGCCGGCGCTGGACCGGCTGCTGGGCATGCGCCGGCTGTTCGGGCTGCGCTCCCCGGTCAACACCGTGGCGCGCCTGCTCGATCCCGGCTCGGCCGGCGTGTCGGTCGACGGGGTGTTCCACCCGCCCTACATCGCGCTGCACCTGGGCGTCGCGGAGCGGCTCGGCCGCCGCTCGCTCCTGGTGATCAAGGGCGGCGGCGGCGAGGCGGAGCGTCCCGCCACGAAGCCGACCGCGGCGCATCTGTGGCGACGGGAGCGCGGCCGTGCCGAGCTGCTGCTGCCGGCGCTGGCACCCGCCGCCGAGCGCGTGGCGGTTCCGGACACGCCCGCCTCCTTCGCGGCGGTGTGGCGCGGCGAGGGGGCTGCCCCGCCGGTGGTGCTGCAGACGGTGGTGGGCACCATCGCGCTGGCGCTGCTGGCGCTCGACGAGGCGCTGGACCCGGCAGCCGCGGACCGGCGGGCGCAGGAGATCTGGCAGGCGAGGCGGTCGGACCGTGGCGAACCGGTGCCGCCCGGTCCCGCAACGCAGTTCCGGAACGATGCCGCGTTCCAGGCGTAGTAGCGGCACGATCCCCGTGGAGAACCCTTCGATGACCAACCGTTTCGCCCCTGCCGTCGCCGTCGCGGCGGTGCTCGCGCTCGGCGCCGGCCTGTCCGGCCCTGCAACGGCGAAGGGCTGCATCAAGGGTGCCGTGGTCGGCGGAGTGGCGGGGCACATGGCCGGCCATCACGGCGGCATGGGGGCTGCGGCGGGCTGCGCCGTCGGCCACCACGAGGCGTCGAAGAAGGCGGCGGCCAACCCGCCGAGCTGAGGCTCCCGGACGGGCGAGGCCGGTGTCCGGTCGCGCGCGCCCCGTGGGCTTCCAGGATCGCGGCAGCAGGTCCGGCAGTTCCGCAAGGTCGGGCAGCTTGGTATCTGCCTGCCAGTTCTGATCAGGGGTCTCGCCGATCCGGACCGACCGGGTGCCCGGCTCGCGGCAGACCTTGAGATCGGTGAACTGGCCCATTACGACGTGGACGGCGTCATTCCCTATATTTACGACGGAATGGGCGTGCTGGAATAGTCGGTGATCCGGCTTGAACGCCTACGCCTGCCCGGCTGTGATGACGAAGTCGATCTCGGCAACCGTTCCCGCGATGACGTCGTCATCGGTGTTGCTGATGATCGCGAGCCGATAACGGGCTCGCAGCCCGCTCAGCGTTGCCGGCACCTCGGGGTGCGGGGGGATGACACGGGAGCCGGCAAGCAGCGCGTTCCGGTCACCGGCCTCGGCGGGCCGTCCGATTTCCGCCAGCGCCGTGCCCAGGCCGGAGCGCAGGGTCATCTTGTAGTTCCGATGCGGCGCCCGTTGCTGTTGCGCGATGGCTTCCTGACGGATCCGCTCGGCTACGGCTGCCGCCAGGCCGTCGCCGGCACCGCCCTCCGGGACGGTGTCCGGACAGGGGCGCCCGGACCGCCTCCTGCGACGCCCGATGCCATTGCACCAGCGTTCCGTAATAGTCGAAGGCGATGACCCAGGGTCGGGGATCGAACGTCGGCACGGGCTGTCCTCCTGCGTTTCCTGCACCGCTCCCGACGACGGCAGGCCGTTGCCGCCTCGCCGGAAGTGGAGGATCAGGTCCGTCCCGCGGTCACGCAGGCCCATCCCGTGGCGTCAGCCGGTTCGGGGGGTGTCGAGGTGCTGGCGCATGTCGCCCAGGATCTGGGTCATCCCGCCCAGGCTCTGCGTCATCCCGCTCATCTCCTGTGTCATGCCGGTGCCGGCAGCGGGTTCGGCCCGTTGCCCGGTCGGCGCCACGGACCAGAACGCGTCGGCGACGTCGTTCTGGATGTGGCGCAGCTCGACCTGCACCCAGTCCAGGAACTCGTGCAGGCCGCGCAGGATGATCTGCTCGATCGTCTGGTCGGACAGCGCAGCGCGCAGCTCCTCCAGCCGCTCCAGCGCGATCCCACCCTGGCGCAGGCCGTAATCGGTGCGCAGCTGCGACAGGCTGCCGTAGACCTGCCGCAGGGCCAGCACCAGCGAGCGCGGGGACGCGTTGTTGAGCAGCAGGAACCCCGCCACCGCGGGTGCCGTGAGGGCGCGGGGCATCACCCGGCGGTACGCGTGGTAGGCGGCGGCCGAGCGCAGCACCGCGCTCCACTGGCTGATGTCGACCGGGCTGCCGATGCCGGCCTCGCGCGGCAGCAGGGTGTGGTACTTGATGTCGACCAGGCGCGTGGTCTGGTCGCCGCGCTCCAGGTACTTGCCGATCATGTAGAAGTACCAGCCCTGGTCGCGATAGAACGTGCCCTCGATGATGCCGTTATGCGTCTGGCATTCCTGCTTCAGCCGGGCGCACAGCCCGGACAGCCGCGAGGAGCGGATGTCCTCGCCGGTAAGTTGCCTGACCCAGTTGTGGAACACGTTGATGTGCGTCCACATCTCGGTCGAGATCAGCGGACGCAGGGTGCGCGCGTTCTCGCGCGACGTGTTGATCAGGCTGGCGATCGAGTTCGGGTTCGCGGTGTCCAGCACGTAGAACTCGGCCACGCCCTGCATGTCGGCATCCTGCCGCGACGCGTGGTACTCCGCCTCGTCGGCGTTGATCTGCAGGATCGAGCGCCAGCCGTTCTCGACCTGGCTGGTGCGGGTGAAGGTTTCGGTGACGTCGATGATGCGCGCCAGGTTCTCGATGCGCTCCATGTAGCGTGCGAGCCAGACGATGTTCTCGGCGTAGCGCGACAGCAGGGCCTGGGCCTGCGCCGTGGACCCCGGCGCGCCCGGCACCGACCCGCTCACGGCGCCCATCCCGTCACGACAGCACCCAGGTGTCCTTCGACCCGCCACCCTGCGAGGAGTTCACCACCAGCGAGCCCTTCTTCAGCGCCACGCGCGACAGGCCGCCCGGCAGCACCCAGGTGCTGGCACCCGTCACCGCGAACGGGCGCAGGTCGACGTGACGCGCCTCGACGCCGCCCTCGCACAGGGTGGGCGCGGTGGACAGGTTGATCACCGGCTGGCTGATGTAGTTGCCCGGGTCGGCCTTGAGCTTGATGCGGAACTCGTCCAGCTCCGCCCGCGTCGCGTGCGGGCCGATGATCAGGCCGTAGCCGCCGGACTCGCCCACCGGCTTGACCACCAGGCGATCGAGGTTGTCCAGCGTGTACTGCAGGCCGTCCGGCTCGCGGCAGATCCGGGTGTCGACGTTGTCCAGCACCGGGTCCTCGGACAGGTAGTAGCGGATGATGCGGGGCATGTAGGCGTAGATCGCCTTGTCGTCGGCGACCCCGGTGCCGACCGCGTTGGCGATCGCCACGTTGCCGCGCCGCCAGGCGTCCACGAGCCCGCGCACGCCGAGCTGGCTGTCGGCGCGGAACACGTCGGGATCGAGGAAGTCGTCGTTCAGGCGCCGGTAGATCGCGTGCACCGGACGCAGCCCCGCGATGGTGCGCATGAACACGCGCGCGTCCTCGACCACCAGGTCGCGGCCCTCGACCAGCGGCACGCCCATCTCGCGCGCCAGGAACACGTGCTCGAAATAGGCGGCGTTGTAGATGCCGGGCGACAGCAGCACGACCTGCGGGTCGACGACGCCGGCCGGCGCCACCGCCGCCAGCGCCTGCTGCAGGCGCACGCCGTACTCCTCGACCGGACGGATGCCGATGCCGGCCACCAGGTCCGGCAGCACGCGCAGCATCATGTGCCGGTTCTCGATCACGTAGGACACGCCGGACGGGGTGCGCGCGTTGTCCTCCAGCACCAGGAAGCGGCCGGCGTCGTCGCGCACGATGTCGGTGCCGTTGACATGGACGTAGACGCCGAGCGGCACGTCGAGCCCCATCATCTCGGGCCGGAAGTTGGGGTTGCCCAGCACCAGCTCGCGCGGCACCACGCCGTCCTTCAGGATCGCCTGGTCGTGGTAGATGTCCCACAGGAACCGGTTGATGGCGGTGACGCGCTGCACCACCCCGCGCTCGATCGTATCCCATTCGCGCGCGGTGAGGACGCGCGGGATCAGGTCGAACGGCAGGATGCGGTCGATCGCGTCGCGCTCGGAGTACACGGTGAAGGTGATGCCGAGGTTGTACAGCTCGGCCTCCGCGGCGTCGGCACGGCGGCGCAGCTCGGCCACGTCGAGGCCGCGCAGCCGCTCGCGGATCAGCTGCACCGTCGGCTCCTCCCCGTCGAGCCCCTTCATGATCTCGCAGAAGAAGCGCGGCGCCCCGTAGGCCGCGAACAGGCCGTCGACCGCCGCTCCCGCTCCCGGGGCCGCCGGGTCTGGGCCGCCGCTCATCGCGTGCCGGATCCGCCAGCCGCTCGGCGGATGCCCGCCCGGTCCAGGCGCGAAGGAGCCATTCCGTCCACCTGATGCTGTCGTCGATGCGGTTCAGGGAAGCAAGAAACCCGCCATCTGGCTAGGGTGCGCATGCTGCCGGACGGAGCTGGGCGGGATGGCGACGCGCGCTGCGCCGGAACCGCCGGATCAGGCCTCGGCCTTGTTCGCGACCGTCGGGAGGTCCCGGTCCGGCAGCCCGTTGGCGCTTCCGGGTCGTCCGCACGGTCGACCTTGCTGATCTTCCGCGCGCCTTCCACGTGCCGGAGATGGACGCAAGGGTCGGCCAGGCCCTGCTCGCTGCCATGGGCGGCGGCGACGTGCGGATCGGCCGGAAAGCGGGTGGGCCCGGCGGCCGGGACATGGGGCCTTCCAGTCCGCCCCGTCATCCTGGACGTCGAGGGAAGGGTCGGCGGGTTCTGGTGGAACGGTTGGCCCGGTGGTCTGCCGCGAGCTGCTTCCGGGAGGCGGCGGCGAGATGAAGGCTGGTCGCCGCCTGATCCAGCTACCGGTGGTGGAAGGCGACGGCCTTCGACCGGATCCGGTCAGACGGGATCGCGGCGAACGCGTGAGCCGCGCGCGGAGCGGCCACGACCATCGCCAGGACGGTGCCGGCCTTGCAGGCATGGCCTGGACCACCGCGTCGTCCCGGCCTTCCGACGTGTCGCCTCGGGAACCCGACGAACCGCGCGGCGACCGGTTGCGAACGGTCGGGGGCTGATAGGACGGCCTGCCACGGGCGATGCGGACCGAACCCGACTCGGAGGGGGCGGTGCGGCCGTGCCGCCGGCGCCCGCAGGGGAAGCGTCGGCCGCACCGTCGCCCCTGGCACGAGAAGCCTTGCCGGGCAGCTGCGGCCGGCGTGCGTCCTCAGTAGAAGCCGCGGTAGAAGAACGGCCGGTAGAAGTAGGGCCTGTAGAAATACGGGCGGTAGAACGGCCGGAAGGCATAGACCGGCACTACGGGCCGGTACACTACGGGCGGCGGGTAGGCGTAGGCGGGAACGAACGGCACCACGGGCAGGGCCGCCACCAGCACCGGGGGCGCCCGGCGTGCCACCCGTCGACGACGGGCGACGCGACGGAGCGGGACGGAACACCTCGAACCCTGCCCGATCGTCCCCTGGGCGTTCAGCGGGCCCTGCAACGGGCCGGCGGTGATCTGCGACTGCGCCACCACGGCGCCGTGCGGGGTCACCCCGGCTTCCGGCGCTCCGGCTTCCGGCGCTCCGGCTTCTGGCGCCACGCGGGAGGCCGGCCATTCGATCGTCCTGGCGGGCGACGCGACCACCCCTGCTTCCGCCGCGCTGCCCGCCTGCACGCTGCCGGCGGCCACGCCGGCCGTCGCCAGCAGGGCCATCCAGCTGACCGGGAGCATGCGCATCCTCATCGGGAGGCTCCTCGTTGCACGGGTCTCGACGCCGGCCCGTCGTGCCGTCGTCCGCACAGGCATTATCCCACGGCACCACGCCCCGGGGACGGCGTCCTCGATGAAGCCTGCGTGATCCGGAGCGTCCGCGTTCCCGCGTCGCGAGGCGGTGCGGTGGCCGGAACAGGGGAGGGGGCCGGGGGTGACGCATGGCTTGCCCACGCACGTCGTTCCCGGGCTAGAATGCGGCACCCGGACAGGTGGCCGAGTGGTTGAAGGCAGCGGTCTTGAAAACCGCCGTGCGCGCGAGCGTACCGTGGGTTCGAATCCCACCCTGTCCGCCAGCCGCTCCCGCCGGTGCGCGGGTCATGACCGCGTTTTAAGAAGAAACACGGTTGGCACGGACGGCACGATGGCCGCTCCATGACGTCGGACAAGCGGGCTGATCTGCGATGCGTGACCTGGGACCGGTGCTGGCCGACAGCTGGCGGCTGTTCAAGCCCTACTTTCTCCGCTCCGGACAGCGCGGCTCTGCCCTGGCCCTGCTGGCCGGCATCGTCGTGCTGTCGATCCTGCAGACCGAGATCGGGGTGCTGAGCACCTTCTGGTCCAACCTGCTCTACGACACCTACCAGCAGAAGGACCTGCACGGCTTCCTCCAGCTGATGTTCACCTGGCACCGGCTGCCGAGCGGCTGGATCATGCCCGGCTTCCTGATGCAGGCGATGCTGTTCGTGCTGCTCGGCTGCCTGTCGGTGTTCGCGACGCAGTTCCTGCAGATACGCTGGCGCTCCTGGATGACCGGCGACTTCCTCCGGCGCTGGCTCGCCGACCGCGCGTACTACCGCATCAGCATCGCCGCCGACGCAGAGGGCGTCGCCACCGACAACCCCGACCAGCGCCTGTCCGACGACATCGCAGCGTTCTGCGGCGCCGGGGCCAACGCCCGTCCGGACGACGACACGCTGAGCCTCCTGATCGGGCTGCTGAGCAACGTGGTCTCGCTGTTCAGCTTCGTGGCGGTGCTCTGGGTGCTGTCGCGCGGGGTGCCGCTGTTCGGCGTGCGCGTGCCGGGCAGCCTGGTCTGGGTGGCGCTCGCCTTCAGCGCCGGCGGCACGGGGCTGACCTTCCTGGTCGGCCGAAGGCTGATCCCGCTGTTCTTCCTGCAGCAGAAGCGCGAGGCCGACTTCCGCTTCGCGCTGGTGCGCGTGCGCGAGAACACCGAGGGGATCGCCCTGCACGACGGCGAGACCGAGGAGCGGCACGCGCTGTCGCAACGCTTCGACGCCATACGCGGCAACTTCCTTTCCATCCTGCGCCGCTTCCTGCTGCTGAACGTGACCACCATCTCCTACAGCCAGGTCTCGGTGGTGCTGCCGCAGCTGCTGATCGCCCCGCTGTTCTTCGCCGGCACGGTGACGCTGGGCACGCTGATGCAGATCGGCCAGGTGTTCGGCCAGGTGCAGAGCGCCCTGTCCTGGTTCGGCGACAGCTTCACCACCCTGGCGCGCTGGCGCGCCACCGTGGGCCGCCTCGCCACCTTCGACCGGGCGGTGGAGGCGGCGCGCGCGGCGGCCGGCCGGACCGGCTTCACCACGTCCGCCGCCGCGGATGACGGCTTCCGCCTGTCCGGCGCCACCCTTGCCCTGCCCGACGGCGCGGCGCTGGCGCGCGCGGTCGACATGGCGCTCCTGCCCGAGCACGACACCCTGATTACCGGCCGGTCCGGATCGGGCAAGTCCACCCTGTTCCGCACGCTGGCCGGGATCTGGCCGTTCGGCACCGGACGGATCGAGCGGCCTCCCGGCACCCGGCTGTTCCTGCCGCAGCGGCCGTACATCCCGCTCGGAACGCTGCGCCACGCGGTGTGCTACCCGCTGTCCGCAGGCGCGGTGCCTGCCGGCCTGCCCGAGGCGGCGCTGGGGGACGCGGAGCTCCAGCACCTCCTGCCGCTGCTCGACCAGGAGGGCGAGAACTGGGCGCTGCGCCTGTCCGGCGGCGAGCAGCAGCGTCTGGCGATCGCACGCGCGCTGGTAGTCAAGCCGGACTGGCTGTTCCTGGACGAGGCCACCGCAAGCCTGGATCCTGAGACCGAGGCCCGCATGTACGTCCAGCTGAAGCGCCGCCTTCCCGGCACCACCATCACCTCCATCGGCCACAACCCGGCAATCGCCCGGTTCCATCGGCAGCACCTGGTGCTGGACCGCACGGACGGCACGCTGCTGGCCGCCGGATGAACGCCGTTCACGATCTGGCCGGGCGCCGGGTGGCCGCATGACCGCCGAGCCCGACGACTGGACGCGCACCGCGCCGCTTCAGGCGCGGCGGCTGCTGCGCGCCGCGGTCTCCGCCACGCTTGCCACCGCGGACGAGGGCCAGCCCTTCGCCTCGCTGGCGACCCATGCGGTGGCGCCGGACGGCGCGCTGCTCCTGCTGCTGTCCGACCTGTCCGAGCACACCCGGCACCTGCGGCGCGACGGGCGCTGCTCGCTGCTGGCATTGGGCGCGCCGGGTGGGCCCAACCCGCAGACCACGGCGCGGGTGACGGTCACCGGCTCCGCGGTGCTGCATCCCGACGAGGCGTCGAGGACGCGCTGGGTCGCGCGCCATACCTACGCCGCGTTCTATGCCGGGTTCGGCGACTTCAACATCTGGCGGCTCCAGCCCGAGGCCGGCCTGCTGGTCGCCGGCTTCGGCCGCGCCGCCAGGCTGCAGGCGCGCGACCTCCTGCCCGACCCGGCGGTGGCCGCTGCCCTCGCGCCGATGCTGGACGGCCTCCTCGCGCGTTGGAACCAGCAGCACGGTTCGGGCGGCCGGCGCCTCGTGTCTCTCGATCCCGACGGCGCCGACTTCCTTCGCGACGGCGCCTCCGAACGGGTCGAGTTCGACGCGCCGCTGACCGACGCCGCAACGGCCGAGGCGGCCCTGCCCACGGCCTAGCGTCCTGCCCCCGGGCAGGCCGTTATCTCATTGGAAGGACCCGCGTCAGCTGAGGATCTGAAGTCCGACCGACGTCAGATCCGGGACACCGGGACCCGTGAGGACGGGCTCCGGCTACCTCTTGTGGCAGGGCGCCCTTTGCGGGTCGACGTGGAGCTGCACGGTCATCAGCACCGCCGGCTCGTCGCCGATCGTGCCGGACCGGTGACCCTTCCGGCCCTGGCCGTCGGCGGAACAGTTCTGGTCCTCGCCGAACGAGAACTCGCCCGGCCCCTGCTCGATCCGGGTGCCGTCCATGCTCTCGATCCACCAGCGGCCGGACAGCACGACGATCCATTGCGGCGCCGGGTTCTCGTGCCACTCGCCGATCCAGCCCACCGGCTGCACCGTGAACACCGGAGTCGCCGACACCGTGTCCTGCTTGTTGTTCCATTGCGGGTCCGCCGGGCCCACGCCCTTCAGCCGGAACTCGGTCAGGGCGCACTCGGCCTGGCGGCTCACGCCGTCCGCGTCGGTCCAGAGATGCCAGTATTTCACCACCGGACGCGGACCGGATTTTTCCGTGGGGTCGATGCTGCCGGCATCGTCCTGGTCATGGAGGGAAGGCGTCATGGGAAAGTCCTCGCGAACGGGCGGTCGAACCGTGCAACGCGCGGAAGCCGGCGGTGCCTCGGCCGCGCTGCACACGAACAGGTGATCACGTCGCCCGGCTTGCGGCGGGACCGCCGGCGCTGTCACGGGCCCACCTCCTGCGAGCCCGGCAGCCTCGGGGGCGGCGTCCCGCCATGCCGCTCATCGCCTGACTGCGCGCAACATCGTCCCGGAGGACGCCATGCACTACGAA
>CALMVN010000316.1:0-1247 GCA_937873225.1 uncultured Acetobacteraceae bacterium
TGGCGCTCGAGACTTTCGTCGGCCCGGCCCGGGTGCGCGACCTGCGCGGCTGCGGGGACGTGATCACGCCCGACCTCCTCGCGGGGGCGTCGGGCGGGCCGCCGCGGGTGCTGTTCCGCACCTATGCACGCTTCCCGCACGAGGCCTGGAGCGAGTCGTTCGTGACGCTGGCGGCGGACGCGGTGAGCCTGCTCGCGGCTCGGGGCGCGGTGCTGATCGGCATCGACTCGCCGTCCATCGACCCGCAGGCGGCAAAGGTGCTGCACGCGCACGAGGCGGCGCGCGCGGCCGGCCTGCGCATCCTGGAAGGGCTGGTGCTCGACGGGGTGGAGCCGGGCGACTACGAGCTGATCGCGCTGCCGATCCGTCTCGGCGGCCTTGATGCGGCGCCGGTCCGCGCCGTGCTGCGGCCGCTGTCGTGATGAAGCCGCTGTCGCGCGACACCAGGCTGGCGATGGATGCGCGCGACCCGCTGGCGCCGGTGCGGGCGCGGTTCACGCTGCCGGAGCGCGGCGTCTACCTCGACGGCAACTCGCTCGGCGCGCTGCCGCGCGACACCCCGTCGGCGGTGGCGGAGGTGGTGGAGCAACAATGGGGCCGCGACCTGATCTCGAGCTGGAACCGGCACGACTGGATCGGCATGCCGGCCCGGCTCGGGGCACGGATCGCGCCGCTGGTAGGCGCGCGGGCGGACGAGGTGATCGTCTGCGACACCACCTCGGTCAACCTGTTCAAGCTGATCGCGAGCGCGCTGGAGGCGAGGCCGGACAGGCGGACCATCCTGTCGGAAGCGGGCAACTTCCCGACCGACCTGTACATGGCGCAAGGGGTCGCGCGCATGCGGGGCGGCGGCGCCGTGCTGCGCCTGGTGGACGCGGACGGGATCGCGGGCGGCATCGACGACGCGACGGCCGTGGTCGTGCTCACCCACGTGCACTACAGGAGCGGCGCCAGGCTCGACATGGCGGCGATCACGCGGGCGGCGCACGAGAAGGGCGCGCTGGTGCTGTGGGACCTCAGCCACAGCGCCGGCGCGGTGGAGGTCGAGCTCGACCGGTGGGACGTCGATCTCGCGGTCGGCTGCGGCTACAAGTACCTGAGCGGCGGCCCCGGCGCACCCGCGTTCCTGTTCGTCGCCGAACGGCTGCAGCGCGTGCTGCAGTCGCCGCTGTCGGGATGGATGGGCCACGCGGCGCCGTTCGCGTTCGTGGACGAGTACCGGCCCGGCGACGGCCTCGCCCGGTTCC
>CALMVN010000316.1:1257-2740 GCA_937873225.1 uncultured Acetobacteraceae bacterium
GCGCAGTTCGAGGGCGTCGACCGGCCGGCGATGTTCGCCAAGTCGCGCGCGCTGGGCGGGGCGTTCATCCGGCTGATGGCGCAGGAATGCGGCGGCTTCGGCTTCGCGCTGGCCTCCCCGGTCGACGACGACAGGCGCGGCAGCCACGTCAGCCACGCGCACGGCGAGGCGCATGCGATCTGCCAGGCGCTGATCGCCCGCGGCGTGATCGGCGATTTCCGCGAGCCCGACCTCCTGCGCACCGGCTTTTCGCCGCTCTACACCTCGTATGTCGACGTGTTCGACGCGGTCGCGGCGATCCGCGCCGTCATGGCCGGGCGCGCCTGGGACCGGGCGGAATACCGGATGCGGGCGCGGGTCACGTGAGCCGGAGCGTGCCGCCCGTGCCGGGGCTGCGGCGGCGCCTAGGCACGGCGCAGCTGTCGATGATCGCGATCGGCGGGGCGATCGGCACCGGCCTGTTCCTGGGCAGCGGCTTCGCCATCAGCCTGGCCGGACCGGCGGTGCTGCTGAGCTACGCGATCGGCGGGCTGGTCGCGCTGCTGCTGATGGGCTGCCTCGCCGAGATGACGGTGGTGCATCCCGACACCGGTTCGTTCGGCTGGCTGGCCCAGCGCTATGTCGGGCCGTGGGCCGGCTACCTCGTGCGCTACGCGTACTGGTCGGCCAACGTCCTGGCCGTGGGCACGGAGGTCACCGCGGTGGCGCTCTACATGCGCTACTGGGCGCCGGGCCTGCCCGGCTGGTGGTGGATCCTCGGCTTCTCCCTGGTCCTGGTGGCGGTCAACGCGGCCAGCGTCAGGGTGTTCGGCTCCGTCGAGTACGGCTTCTCCTTCGTCAAGATCGCCGCGATCCTCGCGTTCCTGGCGCTGGGCGGCTGGACCCTGCTCGCCGGCGGGGGAGCGCCCGGCATCGGGCTCGCCAACTACACCCGCTACGGCGGCTTCCTGCCGCACGGGATCGGCGGGATGTGGGTGGCGGTGGTGGTGTCGATCTTCAGCTACCTCGGCATCGAGACGATCGCGGTCGCGGCCGGCGAGGCGCAGGACCCGGAACGGGTGATCGCACGCGCGCTGCGCACCACCCTGGCGCGGCTCGCGTTCTTCTACCTGGCGACGCTCGCGGTGATGCTGGCGGTCATGCCCTGGACCAGGGCGGCGGCCGGGACCAGCCCGTTCGTGACGGTGATGGAGGCGACCGGCGTTCCGGGTGCAGCGTCGGTGATCAACCTGGTGATCCTGGTCGCCGCCCTGTCGGCGATGAACACGCAGATCTTCGCCGCGAGCCGCATGCTGTTCAGCCTGGCGCAGGCCGGACAGGCGGCACGGCTGCTGGGGCGTGTCGACCGTCGCGGCGTGCCGGTGCCGGCGCTGCTGGCCTCGACCGCCGGGATCGCGGTGGCGGCGGTGCTCTACGTGCTGGCGCCGGAGCGGGCGTTCACGGTGATGATCGCGCTGTCGATGTTCGGGGCGCTGTTCACCTG
>CALMVN010000316.1:2750-4825 GCA_937873225.1 uncultured Acetobacteraceae bacterium
TTCCGTGCGGCACGGCGCGGGATGCCCGGACGGTTCGCGATGTGGGGGTCGCCGTGGACCAGCCTGCTCGGCCTGCTTCTGATGACGGCGATCCTGCTGACCACCGCGTTCACCGCGGCGTTCCGGCTGACGCTCGTCTACGGGATACCGGTGCTGGGACTGCTCGGAGTGGTGTACGCGGTCCGCTACCGGACCGGAGCCAGGAGGCCACCCCGGGCGCGGTTCCGGGCATGATCGCGCTGCGCAGAGCCGCGGTTACAGGCGCGCCTAGTCCCTGCCGCCAATCCGGTCCGGTAGGGGGGGAGGGCTGCACGGTTGTGCAACATTAACCGGGAGCGGACGTTCTGCACTCGCAGTTGGCATAGCTTCACGGACTTGCCCATCCCAACGCTAGGACGTAGTTGCGCAGTTTCGTCAGTATGTATTGTGCAACTGTGGATCGGTTGCTGGATTTTAGGAAGTCAGACTTTCTCCAGGTGTACTCGATACACACCGCAGTATCTGCATAGATTACCGCGTTGTCGGGTATCAGATCACAAAAATCCATAGCCTCCTCCGCCTTAACGCTTTCGAAGTCTACTTGCTTTTCCTCCAAGAACTTCTTCCAACCCTCCGCCATTATCTTGTTAAGGTTCTTGTCTCTACCCAAGTTGAAACCTTGGTTAGCTAGTAATTGAAATGCCGAAATTGCATTGTAAGCGGGGTTTCCTCGGCTCTCGTATCTACCAACTGGCTTGCCTTGAATGACTTTGGCTAAGTCAGAGCGGTCTAAATCAGTAATTGCGCGTCCAGGACCAGAGCGCGGGATCCCCAGCGTATCGAAGAATTCGCTTGGTGTCGGCGCAAAATTTCTGAGCGCCGAGACGCTCAGTGCCGGAGGCAGAAAGAGGGCGTGCGCGTTAAGCTGCACGATCGCGCGGACAAGTAAGCCTTGCCTAGCGTTCCACCATTTGCCGATCTGAGATTCGGGAGTTGAAGACAAAAGCCCCTGGGCGTCTAGAACGCCAGGTCGGCTGCTACTAGTTATGAAGTTTAAGACACCAGGATCATTCCCTTCGCTGACGAATACAATGACGATCACAACTGCTTTGACAAGCTTTGATCGGAGTTGCGCTAAAATTGAGTTGAAGTCGATCTGTAATCTGCGTAGAAATTCGCCAAGAGATGAATAGCTTAAAGGATCATAAGTCTCTGGATCGACGCCGATCCCCTCCAGAGCATCAAGACCATTGGCAAGGCGAAGAGTCGTCGAGGCGATGCCTTGCCAGGCGTCGCGAGAAGGTCCGGTCACTTCGAGCAGATCAAACGGCTGGGCTCCAGCTATGTTCTTGAAGCGACGCCCGACCTCCACCGCGATGCTCCGGTCGGTCTCCGGCCATAAAGCAAGGCATCGTAGATTGTGCGGCGACGTACGCAGAAACCGCTTTAGTTGAGCCAGTTCAGCATCAGTCGGCGGGTCACTCTCCCGATGATCGATGTTTATCGGGACGAGAAGTTCGAAGTTTGCTGGAAGTGATTGACGAAGATGATCGACTGCCGTCGATAGTCCCTCAAAGGTCAGCGGTCCGTCATAGGTAATTGTCGGCCCAAAATCTTTGGCAAGCCATTGGTTGACTGACTGTGCCAGCGTGGTCTTTCCGGCACCAGATTTCCCAAAGAGCGGGAGGAGGGCACCTTGTAGACTTTATCGTATATGATCAGCTACGCGGCTTAGCGCATTGGTGAGATCAGCGTCAGGACCAACAAGTACTTCCGCGAGACGTGTTCCAAGATGGTCCGAGAGAGTTTCGAACCGATCTGGAAGCGTCAACTGCGAGAGCAGGTCGATGTGAGCCCGAACGTGATTGGCCATGTGGTCGCTCCAGCCGTTGTCCGCAACAAGTTAGTGGATAGTGGCTAGTTGTGGCCATCAGGTCCACCCGAACCCCACGGATATGCGATTGCGGTTGGCAAGAGCGCCAGAGATGAACGTCCGCTATCGGGAAGCTGATTTGATCGCTCGAATGGCTACTCAGAGGCGCAAAGCAGCCATCCCTAGCCTGAACGACAACATCCATCAGCGACTGTGCCTGTAG
>CALMVN010000317.1 GCA_937873225.1 uncultured Acetobacteraceae bacterium
GGCGGCGTGGTCTTCGCCGCCGGGAACGTCGAGGAGCCGGTCTACACCCGTTCCACGGTGAAGGCGCTGCTGGCGCTGCCGCTGGTGGAGACCGGAACGGCGGACCGGCTCGGCCTGTCGGCGGCCGAGCTGGCGCTGGCCTGCGCGTCGCACGGAGGCTTGCCGGTGCACGTCGAAACCGCCGCCTCCATGCTGCGCAAGGCGGGACGGGAGCCGGGCTGCCTCGAATGCGGCACGCACTGGCCGACGAACCGGGACGCCGCCACCGTCCTGGCCGCGGCCGGCGCCGCGCCGTCGGCGCTGCACAACAACTGTTCCGGCAAGCACGCCGGCTTCGTCTGCGTCGCCTGCGACGCGCACCTGCCCGTCGCGGGCTACGTCCGGCCGGAGCATCCGGTGATGCGGGCGGCGACCGCGGCCGCGTCGGCGCTGACCGGCGCGCGGATGGACGCCGACAACCGGGCGATCGACGGCTGCGGCATCCCGACCCATGCGATCCCGCTGCGGGCGCTTGCGCTCGGCTTCGCCCGGTTCGGCAGCGGCGCCGGCATGACGCCGGACCATGCGTCGGCCGCGATGCGGCTGCGCCGGGCGGTGGCGGCGCATCCGGAGCTGGTGGCGGCGCCGGACCGGTTCGACACCCGGCTGATGCAGCTGTTCGGCGAGGTGGTGTTCAGCAAGACCGGCGCGGAAGGGGTGCACGTGCTGGCGCTGCCGGGACAAGGGCTCGGCGTCGCGGTGAAGTGCGCGGACGGCGCCGCCCGGGCGGCGGAGGTCGCGTCGGCGGCGCTGCTGGCGCGCTTCCTCCCCGCCTCGCCGGAGCAGGAAGCGGCGCTGGACCGGTTCTGCCGGCCGGCAATGCGGAACTGGGCCGGCACCGAGACCGGCCTGATGCGGCCGGCCGGCCGCCTCGGCGCGTGAACGTCGTTCAGGAACGCACGACGAGCGGCGCCGCCACGTCCTGCGGCGAAGGCTGCCGGCGGCCGAAGGTGGCGTAGAACGTTCCCGCGGTGAACACGAAGGCGCCGACGGCGTTGCCGAGCGTGACCGGGATCTCGTTCCACAGCCACCAGTCGGTGCCGCTCACCGGGGCGCCCAGCATCATGCCGACGGGGATGGCGAACATGTTCACCACGCTGTGCTCGAAGCCCTGGCTGACGAAGATGAAGATCGGCAGCCAGGCGCCCAGGATCTTGCCGACGGTGGAGGTGGAGGCCAGGCCCATCACCGAGCCCAGGCTGACCATCCAGTTGCACAGGATCGCCTTGACGAACACGGTCAGCAGCCCGGCCAGGCCGAACGCCTCGTAGGCGGTGGTCTTGCTCACCGCCAGCGCGCGCAGCTTGTCGCCGATCAGGCCGCCGGTGGTGTGCCCGGCCTCCGTCGCGGCGATCCAGAACAGCAGGGCGTACACCAGGCTGCCGAACAGGTTGCCGAGGAACACCAGGCCCCAGTTGCGCAGCACGGCACCCCAGCCGATCCGCCCGGCGAACAGCGCAACCGGCAGCACGGCGAAGTTGCCGGTCAGCAGCTCCATCCCCAGCACCACGATCAGCGCGAAGCCGGCCGGGAACAGCAGGGCGCCGACCACGAACTGCCCGGTCTGCGCGCCGACCAGGAAGGCCATGGAGGTGACGAAGGCGAGGTAGGCGCCGGCCAGCGCGGCGCGGATCAGCAGGTCGAGGCCGGGCAGCCTGGACTTCACCAGCCCGGCCTCGGCCATCAGGCTGACGATCTGGGCCGGCTTCACGTAGTCGGACACGGCGTGGCACTCCTTCGGCTGGTCGAGGTGTGCCGCGGCACGCCTGGGTGGTAGGCCTGCGGCGGGCATGACACAACACGGCGCCTGCCGCGGACCGGCATCCCGCGCCAGGCGAGGGCAGCGCCATGGACGACCGCTTCACCGACCTGCTGCAGCGCGAAAGCCAACCGGACTGGTCGGCGGCGACCGGGCACCGCTTCGTGCGGGAGTTGTGCGACGGCACGGTCGGCGACGAGGCCATGGCGCGCTACCTGGTGCAGGACCACCGGTTCCTGGACGGCTTCCTGATGCTGCTCGGGGCTGCGATGGCCACCGCCGACAGCCTTGCCGCGCGGCTGCGATACGGGCGCTCGGCCGGGATCGTGTCCGGCGAGGAGAACACCTACTTCCTGCGCGCCTTCGCCGACCTCGGGATCGACGAGGCCGAGCGGGCGGCGGTCCCGGATGCGGAGCCGACCCGGGCGCTGGCGGCGCTGATGCGGGAGGCGGCGGCGAGCGGGCGCTACGTGGCGGTGCTGTCGGTGCTGTGCGTGGCGGAATGGCTGTATCTCGACTGGGCGTCGGCAGCGCCACGGCCGCTGCCGCAGCGCTTCGTCCACGCGGAATGGATCACCCTGCACGACAATCCCGACTTCCGGGCCTTTGTCGGGTTCCTGCGCGGGGAGCTGGACCGGGTCGGGCCGGCCGATCCCGATACCGCCCGCGACGTCTTCCGGCGCGTGGTGGCGATGGAGGCGGCGTTCTTCGACGCCGCCTATGCGCAGGACGAGTAGGAGCGGCCGGTTCCTACTTGCCGGCCTTGATCTCGTGGTCGCCGGCCGCGTCGGCGGCCTTCTTGCACATGAACTTGCCGCGCTTGGTGTGGCCGAAGAACTTGTCGCCCTGCATGTGGTAGCCGCGGCTGCGCAGGTTGACCCAGACCACCGCGTCGCCGGGGCAGGAGATGCCGGGGCTGACCGCGTTCGCGTCCGCCGGCGCACGGGCGGACTTGCCGGCCGAGCTCTGGCTGGGGGAGGCCTGGCCGGAGGCGCCCTGGCTGGAGGAGCTCTGGGCAACGGCGGCGGTGGAAGCGGACGTCAGGAGAGCGGCGGCGGCGAGGACGGCGAGACGGGTCATGGTATGCGGGAACTCCTTCAATGGGGTGGAAACGATCGGCTGCGTCAGTCGACCAGCCGGCGGGCGAGGTAGGTGGCTTCCAGCGCCTGCTCGTGCGCGATCTCGCCGAGGTTGGCGGTGCCGGCGTGGCCGCCCTCGGTATCCTCGTAGTACAGGAACGGCACGCCAAGCTGCCCCAGCCGCCAGGCGAAGCGGCGCGCGTGCACCGGCCCGACCCGGTCGTCCCGGGTCGAGGTGAAGATGAACGGTTCCGGATAGGCGACGCCCGGGCGCAGCGCCTGCAGCGGCGAGATCCGGGCCAGGAAGGCGCGCTCCTCGGGATGCGACACGCTGCCGTACTCGTCCACCCAGGAGGCGCCCGCCGCCATGGTCTCGAAGTGCAGCATGTCGAGCAGCGGCACGCCGATGATCACCGCCCGCCACAGCTCTGGGTGTTGCGTGAACTCCACCCCCATCAGCAGCCCGCCGTTGGAGCGGCCGCGTATGCCGAGCCGGCGCGGCGTGGTGATGCCGCGCGCGATCAGGTCGCGGCCGACGGCCGCGAAGTCGTCGAACACGCGCTGCCGCCCGGTCTTTCGTCCGGCCTCGTGCCAGGCCGGGCCGAACTCGCCGCCGCCGCGTATGTTGGCCAGCACGTACACCCCGCCGCGCAGGAGCCAAAGCCGGCCGGTGGCGCCCGAGTACAGCGGCGTGCTGGAGATGCCGAACCCGCCATAGGCGGTGAGCAGCGTCGGGTTGGAGCCGTCCAGCTTCATGGCGCGCCGGTGCACGGCGAAGTACGGGATGGCGGTGCCGTCGGTGGAGCGCGCCTGCAGCTGCTCCACCACCAGGCCGGACGCGTCAAACTGCGCCGGCAGCGCCTTGACCCGCTCCAGGGCGCCGGTGCCGGCGTCGAGCAGCCAGAGCTGGCTGGGGGTCAGGAAGCCGGTCACCTGCAGGAAGGCGTGGTCGTCGCGCCGGTTGTCGTCGACCAGGGTGATCGAGGCGTTGTCCGGCAGGGACACGCGTTGCGTGCGCCAGCCGGCGGCATCGGGGGTGAACACCAGGGCGCGGCCGCGCACGTTGTCGGCGATCGCCGCGACCACGTGGCCATGGGTGACGCCGACCGACTCCGCCTCGACCGACTGGCGCGGGCCGGGCGCGAACACCAGCTGCGGCGGCGCGTCCGGACGGGACGGGTCCAGGGCGGCCAGGCTGCCGGCCGGGATCGCCGGCCCCGCCTTCGGCTGCCAGTCCTGGTCCAGCTTCGCGACGATGCGCCCGGCGACCAGCCCGATCACCGTCGCCTTGGGCGGCAGCGGCAGCGGCGCCAGGCCCTGCGGCGTCACCCGCCCGTACGCCTTGGTGAAGAAGGTGACGCCGCGATCGACCAGAACGATCCTGTGCCCGTCGCCGTCGACCAGCACCTCCGGGGTGACGGAGATGTCGGCGGGCGTGCCGCGCGTCACCTCCACCGCCGCGTCCGGCGCCTGCCCGCGACGCAGCCGCTTGACGATGAACGGGTAGCCGGACGCGGTCAGGCTGCCCGGGCCCCAGTCGCGCGCCACCAGAAGCGTGTCCCCGTCCTCCCATGCGACCGTCTGCTTGGATCGCGGCAGCACGAACCCGCCGGGCACGAAGCGCTCGTCGCGCAGGTCGAACTCGCGCGCCGTGGTGGCGTCCTCGCCGGCGTCGGACAGCAGCAGGAGGCAGCGCGTTCCCGACGGCTCCTCGCATTCCACCCCCTTCCACACCCAGTTGGCGTGTTCGGAGGCGGACAGCGCGTCGAGATCGAGCACCGTGTGCCAGGCCGGCGACGCGCCGCGATAGGATCGGAGGTCGGTGCGCCGCCACAGGCCGCGTCGGTGCGCGGCGTCCTGCCAGAAGTTGTATACCTGGCCGCCGATCACCTTCGGCGTGGGGATCCGCTCCGGCGCCTGCGCCACCGCCAGCGCGTCGGCATGGAACCCGGGATAGCGCCGGTCGTGCTCCAGCACGTCAAAGGTCTGGGCGTTCCGCTGCCCGACCCAGTGCAGCGCCTGGTCGCCCTCGACCTCGGCAAGAAAGGCGGGCGGCTCCCCGGCCGGAGCCGGGTCGGCGGACGCCGTCGCGGCCCGGGACGGCAGCGGACAGGACAGGGCGATCAGCAGCAGGGCAAGGGCGCGCATGGATCTTCCAGGAATGGGCGGGCGGACCGGCGGCGGCCCGGCCCGGGACAAGGCAGGAACCGGAAGGGAATGCAACATCCGTGCGCGACGCGGCCGCCGGACCGTTCCGGATTGGACGACGGGAAACGGGACGCCGACGCGCCGCATCCCTGGCATGGACGGGCTCGACCACGATCTGGCACAGGATTCTCCCATGACCGAGCAGGCGACGGCGGCCGCATCTCCCGACACGTCCGGCGATCCGCGCTGGGCGCGCATCCTGGCGCGCGACACGGCGGCGGACGGCAGGTTCTGGTACTCGGTGGTCACCACGGGGGTGTACTGCCGGCCGTCCTGCCCGTCCCGCGCCTGCAACCCGGACAACGTCGTCATCCACGACAGCCTCCAGGCGGCCCGGGCGACCGGATGCCGCGCCTGCCTGCGATGCCGTCCCGACGGTCCGTCCCCTGACGATGCCCGGGCCGCCGTTGTCGCCCGTGCCTGCCGGCTGATCGACGAGGCGGAACAGCCGTTGCCGCTGGCCGTGCTGGCGGAGGCGGTCGGTTCGAGCCCGTCCCGCCTGCACCGCTCGTTCAAGGCGGCGACCGGCGTGACGCCCAGGGCCTACGCCGCCGCGCGACGCGCCGCCCGGCTCCGGGAGCGGCTGGAGGACGGCGCAACCGTGACTCAGGCGATCCACGGCGCCGGATACGGGTCGAGCGGCCGGTTCTATGCCGAAGCCGGGGCGGTCCTGGGCATGACGCCGCGACGCTACCGGGACGGCGGCGACGGGGAAAGGCTGCGCGTCGCGACCGGCACCTGCTCGCTCGGCTCCATCCTGGTCGCCGCCAGCGCGCGCGGGATCGCCGCCATCCTGATCGGCGACGATCCGGACCGGCTCCTGCGCGACCTGCGGGCGCGCTTCCCGCGCGCCGAGCTGGCCGGCGCCGATCCGGCGTTCGAAACGCTGGTGGCGCAGGTGGCGGGGATGGTCGAGGCGCCGTCGTCCGGCCTCGCGCTGCCGCTCGACATACGCGGCACCGCGTTCCAGCGGCGCGTGTGGCAGGCGCTGCGCGAGGTCCCGGCCGGCAGCACGGCGAGCTACGCGGCGATCGCCGCCCGGATCGGCGCGCCGGGTGCGGTGCGGGCGGTGGCGGGCGCCTGCGCCGCCAACCCGCTCGCCGTGGCGATCCCGTGCCACCGGGCGGTCCGACAGGACGGCGGGCTGTCCGGCTACCGTTGGGGGGTGGAGCGCAAGCGGGCGCTGCTGGACCGGGAAGCGTCGTCGGCCGGTGCCGTGCCGGGGGATGACGGTTGTCCGGGCGCCGCGGCCCGTGAACAACGTTCATGAGCGCGGCCTCCGGGACCGGCGCGCCCGGCCCGCGGCGCGGGGACCTGGAGCTGGGACCTGGGGCGGTGCTGCTGCACGGCTTCGCCGGTCCGGACGCGGCCGCGCTGCTGGCCGGTCTGGACGCGGTCCTGCGCGAGTCGCCGTTCCGGCACATGGTGGTCCCGAACGGCCGGCGCATGTCGGTGGCGATGAGCAACGCGGGCCTGGTCGGCTGGGTCGCGGACCGCAGCGGCTACCGCTACGCGCCGACCGATCCCGACACCGGCCGTCCCTGGCCGGCGATGCCGGACGCCTTTGCCGCCCTGGCGGACAGGGCGGCGGAACGGGCGGGCCATCCGGGCTTCGTGCCGGATTGCTGCCTCCTCAACCGCTACGCGCCGGGGGCGCGGATGTCGCTGCACCAGGACGGCGACGAGCGCGACCTCGGGGCGCCGATCGTGTCGGTGTCGCTCGGGCTGCCGGCGACGTTCCTGTGGGGCGGCGTGTCGCGGGCCGACCGGCCGAGGCGGCTGCGCCTCGAGCATGGCGACGTGGTGGTGTGGGGCGGCGCGTCGCGGCTGGCGTTTCACGGGGTCGACGTGCTGAAGCCGGGCCGGCACCCGTCGACGGGCGCGTTGCGCCTCAACCTCACCTTCAGGCGGGCGCTGTGACGCCGCTCACCGGCTGCGCGACAGGTGCAGCCCGACCAGCCGGGACAGCAGGATGGCCGGGAACAGCTGGCCGATCACGGTTTCCGCGTCCGCCAGGCTGCAGGCCAGCGGCGAGCGCGCCGCCACGGTGCCGTCGCCGATGGAGGTGAGCCGGGTGACGCTGAAATGCAGCAGCTCGGCCGCGTGCGCGGACGGTCGGGACGACAGGCCGGACAGGGCGTGCGGCGACAGCAGCGCCAGCCCGGCCTGGGCGATGGCGAACAGCAGGGCGAGGTTGAGGTAGACGAACACCGCGCCGGCGATCCGGTGGTGGTTCACGTCGCCCGACCCCCACACCGCCCGCGCCATCGCCGTCGTCACCAGCAGGTTGTACGCGAAGGCCATGCCCAGGGTGATCGCGTGCGGCAGCAGCCCGGGCAGGAGGTGCGACAGCAGGGTGAGCCCGAAGCTGGTCGCCAGCGCCAGCCTGAGAAGGGTGGACCTGGCCAGCAGGGCGACCGCGGTGCCGGCGAGAACGAGCTGGAGCAGCGTCACCACGCTCCGGTCGACGCCGCCGGCATCCAGGGCCGGGATGGCGACGAACAGGAACACCACCTCGAGCGCCAGCATCAGGCTGAACTGCCAGTCCGGCTCGCGCGCGAGCAGCTGTCGCGGCACGGGCAGCAGCCCGGCCATGGGAACGCGCCCGGTCACTGCCATCGTCGCGTTCCTCTGGGGAAGGGCCGGTTCCGAGCCTGGCCCGGATCGCCTCCGCCTGCCAAGGCGTCCCGTGCCGGCAGGAAGCGTCCGGCGGCGGGATCCGGTCAGCGCGGTGCGGCGGCGGTCTCGCTCGGATCGCCGACGGCGATGCGCGTCCACTGGTACTGCCCGTCCGGACCGTTGACGCCGAGCAGCCAGGTTTCCCCGGTCAGCGTGTTCAGCAGGATGGTGTGCTGCGGCGGGCTGCCCGGATAGATCACGAACACCGGCGGGACCGGCGGCGGCTGCACGGGCTGGAGCGTCTCCGGCGGGAGCGCCTGGAGCGGAGAAGCCTGGACCGGGGGCGCCTGGACCGGAGGCTGCGCCTGCGTCGGCGCCTGGGCCCGGCAGGGCGCTGCCGGAAGCAGAACCAGGACGATCCCGACGACAAGCCGGCGCATTGCTCGTTCCCCCGTTGCGGCCGTCCGGACGGAAGGGCGGCCGGCGGGCATTCTCGCCGGAACCCGCTTCGCGCGCCATGCCGCGCCCGCGGTGCCGTGCCGCGTCCGGTGCTACGGCCTGTCGAGCTGGGCGCGAAGGCGTCGCCACAGCTTCTCCCCGGGCCGGCGGTCGTCGTCCGTCGCCTGGTTGGAAAGCTGCTCGACCAGCCGGGTCGCGATCAGGCCGCGATGCCCGACCTGCCAGTTGTCCGAACCGGTTCCGGCGGACGACCAGGGCGGCAGGGTCAGCAGCAGCCGGTTGGCCAGCGCGTCGAGCAGGGGCTCGTAGGTGGCGCGCAGGGCGGCCAGGGTGTCCTGGGCGCCCTGGGCGTCGGTCCAGCGCAGCCCGGCCTCGGTCAGGCTGTCGATCAGCCGGCGGTAGCCCTCGTCGCCCAGGCGGTCGCCGCCGTCGTAGCGGGACGGCGACACGCCGAAGGAGCGGGCCATCTCGACGATCACCATGCGGCCCATGGTGAAGGTCATCCGCGCCTGCAGCGGCCGGGTGCCCTCGATGCCGACCAGGATCAGGGCGCAGGTGTCGATCACCGCCGCCAGCGCCGCCAGCCAGGACTGGCTGTCGTGCTGGGAGCGGTAGTACACCAGCATCGGGTAGCTGAGATGGCTTTCCAGCAGTTCCGAGCCCCACACCTCCCATTCGCGAAGCAGCTCGTCCAGCCTGGCGAGGTCGCCCGGCTCGCTGTGCCGGCTGAGCAGGGTGCAGGCGGTGGGGGGCGTGCCGGCGCGCACGTCGAGCTGGATGACGTGCGCTTCCCGCCTGGAGAACAGCTGGTACAGCACCGGCAGGTAGCCGATCACCACGGCGAGGAAGCCGAGGCCGAGGCCCGACTCGAACACGGCGAGCAGGCGCGTGAGGTGGGAATGCGGCACCACGTCGCCGTAGCCCAGGGTGAAGAACGTGGCCCCGCTCATGTAGATCTGGTCGGAAAGCGAGGACGGATGGGCCGCGCGGGCCTGCAGCGCCCAGTCCAGCGTGCCGAAGCCCAGGATCAGGCCCAGCGCCCACAGGGTGAACAGCAGCACCATGGACAGCGGCCCGAACACGCTCAGGAAGTGCTCGCGCCGCGCGCCGGCGAAGGCCCGGGAGCAGCGCTTCCAGACGCCCCAGACGCTGCGGAAGTAGAAGCGGGCCACGCGGAAGCGTCGGAGCACGCGCCGGGGCAGCAGCATCACCTCGAAGGCATCCTGGAGCACGACGACGATCAGGCCGAACGCCGCGAGCGCCAGGAGCGGGATGAGCATGGAGGTGGAAAGCGGGGCGCAACCCGGAGTTGCCGCGGCGGCCTGTCCCGGGTCGGGAAACGCCTTCCGGGTCGGTCCGGGCGGAGGTCCGGTTCCCGCCGCGGCGTTGCTGTCCCCCTCCGGACTGGACCCTGCAGCGACCCGTCGAAGCCGAAGCATGAGCCCGGTTGCACGAGGCCGTCATGCCGCCGTGAAGCGGGATGTGCCGCGGCGGCCAGGACGTTGAGCAGGGTTTCCGTCCGCGTTCATCGTGCCGTGGACGTGTCCGGCGCATCGGAGTCCACCGGATCAGCCGATGTGATGCATTCCGTGCAGGTTCCATGCCCTTCCTCGGCCGGTCCGGCGCGCTGGTGCCGGTCCCCCTTCCGATCGGCACGGCAATTCACGACGGGAGGAACGCACCGCCATGTCGATCAGGCCGGCCTGGAGCTCGAACCCGATCAGGTCCGCAGCCGACTCTAAGCGGACCTTGCTCCGACGGTCCAAGCTTCTTGGCTACCCGCCTCTCGGCATGCGACGATCGGCTATGAGCGCCGACCCTCTGAGCCTCCTAACAGGTAAGCAGCGCGTAACGATACACGTCACGCTCGATGCCGCTTTCGGTTCTGAACGGGTTGACTCGATCGCGTTCGTCGAAGGCGGTGCGTCAGGCGCCTTTCCTTTCAGGATTGATGTAGGTGCCCGGCGCTACCTCCTAAGATTAGAGGGCTCAGCCAGCCCACTCCGCAATCCGCACCAGTACGAGTCGATGCGCATCGCTTCGGCAGAAGGGATTGCTCCCGCAGTTCACTACATCGACGAGGCAAACCGCGTCGCCATCACGGACTTCGTAGAGGAGCGGCCACTCAGCGGCTTTCCCGGCGGCGTAGAGGGACTTTCCCGGGCCGTCGGGACGCTGCTCGGTCGCGTCCGAGATACGCCGTCGTTTTCTCGCTTTGTTGAATACCCGGAGATGGTCGACCGCCTCTGGCAGTGGGTGTGTCAGACAGGGGTGCTGGCGCCCGACGTGCTCGCCCCATGCACAGAGCGTCTGGCCCAACTCCGCAAGACATACGCGTGGAACGCGATGGAGTGCGTGTCGAGCCACAACGACGCCGTTCCCCGGAACATCCTATTCGACGGACAACGCCTGTGGCTGATCGACTGGGAGTCGGCCTATCGCAATGACCCGCTGGTTGATGTCGCGATCGCAATGGACAGTTTCGCACCCACGCCGGAACTGGAGCAGATCCTGGTCGAGGCCTGGCTCGGACGAAAGGGACATACGTTTAGCTCTGATCGCCTCGCCCAAGTGCGTGCGCTGACCCGCCTCTACTACGCAGGCGTGTTCCTCAGCGCGTCAGCCGCGGCCTCCGGAGCGTTGGCGGATTGCGACCCCGCTGCTCCGACGGTCACGGAGTTCCGCCGCTCGATCCACGGCGGAAACATCACGCCCGGATCCCCCGAGGCGAAGCATGCCCTGGGCAAGATGTATCTGTCGTCATTCATGACAGGCGAGCTTCCACCCGGCCTCGAAGGCGCTGTCTGAACCGTCTGGTCTATGCCAAGCTCGGGATGCCGCAACCGGCCAGATGTCCGCTGTCCACCATGTCTGGCGGTTCGGCTGATTGAGCCTGGGCTAGGCGTCCGGGTCCGGACGGTCCATGCGACGGGTGCCCTTCAGGGCGGAGCGCACGGTCTTGGCCGTCAGCCGCCGCTCGTTCGAGCCGCGCGTGGGCCTGGTCGGCCGCCGGACCGGGGCGGGCGGCTTGGCGGCCTCCCGGACCAGCGCCGCCAGCCGTTCCAGCGCGTCGGCGCGGTTGCGCTCCTGGGTGCGGTGGCGGTGCGCGGTCAGCACCAGGATGCCGTCCTTGCTGAGCCGACGTCCGGCCAGCGCCTTCAGGTTCGCCTTGACGCGGTCGTCGATCGACGGCGACGCGGTCATCGCCCAGCGCAGCTGCACCGCGGTCTCGACCTTGTTGACGTTCTGGCCGCCCGGTCCCGCCGAGCGGATGAAGCTCAGGGTGATCTCCGCCTCGTCGATCCACACGCGGTCGGTGATCCGGATCCCGGCCATCAGGGTCCGGCCGCCTTGCGGACCGGATGCCCGGTTGGCCGAAGCCGCGGGTACGGCGTTGGCACGGAACAGCCCGTCCGAGGAGGATGACCATGACGCCGTGCCTGCACCGGCTGCTCCCGCTTCCGCTTCTGGTCCTGCTGCTGCCCGGCACCGCGTCGGCGCAGCCGGCGTCGCCGCCGCCGATGGATGCCAACCGCTGCGACACCTTCTCCCGGCTCCACCGTTTCGCCGAGGAAAGCAAGAGCATGTGCGACGAGGGACGCCAGGTGAAGGTCGGGCCGCTGACCGCGCAGATCCTCGGGCAGTGCCGCGCCCTGCAGGGCGACCGCTTCGACCGGCAGCCGATCGACGACATGATCGCCGGCTTCTCCGCGCAGGTCTCGTCGCAGGGGCTCGGCAACGCCTGCCATGCGGTCAAGCTGCAGGTGTGGGACCTGATCGCGCAGTGACGGGGAGCGGGCGGCTTCGGGCGAGGAGGAGAGGGACATGAGGAAGCTGATCAACGATCCGGACCGGGTGGTGCGGGAGATGCTGGAAGGCGGCGTGTCGCGGACACCGTTCCAGGTGCTGCTGCCTGACGACGACGTCGTGCTGCGCCGGGGCGGGACCGCGCGGGAGGTGGCGGTGATCTCGGGCGGCGGCAGCGGCCACGAGCCGGCCCATGCCGGCTACGTGGGTGCGGGCATGCTGGCCGCCGCGGTGGCGGGACCCGTGTTCACCTCGCCCGGCGTCGACGCCGTGCTGGCGGCGATCCGGGCGGTGACCGGCCCGGCGGGCGCGCTGCTGGTGGTCAAGAACTACACCGGCGACCGGCTCAACTTCGGCCTGGCCGCGGAGCTGGCGCGCGGCGAAGGGCTCGCGGTCGAGCTCGTGGTGGTGGCCGACGACGTGTCGCTGCGCAACACGGTGCCGCGCGAGCGCAGGCGCGGGATCGCCGGGACGGTGCTGGTGCACAAGGTGGCCGGCGCCGCCGCAGCGGCCGGACGGCCGCTCGGCGAGGTGAAGGCGCTGGCGGAGCGCGGCGCGGCCGGGCGCGGGCCGCTGGGGGCGGCGCGGGGCGGGTGCACCCGGCCGGGCGCCGGCGGGAGCGGGGTCGCCCTCGGGGATGACGAGGTCGAGCTCGGGCTCGGCATCCACGGCGAGCCGGGGGTGGAGCGGGTGGCGTTCGACGGCTGCGACCGGTTGGTCGGCAGCATGGTCGGGACGATCGCCGACGAGCTGGGCGTGTCCGGCGGAGAGCGGGTCGCGCTGCTGGTGAACGGCCTCGGCGGAACCCCGCCGATGGAGCTCGACATCGTCATGCGGGCGACGCTGCGCGCGTTGCGCGGCAGGAACGTGAACGTCGTTCGCGGCTGGTGCGGCAACCTGCTCACCGCGCTGGACATGCCGGGCTGCTCGATCACGATCCTTCCCCTGGACGACGCGCTGCTCGGGCTGCTGGATGCGCCCACCGAGGCGCCGGCGTGGCCGGGACCGGGCAGGCTCAACGACGACGTCGTTCAGCGTGGTCCGGACCGTGCCCGGGCGGGCGGCGACGCGGCGGCGGCGGCTCCCTCGGAAGCGGGGTTGCAGGTCCGGACGGCGGCCCTTGCCGCCGCGCACCGGCTGGTCGGCGCCGAGGACACGCTGTCGGCACTCGATGCGAAGGCGGGAGACGGGGATCTCGAGAGCAGCATGGCGCGGGCGGCCAGGGCGGTGCTGGCCCTGCCGCCGGGTGCCTGGCGCTCGCCGTCGCACGCGTTGCAGGCGATGGCCGACGCGGTCCGTCGTGCGGCCGGCGGAAGCTCCGGGCCGTTCTACGCAGTGGCGCTGTCCCGCGCCGCCCGCCGCCTGGCCGGGATCGGGCGGCCCGGGCTGTCGGACTGGGGCGACGCGCTGGCGGAGGCGGTCGAGGCGATCCGCCGGCTCGGCGGCGCGCGGCCGGGCGACCGGACCATGGTCGATGCGCTGGAGCCGATGGCGGAGGCGCTGCGGGCGGCGTGCGGCACCGGACGCTGGAACAGGGAAGCGTGGGAGCGCTGCGCCGCCGCCGCCCGCGCGGGCGCGGAGGCCACCGCCGCGATGCGCCCGCGCCTCGGGCGGGCGAGCTACCTGGGGGATCGTGCCCTGGGCGTTCCGGATGGCGGCGCGGTCGCCGTCGCGATCCTGGCGGAAAGCCTGCTCGACGGATTGCCGTTCGGGACGGATTGAGGCTCCATCGAACGACCGGGCGACCAACCGCCCTCGCGGAGCGGCAACGGTTCACCATGTCCCACAACACGTTCGGCCACCTGTTCCGCGTCACCACCTGGGGCGAAAGCCACGGGCCGGCCCTGGGATGCGTGGTCGACGGGTGCCCGCCGCGGCTGAGGCTGTCGGACGCGGACGTGCAGCCCTGGCTGGACCTGCGACGGCCGGGACAGTCGAGGCACACCACGCAGCGCCAGGAGGCGGACCAGGTGCGCATCCTGTCCGGGGTGTACGAGGGGTTGACCACCGGCACGCCGATCATGATGGCGATCGACAACACCGACGGGCGCTCGCGGGACTACCGGGAGGTGGCGGACACCTTCCGGCCGGGGCACGCGGACCTGTCCTACACGCTGAAATACGGGATACGCGACCCGCGCGGCGGCGGGCGCAGCTCGGCGCGGGAGACGGCGATGCGGGTGGCGGCCGGCGCCGTGGCGCGCCAGGTGCTGGGCCCGGCGGTGCGGGTGCGCGGCGCGCTGGTGCAGGTCGGCCCGCATCGCATCGATCGCGATCGCTGGGACTGGGACGCGCTGCAAGCCAAACCGTTCTGGTGCCCCGACCCGGTCGCCGCCGCCACCTG
>CALMVN010000318.1 GCA_937873225.1 uncultured Acetobacteraceae bacterium
CAGAAGCCGGTCAAGCACGATCGCCCCTGCTTCGTCTTGACGGGGCATCCGGCTGAGAACGTCGGCGATCATCTAGAGCATTTTCACTTTACGTAGACCCATATCCTGAGTTGACGAGGTAGTTCTGGCACTCGTTTGGGCTGAACTGGCTGAGGAGCTGGCCGATGGTGATCCAGAGCGCTTCCTTGGTGCGAACAGCGGCGCAGCGGAGCAGGGCCTTGAGCTTGGCGAACGCCTGCTCGATCGGGTTCAGGTCGGGTGAGTAGGGCGGCAGGTAGAGCAGGCTCGCCCCCGCCGCCCTGATCGCGTCTCCGACGCCAGCCACCTTGTGGGCGCCGAGGTTGTCCATGACGACCACGTCGCCGGGCCGGAGCGTGGGGACCAGGACCTGCTCGACGTAGGCCAGGAACGCCTGCCCGTTCATCGGCCCGTCCAGCACCAGCGGGGCCACCAGGCCGGTGCTGCGCAAGCCAGCCACGAACGTCGTGGTGCACCAGTGCCCGTACGGTGCGGCCTGGACCAAGCGTCGGCCGCGCGGCGCCCAGCCGTAGCGCCGGACCATGTTCGTGGCAGCACCGGCTTCGTCGATGAACACAAGGCGCTCAGGATCCAGGAATAGCTGCCACACGCGCCACAGCCGGCGATGCTCGGCCACATCCGCTCTGTCCTGCTCGGCCGCCCTCAGGCTGTTTTTTTGTGTGACAGCCCGAGTCGGCGCAGCGTGTGCCAGATCGTGGCAAGGCAGCCCGTCTCGATGCCGCGCGCCACCAACTCCGCTCGGATCTCCGCAAGCGTGATGTTGTCTTTGGCCGCGGTAAGCTCCCGCAGCAGCGCCTCGTGCCCGGCCAGCAGCGGCTTGCGGTGGCCGCCGATCTGGCCCGAGGCCATGCTGCCGGTTTCGCGCACGCGGCGGACCAGCTTGATGGCGCCAGACTCGCTCACCGCGAACCGCCGCGCCGCCTCGCGCGCCGAACTGCCCGCCGCAACCGCCTGTATCAGGCGGCGACGCAGGTCCTGCGACAACGGTGCCGCCATCCCCATCCCTCGCTGCTTAACCAGCAGCGTCGAATCAGATCCGACGAGTCCACGCAACATCAAAATGCTCTAGCCGCCATCACATGACCACCAGCCAAGCAGCCCAAGTCGACAATCACGGCACGCCACAAAATCTCGGGCGCGACCACTCCTTTACCAAAAGGAGGGCTCTACCATCCCCATCACCCGCATTCTTCAGCAGCCTGCTAAATGTTCTTAGATAGGCGTCAAAAGAAGGTAAGCAACAACCCACTAAGTCGATGGATGTTGCCATCCCGCCGATGAAAGAACGCAGCCTTACCTCTACGCTCCGAACAGGTCAAGCGCGGCATTGAAATCTTCAAGCTTAAGATGCCAGCTGCGATTATGGAGTGGCCTACCTATCTCGTCTAACGTCATGCCAAAGACAAATCCATACTCCTTTTGACTGGAGGCATATAGCTTTGCGTGTTGCCGAACCGTAAAGTGAAAGCTTTCAAGGTCGATGACGCGGGTCCCGGGAGAAGCGAAGGCCGAATTTAGCATGCCCGAGCCAGACGGCCCCGCAATTAAGCTTGCCGACGCGAACAACGCGACCTGTTGCTCGAAGGTCAGTGTCTCAGGGTGAATGACCTTAAATCCCCGATGCCTTGCTGCTGTCTCGATGAGCTCCTCATTAACAAGGTTCCTGTTCCTCGCGCTTCGGAGTGTAGCGAGTGCGCGCGAAACGTATATGCGCCCAATGCTCGGTGCGGCAAGCGGGAAGCAGTTTACGCAGAACCCAGCCAGGGACCGCATCCGGTTGAGAGTAAAAGAGTCGAGGAATGCTTCGTTGTCTATGTCGGAGACTACGTATATCTCGGGACACACGAGGCCCACCGTTTCGCGAGTGCTAAAAACTCGAAGGTGGCCGAGGCCGACGAGGTCGAGTGCCCTCATCATCCAGTTAGTACGCTCTGGAACAATGAGATAGTCAAGCGCGAGTTTCAGATGACCGAGCATGAGGAGGGCCGGGAGCACCCGGAACAGGAAGCTACCGTAGTTACCCGGCTCGACCGTGCTGATATAGGCGCCGAGGCCGTCAAGCTCAAAGTTCCGCGATGCAGGTCGATAAAGGAGGTGCGGCTTCCCGGAGCTGTCCAGCATAAGTAGAAAGCCTTGATGGTTTTCAAGAACCTGCTGCGCGACGCGGTCGAGCTGCTCCTTGTTCCGTATAGATAGTCCGCCGACGTGGAGACCGCCAGCTTCACCGAGAAGGGCGCGCCATCCGACGATCCGCACGTTCCGAGCTACTGACACCACATGTGGTGGGATGTGAACAGACGATTTGCCGATACCGTTCAAACAAGATCGATCGATAGGATCCCCCAACACAAAGGCCGGCGGCGTAAACGGTACGGCCTTCGGCCGGGGGTGTTCAATAAAGACAGTATCCCAATCGGACGAAGCTTCCATGTCAATCGGACTGGATGCTAATCCGGCTTCTAGGGCGACCGGGCCCCAATCAGCCGAGGCGCTGAGATGTTCTCTTAACTTGATGATCTCGTGCGGGTCGAGCATGATTCATCCTGAACTACAGAGTTAAGGCGTTTCGGTAAAGTGGAGATGTGTTGGCCACGCGACGAGGTGACGCGTGACGCTTGGCTTGCCGGGAAGGATCTCAACCGTCACGAGGTAAGGCGTAGTGGTTATCTCGCTAAAATTTCTATCTGACGCCGCAGGATCCAGGAGGGACGGATAGTATTGATAGCTACCTAAAGGAGTGGAATCAGCCATCATCGCCTGCTTGTCCGATAGCACGAGGGAAGGAACAGACCAGTCGAGCAGATCCTTGGATGTCGAGACGTAGACCCCTGGAACCTCTCTATGCAGCGGCAGGTCCCACTTATTAAATCTCATCGTTGCTACAAAGACGTTGGCCGGGGCGTAGTGGGATATGCTTCCGGTACCGAAGAACAGATCACCCTTAGCAACGGGTTGGCACAGGTGCGCCTTCGGCTTCTCCACCTCAACTGTATAGGGATCGACCAGGGTGGCGTTGAAGCCCGAGCCGTCCCAGCCGCGCCAGCTTCCCGGATTACTCATCGATTTCGTCCGCAGGAGGCACATTCCGCTCGTCCGGTCGACTGGATTAATCATTGCGATAAAAACATAGTGGAAGCCGTGGTAGGATACGACATTGGTTGGATTGAAGAAGCCGACCTGCGTCACGTGCCGGCTGTCGTACTTGTAGGGTAGCGCTGCAACTAAACCGGATGGCGCGGGGATATGCTGGAATGTGGTCCCAGAGTCGCGTGAAATAGCTGCAGTGACGTCCGTCTCCCAGCAGCCAGGCGATCCCGGCTTGGCACAAACGCGCGGGCGTTCTGACCCGTGATACTCATTGTGGACAAGAGCATGAACGGTCCTGCCGTTGTCGGTTTGGAAGGCCGTCAGCCAGCCATAATCATCATAAGCTGACGGGTTGCTTTGGTGTCCACCCTGAAAGGTCACGGTGCAGTCATAGTGCGCATGGAGAAAGTCAGTGCCTTTGAACTGCCGGTTGTGGTCACCTGCTGCGAACATGTGTATCAAGCCGGCGTCGTCTCGGAACGCACGTGCAGGAGCGTCGACGAAGTCATACTTGCCGCAGCCGTCCCCGCCTGAGAATAGCGTGATCGGACTTCCGGATACGGATAGAGTTGGTGATGGTGAACCGCTGGCGGGCATGGTGATGAAACCTGCTAGAAAGGTTGCGTGAAGCACCACTCGAATCCACGGTTCCAATGGCTTCATAACCCGATCCCGCATTAAAGGCCTCCATATCCCGTGCCCTCAGTCGATCCTTCGGATCAGTGGACAGCATCTAAATACTAGATGAAGGTCGTGCGGTGACTCAAGTAGCCAACCTCCTGCATGAGCGGCTGTTGTCAGCACATAGCTGCTGATAGCTTGAGGTAATCTCAAAACTTGGATTATCTCTATATTATAGTCAAACTCGGTGCTGTTGTGTGAAAAGCGACAGCCGCTTGTCGAAGCAAGCGCTTAACATTGCATCAGATCTGAGGTAAACGTTATCCACCCCGTCTACCGTGAGGCTACCCCAGAGTATGCCTCACACGGGCATTTAGGCGCGCTCTGCACACGAGGATCGGATCGATGGTTTCGGAATGTTGGCACGCTGACGGCAAGACTATGTACGTTTTCAAGAGGCCGAGGCATTTATGGTCTTTTGACCCTAGCCCCACGATCAAAAGTATCGTGCGGGCTGCGTTCGCAGTCGAGCCAAAACTACAGCTTATAGCGCTTGTTCAACGTCAGGCGAGCGCCATTGAAATCTTCCTTGACCTCAAGCACGTGTGTAAAGAAACGAGAGAGTTCATCATCGCCGCTGCACCCGTAACAGCTGCTGTCCAGTTCCGTGATTACGTCACATTTCCTGGGAAGGAAGAACAGGCAGGGATCGGTCCTCGAGATCGAGGCCTTCCCTTAAATCTAACACGATCGCCGATGAGCATGCTGAGGCCGTCCGAGACAAAGGCGCTGAGGCTGAAGTCACGGTTAGTTGCTGGGAGAAAACTTCAGTCGCTGCGCCCAGAAATATGAGTCTGGCGGCCGGAGCTCACCATCGGCTGGATGTCTCGGCTAGCGGGGCAGGCCGGAATTAGTTGGCACTCGACCTCTATAAAAATGCACCTTATAACCGGCCACCATTGAGGAGGATGCGGGACGTGATGGCGTGTAACGCCATGATGTGCTTGTAGAACGACGTCTGGTCCTTCTGATCCTCTGCTTCGGTTGCCAGCTTAAAGGCGATTTCGATGGCAGGAAGCAACTCGTCTCCCGCTAGAGTCATTGCCTTGATGATCGCCTCATTTAATTTAAGTTCATCAGGTTGTTCGGGAACGCTGGCTTCGACAGGTGCAGGATGCCCTGAATTATGACTGCCTTCAGAGGAACGCAAGCCTCGAAAGTTTACGATGTCGCCCATTTAATACTACCTTGCTTTGGGGATTGAATACCGGCTGATTGTAGACGTTTTTAGGCCGACTTTGTTCAAGCCTCACAATGCTCCTTCTGTTAAGGCAGGAGCTAGCTTAAGAGCTTGGGAAGGTCCTGTCAGCCCTCGTGCCAGAGACGGATCTGGTGGTGGCTAGAAGGCTGATATAGCGTCGGCAGTGGCGGCAGCGAGTGGCGCCTGTCGGGATGAACCGCGTGTGTTGTGGGTCCGAAGCCGTGACCGAGCGGTCGGAGGTTACTGCGTGTGGCTACCGGCGGTTCCGGTGTCGAACCTGCGGGATGCAGTCCAACGAGCGCAGTGCCGGCGTGCTGAACCGCACCTGCCTGCCAAGTGACATCATCGCCTTCGTAAGGCGTTAATGCACGGGTCGATTGGCTGGCGAGGGTCTGCCCATTGGGCTAGGTGTTTAGTCCTGGACTGTGATGGTATGGGTTCAGCTTGAAGCGGCTGGGCTCGATTGTCCGCTGGCGGCAGATGAACTCGTAAGGCGTGCTGCCCTTGAGCGTCTTCAGCCTGCGGGCGCAGTTGTAGGTGGAGTGCGCCCCTGCGGGTGGACAGGGTGAGGCGATCTGATTGACCCCCTGCTGGCGGGCCTTACAGGAGTAAGGTCATGGCCAAGCACCGCGTCCACGGCATCGAGTTCAAGCGCCAGGTGGCGGCCGAGTATGCCGCCGGAGAGACGCTCTACGGCCTTGCCAGGCGGCATGACATCTGTCGCAACCTGATCCGTGTTTGGGTCGCCAAGGCAGAGGCCGGCGAGTTCGACGAGGAGATCGAGGCGTCGAACCTGCTGTCGGCCTACGAGGCCAAGATCTCCGCGCTCGAGCGGCTGGTCGGTCGGCAGGCGCCCGAACTCGAGTTTCTAAAGGGGGCTTTGAAGCAAGGACGATCGAGCAGAAACGCATCCACGTCCGTGATCACCGGCCCATTGGTCTCAGCATCACCCAAGGTTGCCAGCTGATGGGACTGGCTCGTTCGACTTACCATGACACGGCCGCCCTGAACGACCGGGACGCCGAGATCCTCGCCCGCATCAAGGCCGTCGGCGAAGAGTTCGAGGCCTACGGCTACCGCCGGATCTGTGCCGAGTTGCGGCACCAGGGGTTGGTGGTGAACAGCAAAAAAGTGCGGCGGCTCATGCGTGAGCACGATCTCCAGCCCAAACGCCGCCGACGCTACACCGCCACGACCGACAGTGACCACGACGAGCCCTTGTTTCCGAACAAGGCTCCGGGGATGACGCTGGACGGACCCAACCAGCTCTGGGTGGCGGATATGACCTACGTCACCGTCGTAGGTGGGTTCGTCTACGTCGCCGTGATCCTGGACGCCTGGTCCAGGCGTGTCGTCGGCTACGCCATCAGCCGATCCATCGACGCCCGGCTTGCAGTCGCAGCGCTGAACGCCGCCATCCAGGCCAGGAGCCCGGCGAAGGGCTGTGTACACCACAGCGATCGCGGATCCCCATACGCGAGTGCCGACTACCGCAAGGTTCTGGCCGACCATCAGTTCGAAGGCTCCATGAGCCGGCGCGCAAACCCCTATGACAATGCCAAGGCCGAAAGCTTCATGAAGACGCTGAAGGTCGAGGCGGTCTACCCGATGGCCTACGAGACGTTCGGCGACGTCGTGGCCGATCTGCCTCGCTTCATCGATCAGGTCTACAATACCCGTCGGCTGCACTCAGCCCTCGGCTACCTCAGCCCCACTGCCTTCGAGGATCAACACGCCCGCCAGCAGGTCAAAACCGCCGCCTGAAATCGTCCACCCGCAGGGGCGCACCCCAATCGGCGCGCAAATTGACCCCCTTCCGGTGGCCCGATCAGGCGTGTGGATGAGGGTCTAGTTGCGGTTCCTGAACCGCCAGCTGTCGTTGCCGGTCTCGATGATGTCGCAGTGATGGGTGAGCCGGTCGAGCAGGGCGGTAGTCATCTTCGCGTCGTTGAACACGCTCGGCCACTCGGCAAACAGCAGGTTGGTGGTCACCAGGATCGAGGTCTGCTCGTAGAGGCGGCTGATCAGGTGGAACAGCAGCTGGCCGCCGCTCTGGGCAAACGGCAGATACCCAAGCTCGTCCAGCACGATCAGGTCGAGCCGGGTGAGCTGCTCGGCCAACCGCCCGGTCTTGCCGGTGCGGGCCTCGGCCTCGAGCCGGTTGACCAGGTCGATCACGGTGTAGAACCGCGCTCGCCGTCCCAGCCGGATGCAGTTGAGCGCGATTGCCACCGCGAGGTGGGTCTTGCCGGTGCCGGTGCCGCCGACCAGCACCGCGTTGCGCTGGCCATCCAGGAACGACCCGGTCGCCATCTCGCGCACCAGGCCCTCGTTGATCGGCGTGCCGGAGAAGTCGAACTCGGCCAGCTCCTTGACCAGCGGCAGCTTGGCGGCCGCCACCTGGTAGCGGACCCTGCGCGCCTGCTTCTCCGCGATCTCGGCCTGCAGCAGGCTGCCGACGATCTGGGCCGCTGGATGCTGGCGCTTGAGCGCGTTGCTCAGCACCTCGTCGTAGGCGGCCCGCATGCCGACAAGCTTGAGCTCGCCCATCAGCTCGAGGACCTCATGTCGTTCCATGGTTCGGGCTCCTGAGGGTGTCGTAGCGTGCGCAGTCGGCCATCGGCTCGTGGTGCAGGCGCAGCGCGTCGGGGGTGGCAATCAGGGAGGGCGCGGACATGGGCCGGCGCCGCGACAGGGCGTTGAGCACCACGTCGCTGCTGCACAGCCCGGCAGCCAGCGCCTCGCCGCAGGCCGCCTCGACCGCCGGCATCCCGTCCAGGAGCACGGCGGTGAGGATGGCGACCATCTGCCGGTCGCCGTCGGCGGTGCCGCGTAGCTGGCTCTGCACCCGGCCGAGCGCGCCGGGTAGCACCCAGCCCTTGAACGGCGCGCCGTTGCGCAGCGCCCCCGGCTTGCGGGCCAGCACCGGCACATAGTGCCACGGGTCGTAGACCGTCTGCTCGCGGCCGAAACAGCGGGCGTGCTCGCCCACCACCTGCCCGTCCTGGCGGATGACGATGCGGTCTGCGTAAGCGTGCACCTCGACCGGCCGCCCGACCGCCTGCGCCATCACCGAGTATTTGTTCTTGTCGTACATCACCAGGCAGGTGCGCGAGACCGCCGCGGTGCGGGCGTTGAAGCCGTCGAAGCGTCCGGCATAGGGCACCAGGCTCGGCCGCTCCTGCTCGAACATCTCCCACACCGGGCTGTCGCGCTGCTCGGGATGCGGATGGCGCTGGGCGTAGAGCACGCACTGCTCCAGCAGCCAGGTGTTCATGTCGGCCAGGCTGCTGAACCGCGGCCGCGGCCTGAAGAACCGGCCACGCACCACGCCGACCTGGTTCTCCACCTGACCTTTCTCCCAACCCGCCGCGGGCGTGCAGGCGGTAGGCTCGACCAGGTAGTGGCTGCACATCTGGGCAAAGCGGCGGTTGAACTGCCGCCCGCGGCCGATCAGCACCGCATCCACCGCGGTGCTCATGTTGTCGTAGATGCCGCGCTGGCAGGTGCCGCGGTAGAACGCGAACGCCCGGTCGTGCGCGTCGAACACCATCTCCTGGCTCTGGCGCGGGTAGGCGCGCACAAACGGCATCCGGCTGTGGCAAAGCCGGACCTGCGCCACCTGCACCGTGACCGTAGTGCCGTGCAGCACCACGATCTCGGTCGACCAGTCGAACTGATACGCCTCGCCCGGCGCGAAGCTCAGCGGCACATAGGCCCGCTCGAGCCCGGTACCCTGCCGGCGCGCCCAATGCCGGGCGTAGCGTCGCACCGCATCGTAGCCGCCCGCATAGCCGGCCGCGCGCAGGTCCTCGTGGATGTGGACCAGGTCGACCCGCTCACGCTGCGAACGCCGCTCGTTCTGCTCCAGCAGACCATCCAGCGTGCTGGTCCAGGCGCCAAGCTTGGGCCGCGGCTGCACCTCGCGGACATAGGCGGGATTGGTCTCGCCCGAACGCAGGACCTTGCGCACCGTGTTGCGCGCCAGGTCGAACTCCCGAGCGATCGCCTTGATCGATTTGCCCTGAACAAAGTGCGCCTGCCTGATGCGGGCCACGATCTCCACGCGAAGCATCTCCTCCACCCTCCTGTAAAAGGAAGGGTGTGCCTCAGGTCGGCGCGAACGGAGGGGTTAGTTTTGGAAGCCGAAACCCCGCCTCAGAGGGTCAATCTTGCAGGCCGATCCACAATAGTCCGGCCAAGCTCGCCTCGTCG
>CALMVN010000319.1 GCA_937873225.1 uncultured Acetobacteraceae bacterium
TCCCGGGGGGGGGGGGCGGGGCGGCGGCGCGTCCGGGGTGCTGCACGCGGAGGCGGTGCAGAGCGACGGCGCGCTCGACGGGGCGGCGCAGCGGCGCGGCACGCTGTTCGGCAAGCTGCTGGTGCCGATCGCGCCCGGGACGACGCTGACGCTGGCGAGCAGCCTGGCGCGCACGGTGCAGAACGAGCCGCCGGGCGCCACGCGGGCGGAGATCACGGCGTCCGGGCCGTCGGTGGCGCTGAACGACGATCCGCGCTCGCAGGCGTACGAGGGGTACAACAGCTCGGCGTACCGCACCGACCTGTCCTACGCCGCGCTGTCGATCAAGCCGGCGGACGGGACCACGCTGTCGGACACGGTGTACAGCTACGGGCTCGACCGGCATTTCGAGCAGGGGCTCGATCCGAACGGGGAAACGCCGGACGGCACCGCGTTCGGCGCCGGACACGTTCCGGGGCAGTCGGGACGGAACGGGCTGCGGGCCTGGGGAAACGTGCTGCGGGCGGTGCGGCGCCTGCCGGACGGGTGGTCGGCGGAAGCGGGGATCTGGGCGGAGCGGCAGACCAACGCGCGCAGCCTGGTCGAGACCGACCTGACCGCAGGCGGGATCGCCAACCCGGTGCTGGCGCCGGTGCCTGGGGTGCCGGGATCGGCGGCGATCGACCGGCTGCAGCACGAGTCGCTGCTGACGCTGCAACCCTACGCGCAGCTCGACTGGCAGGCGCTGCCGTGGCTGCGGCTGACCGGGGGGCTGAAGGGGGCCTGGTTCGACCGGGACGTGTCGGCGCCGGTCATGGAGGGCACCAGGCTGCCGACGATCGTTGATCGCGGATGCGGCGCGGTGCTTCCGGCGTTCGGCATGCAGGCCAAGCTCGGCCCCGGCTGGAGCCTGTATGCGCAAGGCGCGCGCGGCTTCCTGGCGCCGCCGCTGCAGCTGTTCGACGTCACCAGTCCCGGCAGCGCCGCGATCCCGCCGGAAACCACCTGGAACTTCCAGCTGGGCACGGTGTGGCACCGGGATGGCCTGGCGGCGTCGGCAGACGTGTACGAGATCCTGTTCGACAACGCGGTCGGCGTGCGCACGGTGGGTGGGGAAAGCCTGGACTTCGCAGAAGGCCGGGTGACGTATCGCGGACTGGAGGCGGAGGCGACGCAGGCGTTGGGCGAGGGCCTGAGCCTGCAGGCGAGCGGGTCGCTGAACGGAGCGCGCCAGTCCGGCGGGATCGGCGGGACGTCCGGGCCGGCACCGGACACGCCGCAGGCGACGCTGGGCGCGGGGCTGATCCTCAAGCGCGGCCCGGTGGAGGCTTCGCTGGTGGACCGCTGGACCGGAGGATCATTCGGCGATGTCGGGGGGAGCCAGTGGATCGCGCCGTTCAACCAGCTCGACCTTTCGGCCGGCACGACGCTGCGGGTCGATGGCGCGTCGCCGGTCGCGCTGAAGGCGCAGGTGTTCAACCTGCTGGACAGCCGCAGGATCGACGGCCTGGCCGGCTACACCGTCGCGGCGGCGACGCCGCTGTTCTGGACCCAGGCCGGCCGCTCGTTGTTCGTCAGCGCCACCCAGCGGTTCTGACACGGCGCCGCGGATGACGCCCGGGATGAACGTTGCGCAGGCGAACATCCGCGCCGGTCGCGCGTTGCGCTCCCACATCCAACGGGAGCCGCTCCATGCTGACCATCCTCATCATCGTCCTCCTCGTGCTGGCGCTTGGCGGCGGCGGCTACGGCTACCGGTCGGGCTGGTACGGCGGCTCGCGCGGCACCGGGTTCAATGGGCTGGGGCTGGTGCCGATCCTGCTGATCATCGTGGTGCTCTACCTGCTGTTCCACGGCATGGGGGCGACCACCGCGACGGCGCCCTGATCGGCAGCCGGCCGGGGCGGACGAGCCGGGCGCCGTCGGAGGAGGAGTTCCGGCTCCTATGACGGCGCGCCGACCTGCCGCGACGGGGCGGCCCGGGCGAAGGCCGGGTGGGCCTCGCAGGCGGCGAAGATGCGGTCCACCGTGGGCGTGTCCGGCACCTCGATCCTGAAGATCGGCAGCATGACCTTGATGCTGGCGAGGCAGATGTCGGCCATGGTGACGTCGTCGCCGTGGCAGAACCCGCCGGTCGCGGCCTCACGGGCGAGGCGCCGCTCGAACGCCTGCAGGCCCGCGGTGAGCCAGGTTTCGCGCCAGGCGCGTATGGCGTCGGCATCGAGGTGCGCGGTTCCGGTCAGGTACTTCACCACGCGCGGCACGATCAGCGGGTGGGTGTCAGCCACCAGCATGGACGCCAGCGAGCGCACCCTGGCGCGGCCGAGCGGCGTCGACGGCAGAAGCGGCACGGCGGGATGCACGTCTTCCAGGTATTCCAGGATGGCCAGGGACTGGGTGATCGGCGGCGCGTCCCCACCGGCCTCGCGGTCGATCAGGGCCGGGATGGCGCCGAGCGGGTTGATGCGCAGGAACGCCTCGCTGCGCTGTTCTCCCGCGTCCAGGTCGACGACGCGCTCGGAGGCGGCGAGCCCCTTGAGGGCGAGCGCCACGCGGACGCGATAGGTCGCGGAGGTGCGCCAGTACGCGAACAGCGCGAAGCGGGCGTCGTCGTCCATGGGGCCTGGTCATCCTGTTCGAGGCGGCGGATCGGGTAGGGCAGAACCAGGCGGTGCCGGATCGCAGCACGGCGGGGCTTTTCCGGCAGGCATCCTAGAGCATTTTTCGTTCACCTAGGTTCACTTCAAATGCTCTAGTGTATTGTTTTGACGAGCATCTTCACCCGATCAGGTGATCCACCTGATCGGGATCTGCTCTAGACCTGCTTCGGCAGCATCCGCTCCAGGGTGCCGTCGCGGGCGATCACGACGTGGTAGCTGGTGCCGAGCAGGTGCAGCACGACCAGGGCGTAGACGAACCATTGGCCGAGGAGGTGGACGCTGGTGGCCGTCCGGTGCAGCGCCGGGTGCGGACCGAGGCCCGGCACCGTGAACAGGCCGAAATAGCTGGTCGGAAACCGGCCGGTGGCGCTGAGCAGGTAGCCGCTGACCGGCATCACCAGCAGCACCGCGTAGAGCAGCCAGTGGTTGGTCCTGGCCAACAGGGCGACCGCGGCACCGGCCCGGCCGGCGAGCGGCGGTGCCGGGTGGGTCGCCCGCCAGACCAGGCGCAGCACGACGACCGCGATGATCGTGAGGCCGATCGACTTGTGCAGGGTGTAGAGCAGGCCTTCCCAGGGGTTGTTGTCGCCCATGTTGGTCATCACCCAGGCGATCGGCAGGATCGAGGCCATCAGCAGGGCGGTGATCCAGTGGAACCACATCGCGGTCGGCGTGTAGCGGCCCCGTCGTCCGGATGCGGTCGTGGTCGACATGGTGATCTCCCCAGCCCGCGGCGGGTCGGCCGCCCCGCCGGCGGCACCAGCAGAACAGGGCGGGAGGGGCCATGCAAGTCCGCGAACCCCTGGAGCCTGGACCGCGAGCAGGGTGAGGCTGGCAGGGTGAGGCTGGCAGGGTGAGGCTGGCAGGGTGAGGCTGGCAGGGTGACGCCGCTTCCTTCATCCTGCCGTCATGGGCGGGACCGTGACGATCTCCGGCTTCATCGCCATCGTGCTCGCGGTCGGCGCGTTCGCGCTCCCGTCGCCGTCGCGCGCGCAGGCGGTGCCGCCGGTCTGGCGCGAGGCATGGGGCTTCCTGGTCGAGGACGTGTGCACGGACGGCAGCGACCATCCGCTCCCGGGAGCGAGCCCGCTCGACGGCGGCGGCGCGTGTTCCCGGCAGCGCAAGCTTCGCGTGGGCGAGCGGCTGCCCTACCACAAGCAGGACTGGCCGGGGGATGCGGACCGCGACACGCACCCGGAGGGCTACCAGCGGAGCGACTCGTTTCCCGTGCCGAGCACGCTCGGGCCGGCGGTGGTGCAGGACTACGATTTCGGCGACGAGCCGCGGGCGTTCGGACGGTTCGACGACGGCGACGGCGGACAGGTCGCCTTTCTCGGCGCCGGCACCGCGTCGTTCGGCATCACCGAGGATGGCGGGGCCGGGCTGCAGTTCTTTCTCGGGCCGGGCTGTGCGCCGGAGGACGGCTGGGTGATCGTCGACCGGAGCTTCGCCGAGCGGACGAGCGGTCAGATGCTCGCCCGGATCACGCGGAACGCCGACCGGTGTCCGCAGCGTCTGGGCTACGCCTTCACCCGCTGGCACGTGCAGCCGGTGAGCTTCCGGGACAGCACGAACGGCAGGACCGGACGGGTCACGCTGTCCACCCTGGTGTCGGAGCATTTCGGCGGCAAGGACGTGGACGGCGCCGACCATCTGGAACGCATGTACTTCACCCACGCGCTCGGCTACACGCGCTGGGAACGCTGGCAGAACCTGTCGGTGCACGACCGGCCGCGGGACCGGCAGCAGGCGGCGGAGCTGGCGGCGTCGGATCGCTGCGAGCCCGGGCTCGGCGCACCGTCGGCGGCCTCGCGCTGGGCGATGGTCGATTGCCGGGAATGGACGCAGATCGTGCCGCCCGCCGATCCGGCCGGAGATCCTCCCGGGTTCTGGCTGGACCGGCTGCGCGCCCAGGCGGCGACCCGGTCGATGTTTCCCTGATCCCGGCGGGAGGCCGGCCGCCTGCGGTCGACGCAACGCGTCAACCGTTGCGCTCCCGATCGCCTTGCACAGGTTCGCGCCGAACGGCGGACAGGACGTCCGGGCCAGCGCCTGGATCCGTTCGACGTCGGCAGTGTCCAGCGTCGAGTCGACGTGGGCAAGGACGAAAGCTCCGCAGGGCCGGCTGATGATGGAGGCGGGCCGCCAGCTCGGACAGCGTCGTCCACCCGTCGACCAGCAGCGGTGCAACCGCGTCCGAGGACGCCTCGGCCGTTCCGCCGTCGTCGCAGGCCCGGAAACGTCGCAGGTAGGCCGAAACGCTGGCCCGGTCCGTCAGGTGGTCCGCCGCTGCCTCGGCGGGCACGCCGGTTCGGCCGCCGAGGCTCCATCGAGGCAGCAGAGCAACAGCGGACGCGCCGGAACGGCGCCGACGATGCCGGGCACGATGTGACGCTCCCTTGAGGATCTGCTCTCCTGCGACGACCGGATGGTTCGCGATCGCGTCGCTCGTGCCGCGCCTCGCGATGGCGCTTCAGCCGGAACGGGATCCCGTGGCCGACGTTCCCGGACCCGGTCCCGCTCCCTTCCGCTCGGTCAGGAAGCAGCACAGCGCCAGCGCCGGGAGGGCGAGGCCGAACCAGCAGGAGAACGACCAGCCGCCGCGGGCGTAGGCCCAGCCGCCCAGGGCGGAACCGGCGGCGCCGCCGCAGAAGAAGGTGGCCATGTAGAGGCCGTTGAGGCGGCTGCGTACGCCGGGGCCGAGGGAGAAGATCGCGCGCTGGCCCAGCACCGAGTTGGCGGTGACGGCGAAGTCGAGCAGCACCGCGCAGGCGCAGAGCAGCACGAGCGCCGGACGGGAGCCGCCGCCGCCTGCCCGCATCGCGGCAAAGGCGGCGGCGACGGCCAGCATCGCCAGGCCGGTGGCGGGGCGGGTCCAGCCGCGGTCGGCGGCGCGGCCGGCCAGCGGGGCGGACACCGCGCCGGCCACGCCGACCAGCGCGAACACGGCGATGCCGGTCTGCGACAGGTGGAAGCTGCGGGCCAGGAGCAGCGGCACCGTGGTCCAGAACAGGCTGAAGGCTCCGAACAGGAAGACGTGGTAGAGGGCGCGCCGGCGCAGCACCGGCGTGTCGCGGACCAGCACGGCCATGGAGGCCAGCAGGACGGCGTAGGACAGGCCGGGCGGCGGCTGGCGGCGCGGCAGGGCCAGGCGCAGCACCAGGCCGAGGGCGACCATCACCGCGGCCGAGACCGCGAACACCGCGTGCCAGCCCAGCAGGTCGTCCAGCACGCTCGACGCCGGGCGGGACAGCATGATGCCCAGCATCAGCCCGCTCATGACGTTGCCGACCACCTGACCGCGCGTGGCCTCCGGCGCAAGGTGGGCCGCATAGGGCACCAGCACCTGCACCGCGACGGAGCCCACGCCGATGAACAGCGAGGCCAGCAGGAAGGGCAGCGCCGCAGTGGAAACGGCCGCCGCCAGCAGGGCCAGGATGACCACGGACAGCACCGCCAGCACCAGGCGCCTGGTCTCGACCAGGTCGCCCAGCGGCACCACCAGCAGCAGGCCGGTGCCGTAGCCGACCTGGCTCATGGTCACGATCAGCCCGGCCGAGCCGGGGGACAGGCCGATCGCGGCGGCGATCGGGCCCGCAAGGGGCTGGGCGTAGTAGATGTTGGCGACGATCAGGCCGCAGGCGGTCGCCAGAAGCAGGGCCAGCCAGCGCGGCACGCCCTGCGCGGCGTCGACGGCCAGAACGGTGCGCTCGCTCATCGGGCCGCCGGCGCCCGGGCGGGCGCGTCGGGCGGCCCGGCCGGCGCGGACAGGTCCTCGATCGGGAGGTCGCGCATCGCGATCCGGTCGGGGATCACGCGCAAGGGCAAGGGCTGCGACGCACGGATCCGCGGCGTGGCCGATAGAGGGCGCAGCGCGCCCGCATCGCCAGGTGCAGGTCGGACCGGCCGGGCCCCCGCCGGGGTGACGGCTCGCGCCCAGGCCAATCCGGTCGCCGCCGACCCTCGACCGGCAGCGACCCGCCGGTGATCCCGTGCCGGCCGGACTTCCTGCCCGGCAACGGATCGGCAACGCGAAGCGGCAGCGTGCGGGGCATCGTGCAGTCCGTCAGTGGAAAGGAACGGTGGACCAGCCGAACCGAGGCGGCAACCGCGGCGGCCGCGGCGACGTTCCGAGAACGAACCGTCCCGACCCGGAGGAGTGACGCAGATGACCACCTGCTTCCGCAGTTCCCTTGCCGCCGCGCTGCTGCTGGCCCTGGCCGGTTGCGGCGCGGTCGGCGACATCGACACCGGGGCGATGCAGACCACCAACCGTGCGGTCGGCGCACCGCTCAACGGGCCGGGGAACCCGCCCTCGCCGCACCAGTAGGAACGCCCTTCTCCAGGGGCGGCCCGGCCGGTCGCCGGCCGGCGCTACCCGGAGCGGCGAGCAGGCGTGGCGGAGCGGCTACTTGTTGGTGCGGCCCAGCCTGTTCGAGGCGAGGCCGCCGCTCCTGTCCACGTCGTTCGCCACGTCGCCTTCCACCGTGTTCTCGCCCTCGATCGTTTCCGGGTCGTTGCCGGTGGCGGCAAAGGCGCCCTTGGACGCGCCGATGCCCGGGTTGCGCTCCAGGTCGTCGGGCGGACGCGGGGTGTCGGCGCCGAGGTCGTCCGGCCCCGCCGGCGGGGTCTTCGGGTGCTTCGATGTTGTCACGAACAAGCTCCAATCCAGCCACCCTGTCGATCGACGCGTTTCCGCGGGTGGCGGGGTGCAACGCGTGGGGGATGTCGGAAGTGCCCCCGGTCCGGCCGCCTGCGCCGCACGTCGCCGTGTGCGGACCGTGGCCCGGCTCAGGCCAGCCGGACGCGAAGCTCGCCCAGGCCCTCGAGGCTGGACACCACCTCGTCGCCGGCCTTCAGCCAGCGCCGCTGCTCGGGCGGCGCCTTCTCGCCGAGGATCACCCCCTGCGGCGTTCCGGTGAACAGGATGTCGCCCGGGTCGAGCGTCATGATGCCGGCGCAGAAGGCGATCAGCGCGCGGCAGTCGAAGATCATGTCGCGGGTGGTCCAGTCCTGCCTGAGCGCGCCGTTGACGCGCGTCTGCAGGCGCAGGGCGTTCGGGTCGGGAACGCGGTCGCGGGTGACCAGCCAGGGCCCGAGCGGCGCGAACCCGTCGGAGGTCTTGCCGGCCAGGAACTGCGTGGTCGCCATCTGCATGCCGCGCGCGCTGACGTCGTTGCCGGTGGCGTAGCCGGCGACCACGTCGAGCGCCTCGGCCGGTCGCACGTCCCGGCACCGGCGGCCGACCAGCACCACCAGCTCGGTCTCGAAGTCGAACCGGTCGTCGATCGCGGTGGGCAGGGTGATGGTGCCCTCGTGGTGGTTCAGCGCGTTGGCAAACTTGGCGAACAGCGGCGGCTGTCGGGGGATCGGGGTGCCGGTTTCCGCCGCGTGCTCGCGGTAGTTGAAGCCGACGCAGATGATCTTGCCCGGACGCGTCACCAGCGGCGCGAAGCGGAGTTCCGCGGCCGGAACCAGCACCGCGCGGGCCGGGTCGCGGAGAACGGCGTCGCGCACGGCACGGAGCTGCCGGCCGAGCCCGTTCTGCAGCAGGTCGTCGACGTCCAGCGGGGCCGGCAGGCCGAGGGCGCGCGCGGTGGCGCGAACGTCGAGCATCCCGTCCGGGGTTTCCAGGCCGAGGCCGTGGCCGCCTTCCGTGCGAAGGTTGGCGATCCTCGCCCCCAGCGTGGAGATGTCCTGGAAGTCCTGGTCGGGGATGGGCATCGAGGTGGTCCTGTTCCGGTCCCGCCATCCTGCAACGCCGTCTGCGCGCCGTCGTTCGTTCCCGTTCCCTGGTGGGGACCGGTCGGGCCGAGGTCCCGGGGGTTCCCGGGACCTCGGTGGATCCGTCCTACCAGCGGGTCCAGAGGCTGCGATCGTTGTCGTAGACGAAGGTGACCGGGGTGGTGGGGGCGATGCCGGCGGGAGCGCCCAGCACCGTGGCGGTGGTGCCGGAGGTGGAGGTGCCGCCGTTCACGGTCAGCGCGGTGATGGCGCATTCCGACGCGAGGTGGAAGGTCTGCTTCGGCCGGGGGTTGGCCGGCAGCACCACGGTGAGGGTGGCCAGCGTGGTGGAGGTCGAGGCGCAGACCAGGATCTGGCCGCCGGTGTTGTCGGTGCCGGTGACGGTGGCGCCGGCGGTGACGCCGGCCGGAACCGGCGAGCTGTCGACGATGCCGCCATTGGTCACCAGGCCGCCCTTGCAGGTCAGGTTCAGGGTGCCCTGGCCCATCACGCCCTGGGTGCCGCCGGAGCTGCCGAGGCGGCAGTCGTAGTCGGTCAGGCCGAGAAAGCTGCCGGTGGGGGACGCGGTGCTGTGGAAGTCGATGGTGCCGGCATAGCCGGGGCCGACGCCCGGGATGGTGACGCCCGGCATGCCGAGCTCGAAGCCCGCGGCGAAGTACTGGCCGTAGGAGCCGTGGATGACGGTGTCATGGCCGGCGTCGGCGTAGAGAACGTTGTCGGTGGTGACGATGTTCTCGAAGTGCGGGTTGAAGCGCACGTCGCTGCCGGCATAGGTGTTCTGGAAGCAGCTGGTGCTGCGGTTGTTGCTGGTGTTGGGGGCGCACTCGTCGTTGTCGACCAGCACGTTGGGGCCCTGGGCGGAGAATCCGTAGTCGGAGCCTGCGACCGATACGTTGCCGACGATGGAGGGCAGACCGTCGTACACCCCGGACCCGTTGGCGCCCTGGTTGAGGATCAGGCCGTAGGCGTTGAAGGTGGCGGCGCCGCTGCCCTGGTAGCCGGCGGCGGGCGCGGTGATGGTGTCGCCGTTGACGTTGACCCAGTCGACGCCGTCCAGCCACTCGCCGTACCAGTTTGTGCCGGCAACGTTGTTGTTGGAATAGTAGAAGTTGCCCTGGCTGAACACGGTGCCGATGTTGGTCACGTGCACGTTGGCGACCGAGGCGCCGCCGGAGGCCGCGTGGATCGACAGCGAACCGTTCACCTGGCCCACGCCGGACAGCCAGGTGATGCCGGTCGCCACCTCGACCCAGAACGGGCGCTCCAGCCAGACCGCCTGGATCGCGCGTCCGCTGATGTCGAAGAAGGCGCTGCCGCCGTACGAGGTGCAGTCCTGGCAGATGATGTTGCCGTGGCCGGTGCCGGCGCTGGGTGAATCGCTGACGATCTGGAAGCCGGCGGTCTTTGATTCGCGCAGGTCGACGGCGATCGCGCGGTTGATGTAGAGGAAGTCGGGATCGGTGAAGCGCAGGCCCACGGCCCAGGCCTGGGTGGCGCCGCTCCAGCCGGCACGGTTGGTGAAGGCGACGTCCTCGATCACCTGGGTCGGCGCCACGTTGGACAGCACCAGCGGGATGGCCTTGATGTTGAGGGCGACACCGGTGTTGCCCGCACCCGCATAGGCGGTGGAGAACTTGATCCCCTTGATGAACAGCGCCTGGCCCGAATAGGTGCCGCCGTTGTGCACGATGTCGTTGCCGTTGGGGTTGGGTGCGAAGGACACGTCGAGCCCGTCGCCGGCGGAGGTCCAGACCAGCTCGGTGTGCGAGGTGCCCTCGCCCACCAGGGCGAAGCCGGAGTTGGTCAGCATGGTGGCGCTCAGCGTCGCGCTGAGCATGCACGCACCCGACGGCACCACGATCCTGACGCTGCCGTTCCGGTTGACGCCGACGCCGACGATGCCGGCAAACTGGCTGGCGCTGCCACCGCTCGGCAGCTGGCCGGTGGCGACCGCGATGGCGGCCTTGAAGGCGGCGGTGTCGTCGGTGCTGCCGTCGCACTTGGCGCCGTAGTCGCGCACGTTCAGGCTGTCGGAGAAGCGCGCGGCGAGCGAGCGCGACGCGAGCGCCAGCGAGGGCAGCGGCGCGGCGGCGGCGAGCTGCGACGCCGGCAGCGCGGCGGCGGCCTGCGAGGCGATGGAGGACAGGCTGGTGCCGCCGACGGTGGCGGCGCCGTTGAGGCTTTGTATGCTGAGGTTGCGCGCGGACACGTCGCCGGCGCGGTTGAAGATCGGCTGGGCCTTGGCAGCAACCGGCAGCACGGCAGCCGATATCGAGACGAACGCAAGCATGAATGGCAAACGCGTCATGGGATCTCCATTCTGACGACCGGGATCGACCGGTTGTGACGCCATGATAGGTTGTCTCAATACGCGTTCGAAAGGAATTGCATCCGCTTGCCGCGGATGCTGCTGCCGTGTGGCAGGAACGCGGATCGCGTGGTGCCGACAACGGAAAGCCGTCATGAACCCGGGCTGCGGTTGCGTCGTTCCGCGAACGGCTCCGGATCCTGCCGCTTGTTGCCGTGCGGACGCGGACGATCAGCTGTCGCCGGCTGGCCCGGGCCGGTTCCCTTCCGCGACGAGCCAGGCCAGGAACGCGTGCAGCGATGGCGTCTTGTCCGCGTCGAACGGGGTGAGGGCGCCGTAGCCGGGACGCGGCACGACGATCGACGGGAACGGCGCAACCAGCCGGCCCGTCCGGAGCAGGCCGTCGAGGACCGGCCGAGGTCCGATGCCGAAGCCGAGCCCGTCGGTGACCGCCTGGACCGTGACGAAGAAGTGGTCGAACACGTGGCGCCGGCCGGTCGGGTGCGGCAGGCCGGCGGCGAGGAGCCAGTCGGCCCAGTCCCGCGGCCGGGTTTCCGTCGCGAGCCGCGTCGCGCCCAGGATGTCCCCGGGCGTGCGCATGGAGCCGCCCTGGAGAAGGGCGGGGCTCGCGACCAGCGTGTCGGCCTCGGCCAGGAAGGGCGTCGCGTGGTGCTGCGGCCAGACGTGTTGCGCCCCCGCCTGCTGCCCGGCCGGGGCCGGCTCCCGGCGGATGGCGACGTCGAAGCCGCCGCGCAGCTCCTCCTGGAGCGTGGTCGTCGTCGAGACCGCCACCTCCACCTCCGGCCGCATCCGGTGGAACCGGTGGAGGCGCGGGATCAGCCAGTGCATCGCCAGCGTCGTCGGCACGCTGACGCGCAGCACCCGTGGTGCCGCCGGCCTGCCGCAGGCTTCCGCCGCCGCGATCACGCGGTCGAAGGACAGGCTGACCTCCTCGGCAAAGGCGCGTGCCGCCGGCGTCGCCACCATGCGCCGGCCGACGCGCACGAACAGGCGCTGTCCGAGCCAGGTTTCCAGGGACGCGACCTGCCGGCTGACGGCGCCGTGGGTGAGGCCGAGCTCGGACGCTGCCGCCACGTAGCTGCCTGTGCGCGCGGCGACCTCGAAAACGCGAAGCGCTGCGAAGGGGGGAAGTCGTCGCATGACCTGTGAGCCCGGGTGACGGGTATCGTGAGAAGACGGAAGATGGTTGCGTGCGGCTCACGGTATAGACCGGAAGCCATGGCACGGAGCGGAACATCGACGGGTCCGGTTCACGGGCGGAAGGCGGCCGACGCCGTGTCCGGACGGAGCCGCAGCCTCGCCGGGGCCTGCGTCGCGCACATGCTGCACGACGGCTACACCGACCTGCTCTACGTGCTGCTGCCGGTGTGGCAGAAGGAGTTCGGCCTGTCCTTCACCGGCCTGGCCCTCATCCGGTGCCTGTACTACGGGACCATGGGCGGCCTGCAGGTTCCGGCGGCCCGCGCGACGACGGGGCTCGGCTCCCGTTCGACCCTGGTCTGGGCCAGCCTGATCGCCGCCGCGGGCTTCGGGGTGATGGCCGGTCCCGGGGGCGGGATGGCAACGCTTGCCCTCGGCCTGATGGTCGCGGGCCTGGGATCGAGCGCCCAGCATCCGCAGGCGTCGCTTCTGGTGTCGCAGGCCTACGGGCAGGCGGCCCGTCGGCCGCTCGGGATCTACAACTTCGCGGGCGACCTCGGGAAGGCGGCGTTTCCGCCCGTGGTCGCCCTGCTGCTCGGCGTGATGGCGTGGCGGCCGACCCTGAGGCTCATGGCCCTGGTGGGCGTGGCGGCGGCGCTGGCACTCCTGGCCGTGCTGCCCAGGCAGCCCGTGGGCGCGGCGGCGGACGAGGCGCCCGGTGCCGGCGACGCGAGCCGCTCCGGCTTCGGCCTGCTTCTCGCCGTCGGCGCGCTCGATACCGCGACCCGCATGGGCTACCTGCTGTTCCTGCCGTTCCTTCTGCACGCAAAGGGGGCTGCGGGGGCGACGATCGGGTTCGGCTTCGCGGCGGTGTTCGCCGGCGGGGCGCTCGGCAAGGCGGCGTGCGGCGCCCTCGGCGACCGCTTCGGCGTGGTCCCGAGCGTGATCGCCACGGAGGTGGCCACGACCGTGCTGATCGTCACGACGCTGCTTCTGCCGCTCGGCGCGACGCTGACGCTGCTGCCGCTGCTCGGCATCGTTCTCAACGGCACCTCGTCGCTGCTCTACGCGACGGTGCCGGAGCTGGCGCCGCGTGGCGATGCCGGTCGCGCCTTTGCGGTCTTCTACACCGCGGTCATCGTGTCGGGCGCCCTCGCCCCGGTCGCCTATGGCGGCCTCGGCGACCAGGCGGGCCAGTCGCTCGGCGTGCTCGCCTCGGGCCTGACCGCGCTCTCGACCGTGCCGCTGATCCTCGGGCTGCGTCGCCTGATCTAGCAGGGTGCTGAAAGACTCCACAAATGATGTCGGGAAAGCAACGAAGCGAAGGCAAGGGGCTTTGCCCCTTGACCCGATCAAACGCAAGCCTTTGAAATCTTTTCTTAAAAAAATGGGGTTTGGGGCCTGCGGCCCCAATGGGTCAAGGGCAGAGCCCTTGCCTTGACTTTTTCAGCACCCTGCTAGCC
>CALMVN010000320.1:0-957 GCA_937873225.1 uncultured Acetobacteraceae bacterium
CTGACCGCCGTGCCCGACCCGTTCGGCACCCATGACAGCTTCGGCGCGCACAACAACGCCCGCCTGCGCGCCTTCCTCGACGGCTTCGGCTTCGGCTGCGAGTTCGCCTCCGCCACCGAGTACTACCGCGCCGGCCGCTTCGACCAGACCCTGCTGCGCGTGCTCGAGGTGCACGACGAGATCGTCGCCGTGGTCGCCCCCCCCCTGGGCCCCGACCGCCGCGCCACCTACTCGCCGATCCTGCCGCTCCATCCCGAGACCGGCGTGGTGATGCAGGTCCGCATCGACGCGATCGATCCCGCCGCCGGCACCGTCCGCTGGCGCGACGACACCGGCCGCCCGTTCGAGACCCCCGTCACCGGCGGCCACGCCAAGCTGCAATGGAAGGCCGACTGGGCCATGCGCTGGGCAGCACTCGGCGTCGACTACGAGATGTCCGGCAAGGACCTGATCGACAGCGTCCGCCTGTCCTCGAAAATCTGCCGCGTGCTCGGCGCCGAGCCCCCGGTGACCCTGACCTACGAGCTGTTCCTCGACGAGCACGCCCAGAAGATCAGCAAGTCCAAGGGCAACGGCCTGTCGGTCGAGGAATGGCTGCGCTACGCCCCGGCGGAGTCCCTGGCGCAGTACATGTTCAACCAGCCGACCCGCGCCAAGCGCCTGTTCTTCGACGTCATCCCCCGCGCCGCCGACGAGTATCTCGCCAACCGCCCCCGCGCCGCCCAGCAGGCCGCCGACCCGGCCCAGTCGCTCGCCCTCAAGGCCAACCCCGCCTGGTTCATCGACCGCGGCGCCACCCCCGGCCCCGGCAGCCCGGTCTCGTTCGGCATGCTGCTCAACCTGGCCTCCGTCGCCAACGCCGACACCCCCGACGTGCTGTGGGGCTTCCTCGACCGCTACGCCCCAGGCGCCTCCTCAAGCGCGTCCCCGAACACCGACCCGCTGCTGGCCCGCCTG
>CALMVN010000320.1:967-10701 GCA_937873225.1 uncultured Acetobacteraceae bacterium
CGCCTGGTTCGGCTGCCTGTACGAGGTCCTGCTGGGCCAGAAGGAGGGCCCCCGCTTCGGCATCTTCATCGCCCTCTACGGCGTCCCCGAGACCGTGGCGCTGATCGAGGCCGCCCTGATCCGCCCGGGCCGCTAGGACCGGCGGAACTCCCGCATGCTCGTGCGTCCGCCACCCGCCGGCTCCGGGCCCGCCTGCAGGCCGGCCTGGCAGCGTCTCCTGCGCCGCCTGCCGCCGCTGCTCGGCCTCCTCCTCCTGGCGGCCGCCCTGTATGCGGTGCAGAAGGAGTTCCGCCACCTCAGCCTGTCCGCCATCCGCGACAGCATGCTGCGCATCCCCGGCCGCAGCTTGGGCGCCGCCGCCGGCTTCACCCTGCTGTCCTACACCGTGGTGTCCTTCTACGACCGCCTGGCCACCCTCCACATCGGACGGCGCCTCCATTTCGGCCGCACCGCGTTCGCCGCCTTCTGCGCCTACGTGCTGTCCCACAACCTCGGCTTCGCCACCATCTCCGGCGCCGCGGTCCGCTTCCGCCTGTACGGCAACTGGGGCCTCAAGCCGCTCGAGATCACCCGCATCATCGCCTTCTGCTCGGTCACCTACCTGCTGGGCGCCAGCGCCCTGGTCGGCGCCGTGCTGCTGCTGGAGCCGCGCGCGCTGTCGATGCTGTCCGGCCGCGTGCCTCGCTGGACCTTCACCGTTGTCGGCCTCGCCGCCTGGTGCCTCGTCGCCGCCTACCTTTTCCTGTCCGCGCGCCTGCCTGCGTTCCGGCTCCGGCTCGGCCGCTGGCAGGTGACGGTCCCGCTCCCCGGCCTGCGCATGGCGATCGGCCAGATCACCGTGGCCGCCCTCGACGTGTCCACCACCGCCGCGATCGCCTTCTCCCTGCTCCCTTCCGGCATCGCCCTCGGCTACCCCGCCTTTCTCGCCATCTACATCGCCTCCTACAGCGCCGGCCTGCTGTCCACCGTCCCGGGCGGCCTCGGGGTGTTCGACGCGGCGATGATCCTGGGCCTGTCGCCGTTCCTGCCCTCCACCGCGGCGGTGGTCGTGATCCTGGTGTTCCGCCTGTTCTACTACGTCGTGCCGCTGTTCCTGGCCGGCCTGCTGTTCGCCGGCCACGAGCTGCTGCTGCGCGGCGACACCCTGCTGGCCCGGCGCCGCGGCCCGGCGCGTCCGTCGCGCCTGCTGCCGTCCGGCGTGATCCGCGACAGCGAGGCCGACTTCGCCGTCACCGTCGCGGTCGGCGCGGTCATGCTGTGCGGCGCGATGCTGCTGGCGCTCGGCCTGGTCGAGCCCGCCGCCGACCTCGCCTTCGCGCTGCCGCCGCCGGGCATGCTGTTCGGCGTCGAGGACGGCTTCGCCTGGATCGTCGAGGCCGCCGGCGACTACGTCCCGTCCCTGATCGGCGCGGCCCTGATCGGGCTTGCGATCGGCCTGTCGCAGCGGGTCACCCTGGCCTGGGGCGCCACCCTGATGCTGCTCTGCGCCGCCGCCGCCCTGACCGCCCTGCGCGGCCTGCCGCTGGCGGTGCCGGCCGTGCTGATCCTGGTCGCCCTGCTGGTGGCGCCGTTCCGCTCCTCCTACTACCGGCACGCCCGCCTGCTGAGCGAGCCGCTGTCGCCCGCCACCGTGCTGCCGCTGCTGCTCCTGCTGGCCTGCCTCGTCACCCTGGGGCGCACCGGGCCGGCCGTCAGCGCCATGACCGACAACGGCTGGCTGGAGCTGGTGCTGGGACGCGGCATGACCCCGCGCACCCGGCTGTCGGTCGGCCTGTCCGTTCTGGTCGGCCTCCTGGCGATCGCGCGCCTGATCCTGCCCGGCCGCGTGGCGCCGCTGCCATGGACTGGCGAGACCGAGGCCCGCTACCTCGCCCTGGCTCCGTCCGGCGCCGATCTTCCCCCCGCCGCACCCGGCCGTCCGGACGGGCTGATGGTGGGCGAGACCGGACGGGCAGTGCTGCCGTTCCGCCGCCTCGGCCGCCTGGTGGTCGGGCTCGGCGACCCGGCCGGCACGCCCTCCGACCAGGTCTCCGCAATCTGGCGCCTGCGCGACCTGGCGCTGCAGGACGCCTGCGAGCCGATCTTCTGGCGCGTCGGCCCGGCCCTGCTCGACGTGTACGCCGATCTCGGCCTGGAAGCCTGGCCCCTGGACGAGCCCGCCTCCGCCTTCCTGTGCTGCCCGGCGCAGCGAGCGGAAGCGCTGCTGGCGCTCCTGACCGGCAGCGCCCGCTCCGGCCTGATCGCGCGCTAGAGCACGATCCGTTCGCATCGGCTCGCGGATCATGCTCTGGCTCGTTTTGTCGAGCATCTTTATCCGACCGACCGAGCCGGTTCGGTCGGATGATGCTCTAGGTCCTACTTCTCCAGCCAGTCGGTGCCGGAAACATGGCCGCTCCCGGTGGTCAGGCGAAGCCAGCCCAGCGCCGGGTTCTCCCGGCTCGGCCTCGAGTTCCTGACCCACGCGCCCTGCATCCACGTGCCGGTGCCCGGCATCGCCGGCGCCGCCTCGACCGGCACCGTCAGGATCGTGTCGAAGCCCGGGCTGGCCGGATCGCTGTCTACGTGCACCAGCCTGAACCCGGCCGCGTGCACCAGCCCCACGCCCTTGTTCGCGGTCGAGAACGCGTCCACCTCGACCGGATCGGCCTCCACCACGTTGTTCTCGATCAGGAAGCCGCTGCCGGGATCGGCCGGGTCGATGTTGGTGCCGTAGCAGCAGTTGCGCACCGTGTTGCCGCGGAAGCTGAGGCCGCGTCCCTCGTTGCTGTAGAGCGCCATCGGCCCGCCATTGTCCGACCAGGTCCCGTTGCCGCCGCGCGAGGGCGAGGTGAAGAACGGGTCGAGGTCGAACAGGTTGTGCTCGACATAGGCGTTCATCGTCATGCTGCCGTTGACCAGCACGCCGAAGCCCGACATGTCGAACACGTGGTTGGCCCGGAAGCCGATGTCGCCGAAATGGCCGGTGCCGCTCAGCACCAGCGCCGCATGGAGGCCGCTGAAGCCGTTGCCGACCACCAGCACGTCGCGCACGAACCCGCCCTCGATCCTGACGCCGTTGTTGCGCAGGTCGTTCTCCGACAGCGACGGGTCCTGCGCGCCCGTCTTCGACGCGAGCAGTCCCTGCCTGAAATCGGAGAACCGCTTGAACCGGCCGTCCGTGCCGTCGCAGGCGGGCAGCGTGCGGCCGATGTGGTTGCCGCTGACGACGATGTTGTAGGCGCCCGCGGTCGGCACCGCCCGCGCGGTGCTGTTGGCAAGGAAGTCGCCATAGGGGTCGATCACCGTGCCCGTGCCGGGACTGGTCTCGCCCGGTGCGGCGCCTCCGGCGCCGGCCCGGCCGGAGAAGCCGTCGATCAGGATGCCGTCGGCGTCGCCGCTCAGCCCGTCCACGGTGTTGCGGCGGATCAGGTTGGTGATCGTGTTGCCGGTGACCGTGACCGAGCGCGTCGCCGACACGCCTTCCTGGACCTGGCTGTCGTCCGGCGCCACCGTCTGCACGTTGATGCCGAGCTGCAGCACCGTGTCGAGCATGTTGGCCGAGATCACGGTCTGGCGCGCGGCCAGCACGCGGATCCCTTGCGCGTCGAAGATGCGGTTGCCGCTGACCAGGAGGTTGCGCCGAACGCCGAAGGTGTCGAACACGTCCGAATGCACCGAGATCGCGTCGTCGCCCACGTGCGAGATCCGGCATCCGGTGACCGACACGTTGGAGCATTCCGACAGGTTGATCCCGTCGGTTGCTGTGTGCCGGACCACGCAGCCGGTGACCGCGACCTCCGTGCTGGCGCGTACGCACAGCCCGAAGCCGCGGGTGTTCTCGGAGGTGAGGCCGTCCAGCGTCACGCCCTCGACGCCGACCAGGAACACCGGCGACCCGCTGGCGACGCCCATCATGCTCGTCGCCGGGTCCCACGACCCCCGGAAGGTCAGGTTCCGTATCCGGATGTCCGACAGCCGGGACGCCGGATCGGTGGTGAACAGGTTGCACCCGGTCGCCTCGTTCCAGCTGACGACGCTGGCAACCGCATCCTCGCCCTCGATCGTGGTGCGGGACGGGACGCAGAACGCGTCATTCGCGGTGCTGTCGAGCCGCGTCGTGCCGCCCGGCAGCACGATGCGCGTGCCCGGGTTGTCGCGCGCGAAGGCCAGCGCCCGCTTCATCGCCGCGCTGTCGTTTTCCACCGTGCCGTCGGCGCCGTGCTCGGCAAGCCTGTACGCGCCGCCGGCACCGTGTGCGGGGGCCTCGCCGTCCATGCCTCAGCGACCCGCCGGAACGGTCGCGGCGGCAACCCGGTCGGATCGGATCATGACGCGGTTCCCCTGGACGGCGTGGACGGAGGCGGGCGAAAGCCGGACGGAACCTCGACGGGTCGGGCGGCGACGCCCCGCGTTCTGCGCCGGAACGATTGCCGAACGATGAACGCCGTTCAAGGACGACGGTGCAACGCAGCCGACCGGCGACCGGTTGCCGGACCGGCGCGCCGCCGCGACGGCATTCCTTCCGGGGGATGGGGCGTCCCCAGACCTTTGGCGCATGCAAACCGCAGCCGGATGCAATACACAGGCGTCACCGGCCGGGACGTTCCGGCTGGCCGCCCGCGCCGCCGACAGACGCCAGGGACACGCCCTTCCATGCCACCTGAAGGCCTTTCCTCCTCCATCCCGGCCACGCTGCCCAAGGCGGCCACCGGCATCGCGGGCTTCGACGAGATCACCCTGGGCGGGCTGCCTGCCGGCCGGCCGTCCCTGGTCTGCGGCGCCGCCGGCTGCGGCAAGACCCTGTTCGCGGCCACCTTCCTGGTGAACGGCGCGACCCGGTTCGGCGAGCCCGGCGTGTTCATGAGCTTCGAGGAGCGCGCCGAGGACCTCGCCGCCAACGTGTCCTCGCTCGGCTTCGACCTCGACCGGCTGGTCGCCGAGGGCAGGCTCGCCATCGACCACGTGCGGGTCGAGCGCAGCGAGATCGAGGAAAGCGGCGAGTACGACCTGGAAGGGCTGTTCGTGCGCCTCGGCTACGCGGTGGACCAGATCGGCGCCAGGCGGGTGGTGCTGGACACGATCGAGACCCTGTTCTCCGGCTTCTCCGACCCCGCCATCCTGCGCGCCGAGCTGCGCCGGCTGTTCGGCTGGATCAAGGAGCGCGGCCTGACCGCGGTGATCACCGGCGAGCGCGGCGAGGGCCAGCTGACCCGGCAGGGGCTGGAGGAGTACGTGTCCGACTGCGTGGTGCTGCTGGACAACCGCGTGGAGGACCAGATCACCACCCGCCGCCTGCGCGTGGTCAAGTATCGCGGCTCCGCGCACGGCACCAACGAGTACCCGTTCCTGATCGACCACGAGGGCATCACCGTGCTGCCGGTGACCTCGACCAGCCTGGACCGCGACGCGTCCAGCGAGGTCGTGTCCAGCGGCGTGCCTGGCCTGGACGCCATGCTGCGCAGCGGCGGGTTCTTCCGCGGCTCCTCCATCCTGCTGTCCGGCGTCGCCGGCACCGGCAAGACCACCCTGGTCAGCCACTTCGCCGACGCCGCCTGCCGGCGCGGCGAGCGCTGCCTGTCCTTCGTGTTCGAGGAAAGCGCCCAGGAGATCTGCCGCAACGCCCGCTCCGTCGGGCTCGACCTCCAGCAGTGGATCGACGCCGGCCTGCTCCGCTACGAGGCCGCGCGTCCCAGCCTGTACGGCCTGGAGATGCACCTGGCGCGCATGCACCGCGACCTCGACCGGTTCGGGCCGGACGTGGTGGTGGTGGACCCGATCTCGGCCTTCCGCGGCCCTTCGGTGGAGGTGCACGCGGTGCTGCTGCGCATGATGGACCTGCTGAAGGGGCGCGGCGTCACCGCGCTGTTCACCAGCCTGCGCAACGACGGCGCGCTGACCGAGGGCAACGACCAGGGGCTGTCCTCGCTGATGGATGCCTGGATCAAGCTGGACGACGTCGAGGCCAACGGCGAGCGCAACCGGGTGCTCTACCTCATCAAGGCGCGCGGCATGAGCCATTCCAACCAGGTGCGCGAGTACCGCATCACCGACAACGGCGTGGAGCTGATCGCGCCCTATGTCGGGCCCGAAGGGGTGCTGACCGGAACCGCACGGCTCAGCCAGGCGGCCCGTGAACAGGCGGGCGCGGCACGCCGTCGGCAGGAGATCGAGCGCCGCCGGCGCGACCTCCTCCGCAGGCGGGAGGCGCTGGAGCGGCAGGTGGAGGAGATGCGCGCGGCGCTGCGGACCGAGGAGGAGGAGGCGCGCCTGCTGCTCGACCAGGACGACCGGCACGAGGCAGCGCTCGCCACCGACCGCGTCGCCGTCGCCAGCCGCCGCGGCGCCGCGGAATGAGCGCCGCCGACCTGCCGCCCGACGATCCGGGCGCCGCGGACGCCGATCCCGGCCATTACCACCTGCGCCTCTACGTGGCCGGGCAGACCGCCAAGTCGGTCGCGGCGATGGCCAACCTCCACCGGGTCTGCGAGCAGCACCTGGCCGGCCGCTACCGGATCGAGGTGATCGACCTGCTGCAGAACCCGAAGCTGGCGGCGGGCGACCAGATCCTGGCCATCCCCACCCTGGTCCGCCGCCTGCCGGCGCCGCTCAAGCGCATCATTGGCGACCTGTCGAACACCGAGAAGGTGCTGGTCGGGCTCGACATACGGCCGCGGGACGCGCCCGTTTGAGCGGGGAGCCGCCGACCGCCTACCGGCTGCGCCTGTTCGTGGCGGGCAGCACCACGCGCTCGCGCCGCGCGATCGAGAACCTCCGGCAGATCTGCGCCGGACAGCTGCGCGGCGAGGTCGACCTGGAGGTGATCGACATCTACCAGCAGCCGGAACTGGCGGAGCGCTACCAGGTCCTCGCGGCGCCCACCCTGGTGAGGCTGCTGCCGCTGCCCATGCGGCACATCATCGGCGACCTGTCGGAAACCGAACGGGTGCTGCGCGGCCTGGAGCTGGCGCCGCTGCCTGGACGCTCCCGCGATGATCATGCCTGAGCCGGGGATCATGCCCGAGCCGGGGACCATGCCCGAGCCGGGCCTCGACGGGGATGCCGACGCGGCGACGCTCGCCGGGCGCATCCGGGAGCTGCAGGCGAGGCTGCAGGAAAGCGAGGCTACGCTGGACGCGATCCGGCGCGGCGAGGTGGACGCGCTGGTGGTCGGCAGCGTGCTGGACGCGCAGCGGGTCTACACGCTGGAAAGCGCCGACCGGCCGTACCGCGTGCTGATCGAGCAGATACGCGAAGGCGCCGTCACCCTCGGCGAGGACGGAACGGTTCTGTACTGCAACCGCAGCCTCGCCGGCCTGCTCGGCGTGGCCCAGGAGCGGCTGACCGGAACCTCGCTCCGCCGCCTGGTGCTGCCCGCAGAGCAGGACGCGTTCGACCGGCTGCTCGGCGAGGCGGCCCAAGCCGGTGCACGCAGCGAGCTGACCTTCCGCAAGGCGGACGGCACGCTGGTGCCGGCCTACCTGTCGCTCAGCCTGCTCCGCACCGAGGACGGCGCCCGGCTGCTGTGCGGCGTGCTCACCGACCTCACCGAACAGAAGCTGCACCTGCGCGAGCTGGCAGACGCCAACGCCCGCCTGCTGGACGAGATCGCCGAGCGCGAACGGGTCGAGGACGCGCTGCGCCAGAGCCAGAAGATGGAGGCGGTGGGCCAGCTTACCGGCGGGCTGGCGCACGACTTCAACAACCTGCTGACCGGCATCGCCGGCAGCCTGGAGCTGCTGCAGACGCGCGTGGCGCAGGGCCGGATCAGCGAGGTGGACCGCTACGTCAACGCCGCGCAGGGTGCGGCCAGGCGGGCGGCGGCGCTGACGCACCGGCTGCTCGCCTTCTCCCGCCGGCAGACGCTCGATCCCAGGGTGATCGACGTGAACCGCCTGGTGGCCGGCATGGAGGAGCTGATCCGGCGCACCATCGGCCCGGGCATCGCGCTGGAGCCGGTGGCGGGCGGCGGGCTGTGGTCCACGCTGGTGGACCCGGGGCAGCTGGAGAACGCGCTGCTCAACCTGTGCATCAACGCGCGCGACGCCATGCCGGAGGGCGGTCGGCTGACGGTCGAGACCGCCAACCGCTGGCTGGACGAGCGGGCGGCGCGCGAGCGCGACCTCCCGCCCGGCCAGTACGTGTCGCTGTGCGTGTCGGACAACGGCACCGGCATGGCGCCGGAGGTGATCGCGCGCGCCTTCGACCCCTTCTTCACCACCAAGCCGATCGGCATGGGCACCGGGCTCGGCCTGTCGATGATCTACGGCTTCGCCAGGCAGTCCGGCGGCCAGGTGCGGATCTACTCGGAGGTCGGCCGCGGCACCACCGTCTGCCTCTACCTGCCGCGGCAGGCGGGCGAGGCGGAGGACGCCGAGGTGTCGACCCGTCCGTCCGACGCGCCACGCGCCGGGCTGAACGAGACGGTGCTGGTGGTGGACGACGAGCCCACGGTGCGGATGCTGGTGGCGGAGGTGCTGGAGGAGCTGGGCTACCGCACGATCGAGGCGGCGGACGGCGCGGCCGGGCTCCGCGTGCTGCAGTCGGACGCGCGCATCGACCTGCTGGTGACCGACGTGGGGCTGCCCGGCGGCATGAACGGCCGCCAGGTCGCGGACGCCGCGCGCGTGCTGCGGCCGGCGCTGAAGGTGCTGTTCATCACCGGCTATGCCGAGAACGCGGTGCTCAGCCACGGCCATCTCGATCCAGGCATGCACGTCCTGACCAAGCCGTTCGGGCTGCAGGCCCTGGGCAGCCGGATCAAGGAGCTGATCGCCGGCCCGGTCTGACGGAGGGCGTCGACCCCAGTACGTCGACCACGGCCGCGCACGAGGACCTTCCGGTCCCCCGTCAGCCCGTTCCTGTCGTCGCCGGCATCCGGAACCCGCGTCGTCGTCGGCAACCCGGCGGCGATGCCTGCGGTCGACGCCCGTCGAGCCGGGAGGCCGCGTTGCCGCGCCGGTGCGGCGCCCATAGGCTGGCGGCCCGGAACGCGTCGGCGGGCCTGCCATGCTGCGGAGCCGGACGCGCGACGCCCGGGCGGCCTGGACGGTTCCGGCGCCGCCCGGCCCGTCCTTCGTCCGGCCCGTTCTCCTTCCGAAAGGCGCTGCGGCAGCGTCGCGTTCCCGGGTCCCGGCGACGTAGCCGGCCGGTGCGACCGCCGTTATGGTTTCGACGCGGCCAGTTCCGCTTTCGCAAGGCAGGCAGGTTCGATGGCAGCAGGTCCAGGCGTCGAGGGTCCTCCGACGGCGGGCAGGAGCGTCCAGACGGTCTCGGAGCTGATAGGCGGCGGCCAGCTGGACGAGGCGGCGGCGCTTCTCGAGCGGCACATGGCGCGGAATTTCAACGTCCTCGCCTCGTTGCGCCACAGGCTGGGCGACCTGCGGGCGGCCATCGCCGCGCATCGGGCGAGCCTCGATCTGGAAGAGTCCGCCGCCACGCAGGCCAGCCTGGCCTTCGTGCTCTGCGAAGCCGGGTCGCTTGCGGAGGCAGCCCGCCACGCCCGACGGGCGGTGGAGATGGACGGGTCGTCGCCGCCCGGCCTTCTCGCCGCCGCGACGGTCGAGCTCGGCCGTCGTCGCTACCGGGAGGCCCTGGAGTTCCTCCGCCTGGCCGAGGCCCTGCGTCCGGACGACGTTTCGATCCTGGTCCAGCGCGCGGCCCTTCTCCGTCAAGCGGACCGGCTGGAAGAGGCGGCGGCCGTCTGCCGGCGTGCCCTCGACCTCGAACCGGACCATCCCGGCGCCTGGCGGGAGCGC
>CALMVN010000321.1 GCA_937873225.1 uncultured Acetobacteraceae bacterium
TCGTCGCGGCGCCCGGCGTGGGTGCCGGGCGCGATGCGGCTGATCTGGGTTGCCGGGGGGTGGTTGCGGACGGTACCGTGCCGCTCACCGCACCGATGAGGGATCGTTCATCATGCCGCGGCCAAGCCTTGCGGCGCTGGAAGCCTTCGCCGGCGTCGCCCGCCACGGCAGCTTCCGGCGCGCGGCGGCGGAACGGAAAGTCAGCCCGTCCGCGCTCAGCCACGTGATCCGCAGCCTGGAGGACGCGCTGGAGGTCCGGCTGTTCAACCGGACCAGCCGGAGCACGGGCCTGACCGATGCCGGCCGGCAGCTGCTGGACCGGATCGGTCCTGCCCTCGGCGACGTGGCCGAGGCGCTGGACGGGGTGGCACGGCTCCGCGGACGCCCGTCCGGCTTGCTCCGGGTCAACCTGCCCCGGGTGGCCAACCAGCTGGTGATCGAGCCGATGATCGGCCGGTTCCTGGCGGCCTGTCCGGAGGTCAGGCTGGAGATCGCCAGCTTCGACGGCCTGGCCGACATCGTGGCGGACGGGTTCGACGTCGGCATCCGGCGCGACCGGCGGCTGTCGCCCGGGATGATCGCGGTGCCGGCGGGGCCGCCGCGCCGCTTCGCCGTGGTCGGCGCGCCGTCCTACCTGGCCGCGTCCGGCCGGCCGCTGGTGCCGCAGGACCTCCACGCGCACCGGTGCATCGAGCGGCGCTACCCGGACGGGGCGCGCTATGCCTGGGAGTTCGCGCGGGGAAAGGAGACGGTCGAGCTGGAGGTGTCCGGGCCGCTGGTGGCGGACGACACCGCGCTGATGCTCCGCGCGGCGCTCGACGGCGTCGGGCTGGCGTTCGTGTTCGAGGAGCTGGCCGCGGACCACCTGGCCAGCGGCAGGCTGGTGCGGCTGCTGGAGGACTGGTGCCCGGCACGGCCACGGTTCTTCCTCTACTATCCGGGACGGCGCCAGGTATCGCCGGCGGTGCGCGCCTTCATCGACGCGGTGCGCGATACGGGCGGACGGTGAGCGGTCAGCCGGGGCGGAACAGGTGCTGCGGCAGGCCCGGCACGGCGACGCGGAAGCGGAACAGGCCGCCGGCGAGCGGCTGGCGGCGCAGGGCGGCGTCGTCCAGCCCGCGGCGGGCGGTGGACACATAGGCGGTGCGCAGGTCCGGGTCGCCGAACGCGATCCGGGTGACGTGGTCGCAGGGAAAGGCGACGAAGCCGTCGGGGCTGCCGTCCGGCCGGTAGCGTTGCACGCCGCCGCCGGCCCAGAGCGCCACCCACAGCGTGCCCTCGGCGTCCACCGTCATGCCGTCCGGGAAGCCGTGGTCGGGCTCGGCGAACACGCGCTTGTTCCGCAGCGTGCCGTCGGGAGCGAGATCGAAGGCGTAGATGCGCCGGGCGGCAGAGTCGGTGTGGTAGAGCCGGTGCCGGACTGCGTCGAAGGCGGGACCGTTGGTCACCGTGTAGCCGCCGTCCATCAGCCTGGGTTCCGGCGGGTCGCGCAGGCCCTCCAGGCAGTAGAGCGAGCCGGTCGCCGCCTCCTCGGGATCGTGCATGGTGCCGAACCAGAGCCGTCCGGCGTTGTCCACCGCCCCGTCGTTGAGCCGGTTGTCGTGCAGCAGCGGCTCGATCGGGTGCAGCGGGCCGAACGCGCCGTCCCCGGGCGAGAAGGTGCGCAGCCCGTCCTCGTGCCCGCACAGCAGGCCGCCGCCATCGACCGGCACCACGAAAGTGGTGCGCGCCGGCGCGTCCCAACTGTGCCGGGCTTTGGTCGCAGGCGTGTAGCGGTGCAGGCTGCGCGCGGGGATGTCGACCCAGTACACCGCCTGCTCGGCGACGGACCAGACCACGCCCTCGCCGAGCTCGGCCTTCCGGTCCCAGACGCAGTCGGGCGCAGGAAACGTTGTCATGCCTCACCTGTTGGACGTTCTGCCGCTGCCTACCGGAGCCCTGTCCGCATGACCACCGCCTCAAGCCCCACCGCTGCCATCCTGGTCATCGGCAACGAGATCCTGTCCGGACGCACCCAGGACGTGAACGTGCAGTTCCTGGCGACCCGGCTGGGTGCGCTCGGCATCCCGGTGCGCGAGGTGCGTGTGATCCCGGACGTGGCGCGTACCATCGTCGACACCGTCATCGAGCTGCGTGCCCGCTACGACCACCTGTTCACCACCGGCGGCATCGGCCCGACCCATGACGACATCACCAGCGCCTGCGTCGCCGAAGCGTTCGGGGTGCCGTGGGAGCCGCATCCGGAGTCGATGCGCCTGCTGGAGGCCTACATGGCTCCGGGAGAGTTCAACGCCGCGCGGCAGCGCATGGCGACGCTGCCGCGCGGCGCGGTGCCGATCCCGAACAGCGTGTCGGTGGCGCCGGGGTTCACCATCGGCAACGTGCACGTCATGGCAGGCGTGCCGCGGATCATGCGGGCGATGTTCGACGCGCTGGAGCCGGAGCTGGGGCGGTTCGACCCGGTGCGGCAGGTGGCGGTACACGCCGACCGGCTGCTGGAAGGGGCGCTGGCGGAAGGGCTGGAACGGATACAGGACGATCATCCCGGGCTCGAGCTCGGCTCCTACCCGTACGAGCGGCCGGACGGGCGGCGCGGGGTCGCGCTGGTGGCGAAGGGCACCGACGACGCGGCGCTCGCCGCGGTGCACGACGCGCTGTGGTCGCTGATCGTCACGCTCGGCGCGACGCCGGTGGAGGGCGAGCCGCCGCCTTGACCGGCACCGGTCGGGAGCCGGCGCTGCCCGGCCCGATGGGGATGCCGTGCGGCGGCCGCGCATGATGCGGCTCCGCCGGCACGCCCACGGGATGCGGACCCTGTTCTTCCGGACCCCATGCCGCGCCCTGCTCGCCGCGGTCCTGTGCCTGGCGGCGTGCGCCGCCGAGCCGGCGATCGCACCGTCGCCCGCGGACTGGACGCAGCCGGCCAATCTCGGGCAGGGCGCGCTGAGGGCGCTGGCCTACCACGACAGCGGCGCCTATCTGCACGACCTGGCCGAGGTCGACGCGGAGGCCGCGGACTGGCTGGCGGTCCGCGCGCCGCACGTATCCAGGCCGGCGCTGGTGCTCGACATCGACGAGACCTCGCTGTCGAACTGGGCGGAGATCAAGGCCAACGGCTTCGGCCACTTCAACGACGGGACCTGCGACGCGCTGCCGCGCGGGCCGTGCGGCTTCGACGCCTGGGCGCGGCTGGAACGGGCGCCGGCGCTGCCGCCCACCCTCGCCCTCTACCGGCGGGCCAGGCAGCTCGGGATCGCGGTGTTCTTCGTCACCGGCCGTCATGCCGACATGACGAACGCGACGGCCGCCAACCTGCGGCAGGTGGGCTACCGCGACTGGAACGGGCTGTTGCTGGAACCGCAGGGCAGCCACTTCGCCAGCGCCGCCGACTTCAAGGCGCCGACCCGGGCGGCGATCGAGAAGCAGGGCTACACGATCCTCGCCAGCGTCGGCGACCAGCGCTCGGACCTGGATGGCGGCCACGCGGAGCGCGGCTTCCTGCTGCCGAACCCGTTCTACTTCATTCCATGAGGCCGGCGGCGACCGCCTCGACGGCGTAGCGGCGCCACACGACCCGCCGCCCGGCCGCCGGGTCGGCAGGCAGCCGCCTGACGACCGATGGCGGCGCATGCCGCAGCACCAGGCGACGCTGCTGCGTGTTCATCGCCTTCCAGGCGAGGTCCGGGCTGGCGGCGCGCGCCGGCAGCTCGGCCGGCAGGCCGAGGATCAGCGCGACCTGCACCCGCTCCGGCCTGCTGGCGATGGCCCACAGCTCCGGCAGGGCCAGCGTTCCGGCCCGCACCAGCCGGACCGCTTCCAGAACACGCATCCCCGCCCCCCTCGCCGGACGGGGGCAGGATGAAGGAGGAGTCCCTGCGGAACGGTTAAGGGGCTGCGAGCCGGCCCATCGCCAGGTACTTCTCCCGCCGCTGCGCCTTCAGCGCCGCGGGGTCGAGCCGGCACAGGCCCGGCAGCGCCGAGGCGAGAAGCTGCCGCACCGACTGGATCGCGGCCTGGGGATTGCGGTGCGCGCCGCCGAGCGGCTCGGGCACGATCTCGTCGATCAGCTTGAACTGCTTCAGGTCCTGCGCGGTCAGGCGAAGCGCCTCGGCGGCCGCGGTCTTCTGGCTGGTGTCGCGCCACAGGATGGAGGAGCAGGCCTCGGGCGTGATCACCGAGTAGATCGCGTGCTCCAGCATGAACACCCGGTCGCCGGCGGCGAGCGCGATGGCGCCGCCGGAGCCGCCCTCGCCGATCACGGTGGCCAAGATCGGCACCGGCGAGGCGAGGCAGGCCTCGATCGCGCGCGCGATCGCTTCCGCCTGGCCGCGCGCCTCGGCGTCGATCCCCGGGAATGCGCCGGGGGTGTCGACGAAGGTCAGGATCGGCAGGCCGAACCGGCCGGCGAGCTCGATCAGGCGGATCGCCTTGCGGTAGCCTTCCGGCCGGGCCATGCCGAAATTGTGCCGCAGCCTGGTGTCGAGGTCGGAGCCGCGCTCGGTGCCAAGCACCACCACGGCGCGCCCCTCGAAGCGGCCAAGCCCGCCCACCACCGCCTCGTCGTCGGCAAAGGCGCGGTCGCCGGCGAGCGGCATGAAGTCGGTGATCAGGGCGGCGATGTAGTCGAGCGCGTGCGGCCGCTGCGCGTGGCGCGCGACCTCGACCTTCTGCCACGGGGTGAGCTTGGCGTAGATCGTCCGGAGCTGGCGCTCCGCCTTTTCCTCCAGCCTGGCGACCTCCTCGGCGATCGGCAGGCCGCCCTCGCCGGTGCCGTGCGCGCCGGACGCGCCGGCCGGGACGCCGCCGGAACCGGGCAGCGAGATCTGCCTGAGCTCGGCGATCTTGTTCTCGAGCTCGGCGATCGGCTTTTCGAAATCAAGGAACTGGCGCATCGTGCGGCGGGCTTTAGCACGTTTCCGGTCGGGACCAAGGGTGCGGCCTCACCCTTCGACCTCAGCTTCGGGTCGCCAGCGGGTGGTGTGCCGCCACCAGGCGTTGCAGCCGCTCGGCCAGCACGTGGGTGTAGATC
>CALMVN010000322.1 GCA_937873225.1 uncultured Acetobacteraceae bacterium
CCTCCTTGACGATCTTGGTGGTGATCGGCGGCTTGATCACGTCGATCACGGCACGGCCGAGCCCGTTCAGCAGCGCATAGATCAGCAGCACGTGCAGCAGGACGACGATGCCGAGGCCGACGATGTGGCGCACCGGGCTTCGCTGCTGTTGCGCGTAGTCCATTCCGCAAACTCCTAGCGTCCCGACGCGGGACCGTTACCTGCCGCCGTTCCAGCGCGTGTCGAGCCGAACCGCGTCCGAGGGGCGGTCGGCAGCCACCAACAGCGGATCTTTGTGCGACACAGAAAGGTTTTCGCGGCTGTCATGTCAAGAACGTTGTCCAGCCATTCGTGAAAGGCTGCCCTTGAAGCATTTGCCGAAGATCTGATCAGGCAACGGTGATCACGATCGGCTTCTGCCGTGGCGGCCTGTTTTCCCCATCCCGTGCACGGCGCTGCGACGGGATGATGATCAGGTGCCTAGATACTAGGCAGCCGGGGTCCGCAGCCCTGTGCCAAAAAAGTACGTTCGCCGCCATCGGCCGGATCGCCGGCGGTTCCGGGCCACCGAGGGTGACGGGGATCGACCGGCGCCTATTGCGCCGACGCGCTGGCCTCGCTGCGCGTGGCGCCCACGCGGGAGGCGAGCGAGGCCGCCATGAACTCGTCGAGGTTGCCGTCCAGCACCGCGTCCGGGTTTCCCTTCTCGACGCCGGTGCGCAGGTCCTTCACCAGCTGGTACGGCGCCAGCACGTAGGAGCGGATCTGGTGGCCCCAGCCGATGTCGGTCTTGCCGGCCTCGGTGATCGCCGCCGCCGCTTCCCGCTTCTGCAGCTCCGCCTCGTACAGCCGCGCCTTCAGCATGTTCATCGCCGTGGCACGGTTGCGGTGCTGCGAGCGGTCGGTCTGGCAGGCGACGATGATGCCTGACGGCACGTGGGTGATGCGGATCGCGGACTCCGTCTTGTTGACGTGCTGCCCGCCGGCGCCGGAGGCGCGGAACGTGTCCACCTTCAGGTCGGCGTCGTTGACCTCGATCTCGATGCTGTCGTCCACGACGGGATAAACCCAGACGCTGGCGAACGAGGTCTGCCGGCGTGCCGCGCTGTCGAACGGGCTGATCCGCACCAGCCGGTGCACGCCCGCCTCGGTCTTGAGCCAGCCATAGGCGTTGGGGCCCGACACCTGCAGCGTCGCCGACTTGAGCCCGGCCTGCTCGCCCTCCGAGCTTTCCATCAGTGTGACGGTGTGGCCGTGCTGCTCGGCCCAGCGCGTGTACATGCGCAGCAGCATCTCGGCCCAGTCCTGCGCCTCGGTGCCGCCGGCGCCGGCGTTGACCTCCAGATAGGCGTCGTTGGCGTCGGCCTCGCCGGACAGCAGGCTCTCGATCTCGCGCCGCTTGGCTTCCGCCGCCAGCGTCTTGAGGCTGCCCACCGCGTCGGCGACCATGGCGGCGTCACCCTCGGCCTCCGCCAGCTCGGCCAGCTCCATCGCGTCGCGCACCTCTGCCTCCAGGCGCTGCACGCCTTCGACCTGGCCGGCCAGCGCGGTGCGCTCGCGCATCAGCTTCTGCGCCGCGGCCGCGTCGTTCCACAGCCCCGGGTCCTCGACCTGGGCGTTCAGCTCCGCGAGGCGGCCTTGCGCGACGTCCCAGTCAAAGATGCCTCCTCAGCAGCGCCACCGACTGCTTGATCTGCTCGTTGAGGGCTTCGGTCTCGGCGGACATGGCGGCGGGCTATCCCGGACAGGCGGCGGAACGGACGGGCCCGGTCAATACAGTCCGCCCATGCCGATGTCACCCCCGGCGGGCTTGGGCGGCGGCGCCGCGGCCAGCGCGTTGCCGTGGCCGGCAAGGCCTCCGGGCGACGCGACGCCCGGACCGGACGCGTCCACGGAGGTGCTGGACCCGGCCGGTGCGCCCGCGTCCGCGCCGCCCATCTCGGACTCCGCGTCGGGCAGGTTCTCCGCCCCGGTATCGGCGGCGCTGAGCACCTGGTTCTCCGCCACCGGGTTGAGGTTGTGGCTGATGCCCGGCTCCTGTCCCGGCTTGAAGGCGTCGACCGCGTCGCCGTAGCGCACCACCGCCACCCCGTCCGGCACCCGGAACTCCACCTTCGGCCGGTCCGCCAGCGCCGCCTTCATGTACCGGTTCCAGATCGGGCCGGCCACGGTGTCGCCGTCCTCCTTCTCGCCCAGGGTCTGCGGGTTGTCGAAGCCCACCCAGACCACCGTCAGCAGGCTGGGCGAGAAGCCGGCGAACCAGGCGTCGTGGAAGTCCTGGCTGGTGCCGGTCTTGCCGGCGACGGGGAAGTCGATGCCGGCTCCCGCCTGTCGCCCGGTGCCGCCCGGGGCAAGCACCGCCTTCATCATCTGCACCACCTGGAACGCCGAGGCCGGATCGGCGATCTGCCTGCGTGTGTCGGTCAGGGTGGGCGGCTGGTTCGGGTCCGACCCCGCCTGCACGCCGAGGCCCGCCGCACGCCAGATCACGTGGCCGTCGCGGTCCTGCACGTCGTCGATCAGGCTGGGCAGCACCTCCTTGCCGCCGCTCTCGATCGAGGCATAGGCGCCCGCCTCGCGCAGCACGGTGGTCTCCACCGCGCCCAGCACCGCCGGCAGCACCTTGGGCATGCTGTCGACCTCATGCAGGTCGATCGCCAGCTTGGCGACGCTGCTCATGCCGATATGCGCCGCCAGCCGGATCGTCACCAGGTTGAGCGACTTGCGCAGCGCGTCGTGCAGCGTGGTCGGCCCGCCGAACGTCTTCTCGTAGTTGTTCGGGTGCCAGGAGCCGTTGGAATACGGCTCGTCCTCGAACTTCTGGCTGGGCGAGATGCCCTGCATCATCCCGGCGAGGTAGACGATCGGCTTGAACGACGAGCCCGGCTGGCGCAGCGCCTGGGTGGCGCGGTTGAACTGGCTGCTCTCGAAGCTCCAGCCGCCGACCAGGGCCAGCACCCGGCCGGTGGTCGGATCGAGGCTGACCAGCGCCCCCTCCACCTGCGGGATCTGGCGCAGCGCGACCGGGCCGGGAGCGTGGCCGTCGGGATCGCGATCGGGCTGCACCATCAGCACGTCGCCGGCATGGAGCGCGCGATAGGTGTGGATCCAGGACAGGTCCTCGTTCCTCAGCACCGCCTCGTGCGGGGTGCCGAGGCCGCCCTGTCCCGCGTCGTCGTCGAGCCAGCCGACCGTGCCGAGTGCTGGCGACAGCACCACCGCCAGGCGCCAGTCGGGCAGCATGCCGGCGGGACGGGGAACGGTGGCGAGTGCGGCCTGCCAGCTGGTGGCGGGCGGGGCCGCGACGCCGCGAACCGGACGGCTGCGCCGGAGGTTGCCGACGCCCTCCAGATGCGCGATCGCGCCGCGCCAGCCGCCATGAAGGCGGTCGTAGTGCATCAGGCCGTCGCGCAGGTCCCGCGTCGCCTCGTCCTGGAGCTTGGGATCGAGGCTGGTCTGCACCACCAGGCCGCCCTGCATGGTCTGGTTCTGCCCGTACCGGTCCAGCAGCTGCCGGCGCACCTCCTCCGAAAACCATTCCGAACCCGGAACAGGGCCGGGACGGGTGAAGGCGGTCGGCACCAGCGGCTCGGCCTTGGCCGCCTGCGCCTCCGCCTCCGTGATGGCGTGGGTGTCGGCCATGCGGTCGATCACCCAGTCGCGCCGGTTCTTCGCGGCATCCGGATAGCGGTACGGGTTGTAGTTGGTCGGCGACTTCGGCAGCGCGCCGAGAAAGGCGGCCTGCGCCGCGTCGAGCTGGTCCAGCGGCTTGTTGAAATAGGTCTGGGCGGCCGCGGTGATGCCGTAGGCGCCGGCGCCGAGATAGATCTCGTTCAGGTAGATCTCGAGGATCCGCTCCTTGCTCAGGGTCTGCTCGATGCGGATCGCCAGGATGGCTTCCTTGGCCTTGCGGTCGAAGGTGCGGGCGTTGGAGCCCAGCAGCATGATGCGCGCCACCTGCTGGGTGATGGTCGACGCGCCGATCGGGCGGCGCTTGTGGAAGGTTTCCACGTCGGTGACGGCGGCACGAAGGATCGCCAGCGGGTCGACGCCGCCATGGGTGTAGAAGTTCTGGTCCTCCGCCGACAGGAACGCCGCCTTCACCCGGTCCGGGATCGCGCTGTAGGGCACGAACAGCCGGCGCTCGGCGGCGAGCTCGGCGATCACCCGCCCGTCGCCGGCGTAGATCCGGCTCATCACCGGCGGCTGGTAGGTGCGCAGCACCCCCACCGTCGGCAGGTCTGCGGTGAGCGTCTCGTACTTGCGCCACACCACCAGCGCCGCGGTGCTTCCCAGGAGCAGCACCACCGCCAGCAGGGCACCGGCCAGGGTGCGCACGACGCGGAAGCGCGGCCGGCCCGGACCGGGACCGCGCCCGCCCAGCCGGAAGGTCCTCGGCGCGGGACGGGAACCGGAGCCGTAGGCGGTCTCGGTTCCGGCAAGGGGGCGTCCGGCCGTCAGCGGTCGAGGAGCGTTACGATCAGTGGGGCCGGTCATGCCGGCTCTTTACCACCGGCGCGTGCGGCCGTCGCCCCTTCCGGTGCGGCGCCCGGGTCGCGCCGGCACCATCCGGCCGGGACCAGGACCTCCGGTCAGGACCGGTCGGGACGGCGGATCGCGTCGAGGATCTGGTCGAACGCGGTGGCCGTGCGGGCGGACAGGTCGCGGGCGTGCTCGAGCTGGGCGATCGCGACCTTCCGCGCCGTGTCGCCGTCGAGCGTCGGCAGGATGCGCGCGGCGATCGCCGCCAGATGAGCGGTGGGATCGCCGGGAAGCGGCGCGGGCGGCGGCGGAACGGGGTTGCCCTGGCTGTGGGTCCCGTGCCCGTCGATGTGCATGACATCCCCGATGTCGCTGGTCATAGCCGATGCCTCCTGCAGCCGGTCGCGGACGGATGGTCGATCAAAGCTCGGATCACTGAGGCCGGCTGTCGGTCGTCCCGTAGCCGTGCGCGGCCCAGCTCTGCTCGCCTCCGCGATACCACAGCACATGGGGAAATCCCCGTGCAACGAGGAACAGCGCGGCATCGTAGCTCGACCAGCCGAGCGGCCCGTCTCCCATGACCACGACCGCCCGGCTCGCGCCGGCCGCTCCCCGAGCCTGCGCGGCAGCCTGCTCCAGCATCCGGTCCGGATCGCCCCACACGCCTTGCGGCCAGACCAGGATGGCACCCGGGATCTGGCGCGCGCCGTGGCCGACATCGAGCACCAGCGGAGGATCGGGAGAGCCGAGCAGGGCGTGCAGCGTCGCGGTGTCGATGCGGCCTGCTCCCGGGATCAGCACCGGCGTCGGGGAGAAGTCGTCGCCGGAATGCGGCGCGGGACTGGGCGGCACGCCGAAGTCGACCGCCTCGTCCAGGCTCGCGGGCATGCCGACCGCCTGGAGTGCGGCGAGGTAGGGTGCATAGCCCGGCAGGGTCGAGTAGGCGCCCGGGTCGTAGGCGGCAAGCTGCATGATCGTCCGGTGCGGCCGGAGCCTGCGGTAGGCCTCGAACACGGACGCGGCCCGCGACGGGTGTCCGACCCGCTGCTCGGCCACGATGAGGTGCAGGGTGTTCCATTCCTCCCAGCCCAGCGCGGTTCCTGCCGGCTCCGAAGGCAGGACGGCCGAGCGGGCGCGGTCGAGCCAGTCCAGGGCCTCTCTCGGCCGGTCGAGCAGCAGGTCGCCGAGGCCGATCAGGTTCTGGCGCCGCGCGTTGTCGGGCGCTGCGGGATCGATCCGCATGAGGTCCTGCAGGCCGCCGATCATGTCCTGCATCCGGCCGAGCGCGCGCGCGCACTCCGACAGGCCGTCCTGGGCCTCGATCGCGTCGGGATCGAGCGACAAGGCGAGCCGGAAGTCCGGAAGCGCCTGGTCGCACCGGTCGTCCTCCCAGCCGAGCATGCCGCGTGCGGTGATCGCGAGCGGGTCTTGCGGCTTGAGCGCGATCGCCCGGCCGATCACCGCGACCGCCCGGGCATGATCCTGCCACTCGTCCGGGTCGTCGAAGTTGCCGATCTTGCGCAGCAGCACCAGTCCCAGCTGCGCCATCGCGTCGGAAAAGTCGGGAGCGGCGGCGATCGCCTGCTCGAGCTGGCGCTGGGCGGCGATCAGCCCGTCGAAGCTGTCGTCGCGGTCCAGCCTGGACCTCGCCCGCAGGA
>CALMVN010000323.1 GCA_937873225.1 uncultured Acetobacteraceae bacterium
GACCGGGCGCGGGTCGCGCAGACCCGGGTGCTGCTGGAGGACTACGTCGAGCTGATCGCCGACCTCGGCGCCGAGGGCACGCTGGTCGGGCCGACCGCGCTCGCCCGCCATCTCGGCGTGTCGCATGCCAGCGTGATCAAGTGCATCGTGCGGATGGGCCGGGAAGGGCTGGTGACCAGCCTGCCCTATCGCGGCGTGGCGTTGACCGAGGCCGGCCACGCCCTGGCCGCCACGGTCCGGCGCCGGCACCGGGTGGTGGTGGCGCTGCTGCGCGCGGTGGGCGTGCCGGAGGCCGATGCCGAGGCCGACGCTGAGGGCATCGAGCACCACGTGTCCGGCTCGACCCTGGCCGCGTTCGAGCGGTTCCTGGAGCGCGGGGGGCGGAAGGGGTGAGGATGGCGGCGCGACCGGCGCGGCGAGGCCGGATGGTCGTCCCTTCGGCGGCCGTCCTGGTCCTGCTCGCGTTGCCGGGCTGCGGGCCGCTTCCGGACGACGCGGGGTCGCCGCTGCTGATCGACCGCGCCGCCGGGCCGGACCTGCCGGACTATCGCGGCAACGGCGGCATGGGGCCGGGCGGCGCGAACGGCGGCATGGGCGTCGGCGGCGGGATACAGGCCGGCGGCGGTCCGGCGCTTCCGTGACGGGAGGCTGATCGCGCAGGGCCCGGGATCGCCCGGGGACCCCTGGTGGCCGCGCGTCGCACCCGCCCGCCGGGCCGGCGCCATCGTGCCGTTTTCGGAGCGGGCCGCGGAGGTGGCGGCCGCCGGGTTTGGTCCGCCCCGGCCCTCGGCCCGTCGCCTCGGGCCCTTGACCGTCAGCGCCGATACTGCGCGTCGTCGACGTGCTCCAGCCAGTCCACCGGGGAGCCGTCCAGCCGCTCCTGGATGGCGATGTGGCTCATCGCGGTGCTGTCGGAGGCTCCGTGCCAGTGCTTCTCGCCGGGCGGGAACCAGACCACGTCGCCGGGCCGGACCTCCTCGACCGGGCCGCCCGCCCGCTGCACCCAGCCACGGCCGGCCGTCACGATCAGGGTCTGGCCGAGCGGATGGGTGTGCCATGCGGTCCGGGCGCCCGGCTCGAAGGTGACCAGCGCCGCAGCCACCCGGGCCGGGTCGGGGGCGCTGAACAGCGGATCGATCCGCACCGTCCCGGTGAACCAGTCGGCCGGCCCCTTGCCGGAAGGCTGGCTGCCCGCTCGCCTGATCTCCACCATCCGCTTCTCCGGGCACGCTTCGGAACGCAGGGGCAGCCTGCCTGCCGAGGGCCGGCATCCGGATCCCGAACGGAACCGGGCAGAGCTGGTTGCGGACCTTCATGCGGCGCAGGACGGCACGCGGCCGCGCCGACCGGAGCCTCGCACCGATGGCTTGCGAACGTCCCGGCCGCGTCGCACGCTGGCCAGGGAAGTTCCGGACGCCGTCACGGTCTGCCGGGCGGCCCATCCGCCACACCGAGCCACAGGTCGGAACAACCGTGAACGCCAGGCCGAGCCTTTTTCTCGTTCTTCTCGCCGCCGCGACGGTTGCAGCCGCGCCGGCCGCCAGGACCGCGGAACCTCCGGTCGGCTTCGGCAGCAACGAGCCTACGCCGGCCGACCGCGACGCCATCGAGACCCTGCTCCGGACCTACCAGACCGCCGTGTCCACCCGGAACGAGGCCGCGTTCATCCCCCTGCTGCTGAACGACCAGGTGCCGTTCGCCGGGACCTTCGAGCTGGTCGGCCCCCGTGCGGCCAGGCCGCTGGACACGCGCCGCTTCGCCGACTTCCGCAAGGCCGTGTTCGGGAACGGCGAGCCGTTCACCCAGACCTTTTCCAACATCCACATCCTCCAGGACGGCATCCTGGGCCAGGTCTCGCTCGACTTCGTCAACACGGACAGGACCGGGCACGGCGGCTGGGGCTGGAAGATCATCCAGCTGCTGAAGGTCGACGGGCGCTGGAAGATCGCCAGCGAGTTCTATACCGGCCATCCGCTGCCCGGGACCTCCTGACGTCGCGGCCGCCGTTCCGGCGAGGGCAGGTGCCGCGAGGCGACGACGATCCGGGCGGTGCTACAGGTCCAGCTCGGCCAGGCCCGGATGATCGGCCGGGCGGGGGCCGGGCGGCCAGCGGAACAGCCGGTCGGCTTGCGCGATGGGCAGGTCGTTGATGCTGGCCTCCCGGCGGCGCATCAGGCCGCGGGCGTCGAACGCCCACTGCTCGTTGCCGTAGGCGCGGAACCAGGCGCCGGACGCGTCGTGGAACTCGTAGGCGAAGCGCACCGCGATCCGGTCGGCGTCGAACGCCCACAGCTCCTTGATCAGCCGGTAGTCGCGCTCCGCCTGCCACTTGGTGCGCAGGAACGACACGATGGCGGGACGGCCGGAGAAGAACAGCGACCGGTTCCGCCAGCGGCTGTCGGCGGTATAGGCCAGCGCCACCGCCTCCGGGTCGCGTCGGTTCCAGGCATCCTCCGCCGCGCGCACCTTCTGCCGGGCGGTGTCGCGGGTGAAGGGCGGCAGCGGCGGGCGGGCGTCGTCCATGCGCCGGATCATGCGGGCCTCCTGCCGCGACGCAAGCAGAATCCCGTCTTCGGTGCGGCCCGCCGTTGCGCCATCCTGCACGCCTCCAGCGAAAGGCGAGCCTGATGCCCACCAACCTGATCGCGTCGATCGTTCTCCTGTCGGCACTGCTGTGCGCCCCGGTCCGGGCGCAGCCGGCGGCCGTCGCGGCCGCATCCCCGTTCGTGCTCGACGGCGCGGTGGCCCGTCCCGGCCCGCTCGACCCGCAGGCGCTGGCGCGGCTTCCCGTGGTCAGCGTGCCGGTGAGCCAGCTCACCGGACACGGGATGAGCCACGAGCGGCCCAGCGGGGTGCGTTTGTGGGACCTGCTGCTGCAAGCCGGCCCGCAGAACGCGCCGGCCAAGCATGCGATCCTGCGACACACGCTCACGGTGGTCGGCCGGGACGGCTACCAGGTCGCCTTCTCGTTCGGCGAGCTCGATCCCGACGGCAGCGCCGACCCTGTGCTGGTGGTGGTGTCCGCGGGGCACGCCAGCCTGGTGGTCCCGGGCGACCGCACCGCCGCCCGCAACGTGCACGACGTGGCGCGCATGACGGTGGACTGAAACCCCTTCCCGCCCCTGATACCAGAGGCGTCGGGATCTGACCGGCAGGCGAGCAAGCCGCAGGGCTCCGCCCACCGATCTGCTGGGGCCGGAGGCCCCAGACCTCATCAGTCTTTCTATCGGGTTTCCAAAGGGCGACTGCCCTTTGGCGGGTCCAGGGCAGAGCCCTGGCCTGTGCAGGTCGAACCCCACCGCCGCCGGTACAAGCCTCGGCTCTCCCCAGGATAGGTCGCATCCCGAAACGAACTCTTGCCGTAACGGTCGCGCCGCGTGTAACGTCAGTAACGAATTATTAACTAGCGGACTCGCCAGGAGCAGGGATGACTTCCGCCCATTACGCGGTCCCGCAGGTGGGCGCCGATCCCGCCGGTGCCCTGCACCTGATCGAGCAGTCCGGCCTGTTCGACGTCGAGTACTACGTCGCCTGCAATCCCGACATGGCCACCATGCGCGCGAAGGCGATGGCGCACTACCACGCCCATGGCTGGCGCGAGGGACGCAAGCCCAACCTGTATTTCGATCCCGGCTGGTATTTGGCGCAGCAGCCCGACGTAGCCAGGGACGGGATCGACCCGCTGCTGCACTACCTGCTCCGCGGCGAGGCGGAAGGCCGCCGGCCCAGCGCCTGGTTCGACCCCGTGTGGTATCGCAAGACCTACACGGTTCCCGACGGCATGCACGCGCTGCGCCACTACCTGCTCAACCGCGGCAGCGGCACGCACAGCGCGATGGCCGAGTTCGACAGCCCGTTCTACCTGCGCGCCTACCCGGACGTGGCGGAGGCCGGGCTCGATCCGCTCGAGCACTACATGGTGCAGGGCTTCCGCGAGAGCCGGCGGCCGTTCGCCGGCTTCGACCCGGCCTTCTACCGGCAGCGCTACCTGGGCGGCGAGACCGAGGCCAACCCGCTGCTGCACTACCTGGCCAACCGCGACCGACCGGGCGTGCATCCGAGCCTGCCCGCCGGCGAGACCACGACCGCGCGCGAGGTGCGCCGGCACACGCAGCCGGGACCGTGCTTCGAGACCAGGCGCCCGCTGCCGGAAACCGCGGCCAGGCGTGCCCGCGTGCTCGCCTACTACCTGCCGCAGTTCCACGCGGTGCGGCGCAACGACGAGTGGTGGGGCGAGGGCTTCACCGAGTGGACCAACGTGCAGCGCGGCCTGCCGCGCTTCGCCGGCCACTACCAGCCGCGCATCCCGCGCGACCTCGGCCACTACCGGCTGGAAGGCACCGGGACCCTGCGTCGCCAGGCCGAGATGGCGCGCGCGGCCGGGATCGAGGGCTTCGTGTTCTACTTCTACTGGTTCAACCGCGAGCGCCTGCTCGACGGGCCGCTGGAGGCGCTGCTCGCCGACCCGTCGGTCGAGCTGCCGTTCTGCCTGATGTGGGCCAACGAGAACTGGACCCGGCGCTGGGACGGCTCGGAAGAGGACGTGCTGATCAGCCAGGACTTCCGGCCGGAGGACGAGCCGGCGCTGGTCGACTGCTTCGCCCGCCATTTTGCCGACCCGCGCTACATACGCGTCGGCGGCCGCCCGCTGCTGATGATCTACCGCATCGCGCTGATCCCGGACGCCGCCGACACCATCGCCCGCTGGCGCACCCTGTTCCAGGGTCGTGCCAACGAGGACCCGCTGTTCGTGATGTCGCAGAGCTTCGGCGACAACGACCCGCGCCCGTACGGCCTCGACGGCGCGGTGGAGTTCCCGCCGCACAAGCTGGTGGGCGGGCTGTCCACGATCAACACCACCCTGGACATGCTCGACACCGACTTCACCGGCCAGGTCTACGACTACGACGAGGTGGTGCGCACGGCACTCGCCGAGCAGCCGGCGCCGTTCCCGATCATACGCACCGCGGCCCCCTCCTGGGACAACGACGCCCGCCGCCAGGGCAGCGGCCTGGTGCTGCACGGCAGCACGCCGGCGCGCTACGAGACCTGGCTCGAGGGCCTGGTGCGGCAGGCAGGCAGGCACCCGTTCCACGGCGAGTCGATCGTGTGCGTCAACGCCTGGAACGAGTGGGCCGAGGGCGCCACCCTGGAGCCGGACCTGCATTTCGGCTCGGCCTACCTCAACGCCACCGGCCGCGCCGTCACCGGCTTCGGGCGTCCCTCCGCGCAGGGCCGTGTGCTGCTGGTCGGCCACGACGCGTTTCCCGCCGGCGCGCAGTCGCTGCTGCTGCATGTCGGCCGCCAGCTCAAGCGCTGCCACGGGGTCGAGATCGCCTTCCTGCTGCTGGGGAGCGGCGCGCTGCGCGACGGCTACGAGTCGGTCGGCCGCACGACGGTGATGGGCCCGGACGATCCCCGCCTGCCGGCCCATCTGGAGGCGCTGCGTGCCGCCGGGTTCTCCGGCGCGCTGGTCAACAGCGCCGCCTCGGCGCCCGCCGGCCGGCACCTGGCGCAGGCCGGCATCCCGTTCATCCTGCTGGTGCACGAGCTGCCGGCGCTGCTGGGCGAGAAGGGGCTGCTGCCGGCGCTGCGCGACGCCGCCGGGCGGGCGGCGCGGGTCGTGTTCCCGGCCGCCGCCGTGCAGGACGCGGTGCGCGCGCTGGTGCCGGTGCCGGACGAGCGGACGGCGCAGATCCCGCAGGGGCTGTACGCCGCGGCGCGCTATTCCGCCCGCCACCGCGGGGCGTTCCGCGCCCAGTTCGGCGTGGGCGAGGACGACCTGCTGCTGATCGGCGTCGGCTATGCCGACATGCGCAAGGGCTTCGACCTGTTCCTGCAGCTGTGGCGGCTGCTGTCGGTCCGCACGGCGGGCGGCAGGCGCCGGCACCGGCGCATCCACTGCCTGTGGCTGGGCGACGTCGACCCTGGCCTGCACACCTACCTGCGTGCCGAGCTGGAGGGCGCGGTCGCGACCGGCACCTTCCACATGCCGGGCCATGTTCCCGACGCGCCGGACCACCTCAGTGCCGCCGACGCCTTCGTGCTGACCTCGCGCGAGGACCCGCTGCCGAGCGTGGTGATGGAGGCGCTGGCCAGCGGCCTGCCGGTCGCCGCGTTCGAGAACAGCGGCGGCACTCCGGAGCTGCTGCGCCGGTTCGACGCCGGCGCCCTGGTGCCGCTGGGCGACGTCGCGGCCCTGGCCCGCGCCGTTCTCGCCCTGGCGCAGGAGTGCCACGACCAGCCGGGCGCCGAGCGCGCGCGCAGCGGGCGGCAGGTGGCGCGGCAGCTCTGCTTCGACCGCTATGTCGGCCGCCTGCTGGCGCTGGCGCAGCCGGCGATGCGGCGGATCTCGGTGGTGGTGCCGAGCTTCAACTACGCCCGCTACATGCGACAGCGCCTGGCCTCGATCTTCGCGCAGGGCCATCCGGTGCAGGAGGTGATCGTGCTCGACGACGCCTCCGCAGACGACAGCGTCGCCGAGGCACGGGCCGCCGCCGCCGACTGGGACCGCCAGATCCGCGTGGTGGCGCAGGCGCGCAACTCAGGCTCGGTGTTCCGGCAATGGCAGCGCGCGGTGTCGGAAGCCAGGGGCGACTGGATCTGGATCGCCGAGGCGGACGACGCCGCCGACCCACGCCTGCTGGAAACGCTGGCCCAGGCGCTGGACAACGCGCCGCGCGCGGTGATGGCGTTCTGCGACAGCCGCGCCGTGGACGCCGACGGCGCCACCGTTTCGGACAGCTACAAGCCGTACTACGCCACCACCGCCGGCACCACGCTGGACAGCGACGGGCTGCACGAGGGGCCGGCCTTCGTGCGCGCCTGCCTCGGCGAGCGCAACCTGATCCTGAACGCCAGCGGCGTGCTGTTCGAGCGCCACGCGCTGCGCGCCGCGCTGGCCCGGCTGGGCGACGAGCTGCTGACGTTCCGCGTCGCCGGCGACTGGCGCCTCTACATCGAGCTGCTCGACCAGCCCGGCGCCCAGGTGGCCTACGTCGCGGAGCCGCTGAACATCCACCGCCGGCACGGCGACAGCACCACGCACCGCCTCGCGGCGCAGAAGCACCTTGGCGAGGTCGCGCGCATCCACCGGCTGATCGGGCGCGGGCCTGCGATCCTGGACGCCGACCGCATGCGCCAGCGCGCCTATCGCAGCCAGCTCGCGCAGCAGTTCGGGTTGCGCCTCGCCGGGGAGTGAGGCCGGGACCGCCCAAGCCGTGACCGGGGCGTGAACGTTGTTCACGCCGCCAGGGCGGCTCCGGCCTTGCGGGCGGCCTCGACGCAGTCGGTCACCGCTTCGGCCAGCGAGCTGGTGAAGTAGTCGGCGCCGATCGAGCGCTGCACCGCCGCGTCGGTCAGGGTAGAGTCCTCCGCCGGCCACAGCCCGACCAGGACCGGCGTGCCGCGCGGCAGGCGCTGGCGCAGCCGCTGCATCAGGTAGCGCAGGTGCGACGGGCTGCCGCTGATGTCGAGGTAGGAGATGCAGGCCATCGCCACGCCGGACACGTCCAGCGTCTCGACCCGCTCCCGCGACACCTCGCCGTAGCCGACCAGCCGCGAGCCCAGGCCGTGCTTGCCGACCAGCTGCGCCAGGATCGCCGACGCCGCCTCGTCCAGCGGGCCGCGCCCGGCGATGCACAGCACGGCGCCCGGACCGCGCCAGACCGGCGGCAGGCTGTGCGTGTCGCCTTCCACGCTGTCGGGGTGGGGATGGGAATGCAGCTGCTCGTCGTCCCGCGGCTCCACCGCCTCCTTGCCGCGCTTCGGCGGCGGCGGCAGCTCGTCCTCCTGGCCGGCGAGGCCGTCCACCAGCGACTTGATGGTCGACTTGACCCGTTCGAGCTGGTCGTTGCCCAGGGTGCCGCGACGGGCATCGTTGGCGGCGAGCTGCATGCCCTTGAGCGCCACCTCGTCGTAGTAGGCGGTGAGCGAGCATTCGCGCAGCAGGGTTTCGGCGTGGTCCTGCGCCTCGTCGGCGTCGCCGGCCAGGATGCGCTGGTAGAAGCTTTCCACCGGGGTCAGCGCCGGACGGTCGCCCAGCATGACGTCGAGGAACTCCAGCCGCTTCACGTGCCGGCCCATCACCACCAGGCACAGGGTGAGCGGGGTGGACAGGATCAGCCCCACCGGCCCCCACACCCAGGACCAGAAGATCGCCGCCACCACCACGGAGAACGGCGACAGCCCGGTGGCGTGGCCGTAGACCATCGGCTCGATCACCTGCCCGGTCACGCCTTCCACCACGACGTAGAGCACCGCGGTCCAGATCACCATGGACCAGCCGGGCTCGACCGCGGCGGCCAGGCCCATCGGCAGCACGGCGGAGATGAAGGAGCCGACATAGGGCACGAAGCGAAGCAGGCCGGACAGGATGCCCCACAGCACCGGGTTCGGGACCCCGATGATCAGCAGGCCGGTGCCGATCACCACGCCGAACAGGGTGTTGATGCTGAGCTGGGTGACGAAGTAGCGGCTCAGGCGGCGGCCGCCGTCGTCGATCGCCAGCGTGGTGCGATGGAGGTCGTCCGAGCCCACCAGCCGGATCAGCCGGTCGCGCAGGTCCTCGCGCTGCAGCAGCGCGAACACCGCCACCACGAACACGATGCCTAGCGTCGCCAGCGGAGACAGGATCGGCGACAGGTAGGTGCGGGCCAGCTGCAGCGGCGACGAGCCGGTGTCGGCAGGGGCTGCGGGCGCTGGGGCGGGCGCCGCCGGCACCCCGCCGGTG